>JAJZBG010000010.1:0-5940 GCA_021799035.1 Actinomycetes bacterium | reverse complement strand
CGATCCCCCTTCCACCTGGGAGGTGAGAGTCAGAGACCCTTGGCTAGTGGCACTCGGAGCTACTGACAGGCTCAGAGCGGTTGGAACTGCGGTTGGAACGGCTGCTGGAGCCGGCGTGGCTGCTTCCGCAGGTAGCGACCAACCAACGACCACTGCAGCTACAGAGAGCACCGCGGCAACTGCGCCAACTGCGACACTCTGGCCTATCCGGCGCAACATCTCAGAGAGATTGCCAATCATTCCTCTTCCTCCCCTCTTGCGAAGTCATCCTCTTCCTCAAACTCATCCGTCGCTCCAGGACGGTATGTTCCTTCAAGAGCCTTCTCGCGCTGGACGTAACCGTTGCCATTCCCATTTCCGGCGTGCATCAGCGCCTCCGCTTCTTGAGCAAGAGACTCCATCTCCATGTTCTCCATCTCAGTCACGGAAAGGATCGGGACCACGCGGAATATCAGGAGCAAGATGAGCGGTACTGCAGCCACCGAGCCCAGCGTGATGGCGATATTCTCCCATGTCCATGCATAGGTGCCAAAAGAGCCGTTGATCATGTCGTAGGTAGCCGGCACTGCAACCATAAGAAAGCGGTTGAGCCAGAAAGTCGGCACCACAAACCCAGCAGCCAGAACGATCCAGCCGATCTTCCTGGTCCGGCGCATCGAGACGATGAGGATCGGAACCACGATGCCCATCACTATGAACAGCCAGAACCAAGGGGCGTAGCTGCCTACAAAGAGCTGCTTGAACACCGCCGCGGTGCCTGGCTCGCCGTGGTAGGAGCCCGGCAAGAAATCAGCGACCTCCATGTAGAGGTACGCAGCGCCGAACGGAAGCATGAGCAGGCCTAGAGACTTGAAGTGCCTCTCTGTAATGTAGTCCTCCAAATGGTAGGCATGGCGAAGTGCAGCAAGGGAAAGGATGACGTTCGCTATCCCGGAATACAGTGCTGCGATCACAAATAGAGGGGCCCAGAGTTCCTCACTCCACCAAGGGCGGAAGCTGGTGTTCGCAAACGCCCAGCCCAACACCGAGTGGACTGAAACCGCCAGTGGAATGATCATGATGGCCAGGATCGTCATCATTCGGCCCAGAAGCTTTTCCTGTCTGCCACTACCATTCCAGCGGCAGGACAGCCATCGCCAGATAGTTGTTCGGGTCTTTCCAGCACGATCGCCCATTGTCTCTTTGGCGACGGCAAGATCAGGTATAACCGGCAGGAAGAAAAAGACAATGGAGGCAAAGGCATAGGTTCCAATAGCCAGGGCATCCCAGATCAGCGGAGAAGAGAAGTTGGGCCTCGCAATGAACTCCCACATCCTCCCCGGCACCCCTACGCTCGGGATTATCGCAGCTCCACCGACAATCACTGTGGCCACAGCGGTGGCCTCGGCGATTCTCACCAGAGGAGCTCGCCAAGTTGCCCCGACAAGGCGAAGCACTGCGGAGACGACAGCACCGCCGTAGCTAGCACCAACGATAGTGATGAAGTTGGCGATGAATAGGCCCCAGAAGGCCTCGTTGCTGTATGCGTCGACGGATCTGCCGTCAACGATTTGCAGATAAAAGGCGACTAACGCAAGTATCACCAGAATGCCAAGCACACCGACAAGCAGCTTGTAACCCCTGCCGGGCTTCTGGACCATTGGCCGTATGGCAGCTTCTCGAAGCTTCTGCCTTTCCGGATCGTCTTGCGGCAATCGCTCATAGGTGGTCATTCGGCTCATCTTGAGACATCCTCCCTCTAGTAAGAATCTTTCCAGTCCTGACCGTGGCCAGGTATATACCAGACTCGAGGATTGGTGCCGAGCTCCTCCTTGAGATGGACAGCGTCATTTTCCTTGACGAACTGTGACAGCTTGACCGCGTTGCCCTGGCTGTTCACCGCGACGTCGGAGGTGAGGTCGCCGAGGTATATCACGCCCATTCCACAGGCTTGCGCGCACGACGGCAGCATCCCCTTTGACAGATCGGCAGCGCACAGAACGCACTTGCCCACGGTATTCATCTGCTGCGGGACTGGCCACTCGGGTGAGGGTGGGAACGGCTGTTTTGGAACCGTCGGCATCGGCTCAGTGTTGAAGTAGCGCGACTCGTAAGGGCAGGCAGCCATGCAGGTGCGGCAGCCGATGCAGACGTTCTGGTCTATCAGCACTATGCCCTCGTCGTTGCGGAACGTCGCACCCACCGGGCAGACCGCCTGACAGGGCGGGTCCTCGCACATTTGGCAAAGGCGCGGGAGGTAGTAGCTCTGGCCGTCAGGATTCGACATCTCGTAGACCTTGATCCAGGTGATGTCCTTGGGCAATACGTGGGTGTACTGGCAAGCGGTAGTGCAATCGTTGCACCCATTGCAGTACCGCAGATCCATGATCATTGTCCACTGAGGAAGCGTCGCCCTTGTTCTGCTCGTGGCCTGGGCCGGCTGCGTCGCAGTGGTGGTGGTTGCAGCGCTTGCGGCTGGCGTCTTCACAAGCTGGGATCCCAAACCAACTGCAGCTCCCATTACTGCAAGGCTGGTTAGAAATTGCCTCCGGCTAAACGCCGGCTGGTCCTCGGCTGCCACCTCGTCTCCATCGAGACTGTCGGCCACCTTTGCCGGCACCAGCGATGCTAGGAGGTCTGGTTCAGGTTCATCTGGCGGAGAGCCATTCATCTTTGAGAGTTCATCTTCGTTCACGGTGTCATCCCCTTCCTTGCCTAGTTCGAGATGTGGAATGCGAATTCAAATGCTGAGAGCTTCTCCCCGGGGTGGTCCGCAGCGTAGGTGAGTTGAGGCACCTGAATGTAGTCTGCCGTGGAGAACTGCATATTTACGATGTTCCACACCGCGGGGTAGAAGTCGATGTAGTGCCATCCCGGTGCACCTGTAGCTTGCAGGTGAAGCGTTATGTCCCCGTTTGAGTTGACTCCGCACGCATAGCCGATGTCCGAGTTGTCATAGGTGACTCCGTAGATGTTCGAGGTCCAAGTGACCCCAGTTCCCTGTAGATGCACTGTTATCTCGGTACCCACTGGACCAGAGCTCGGCGATATTCCAAGATCTTTTGGAGTGATCGTGAAGGTGGTTGATGCCGAAGTCGAGCCAGCCTGGGCGGTTATCTTGTGAGACTCTCCCAAATCACTGGGAGTGTTGAATGAGGTCTGGAAGCTCCCGTCAGCAGCGGTAGTCACGCTCGGAAGGCTGCTGGCGGATCCGCCCATCCCGTAAAGATGATTGCCCGTCTGTGTCACCCAGGTCAGTTTGACCTGCTGATCCTTGGGAAACCCGCTACCCTTGAGAACGAGCGGTGTACCCGGCGGTCCTGACGAGTAGTTGAGCGAAATAGCTGGCCCATTCGCAACACTTGCCGGTGTTGCCGCAGCTACCGGAGTGCTTGACTGCAACTGCGTACTCGGGGGAAGCACAGCATTTCCTGGCGTTACCGTGAACTTCATGGTGAACATGGGATTCTTAGTTGGAGTCTGCTGTGTATTGAGGTACGGCTCCCTATCAGGTGCCTCGTAGATGCTCAGTACATGAAGACCAGGAGTCCCGGTAGCGGGGATCACTGCAGTGGCAGTTCCTTTGGTGGTGACCGCAGAAAGCCAACCCGTGACGTGCTGATCATACATCAGATACCAGTTCTGCTGGTACTCCTGCCAACCCACTCCCGTTAGCGTGACTTGAATCGGAGTTCCCGCCGGACCAGACTGCGGCGAAATCGAAGCCTGGGGCGCAACCTTGAAAGTCGCCGCATTCAGAGTCTGGCTTCCAGCATTGACCTGGACTTCATGAGAGTATCCAAAACCAGTCGGCACGACAAAGCTTGTAAAAAGCGACCCGGTGGGGCTGGTCGTTGCCGAAGCAAGTGGCTTGTATGAAGACGAGTAAGAGGCTCCGAGGAGCTCTCCACTCGAAGTCACTTTCCACGAACCAGTGACGTTCTGCCAAGCAACCTGCACCGCCTCACCCGCAGGAAAACCAGTTCCAGCCACTTTCACGACTGTGCCCGGAGTCCCGTTTGCAGGCTCAAGAGTCAGCTTGCCCTGGTAGCGCGCACGTGCTGCCGTCGTCGAGGTGCTCTTTGCGGCCGACGCACTGCTCGGCGTCGTGCTAGAGCAGGCGGAAAGCACGCCTCCAGCCAACGCGACAGATGCAGCCGTAATTAAAAGTCGGGCGCGCAAACAATGCCCGCCCCTAAGATCGCATTTCATTTTTAGACTGCCTTTTTGCTTATGCCGCGCTGGATGGAGCAATCGTCAGTTGCGAAGCAGCAACGTTGAACGGCACGTATTTTCCACTAGCGCCGTTGTCGCCTGTCGCTGTAACTGTGTAGTTGATGGTCCCTGTTTGGTAGTTGGACGGCACAGTCCAAGCCACAGTCCAGAAGTTGTCCGTCTTGTGGTTTCCGTAAGTAGCAGGCATGTTCTGGCCATTCGGAAGTCCCACCACTACGGACTGCAGATCAGACTTGGTCATGGCCGCACCGGTGGCACCGTTGAAGACCTTGACACGGAACAGGATTTTGTCGCCAACCTGGAACCTGTTTTGCAGATAGCAGCTGGTCGCCTTGGCGGTGCTGACAGTGTCTGCATCGACAAACAGCTGAGCATCTTGAGCCTTGGGAGCACTGGCCTGAGAATTGGCTGTTGGCGTGCTAGCAGAGCTGCTGGAACCGCAACTGCTCAGAAGCACAGCACCGGCTCCAAACATTCCAAGACTAGCAAGTCCGATCCTCATAGCAGAATTCAAATTGCTTTTTGCCCGCCCCGAACCTTCTTTGCCGCGCAAACTAATTCGCATCTTCGCAACCTCCTAATCAGATGAAGTCCCATCTGTTCCCTCACTTCCCAGAGCCTGCCATCGGACATCCACCCAGCGGCTACCCCCGTAAAACTCACTCTTCTCCGATAGAGAATCCCCGTTCCAGTTGAGGTACTTCTGAGGTCTACTGCAGCAAATTCTGGACGGTCGAGCCTTTCGAGGAGTATCGTGCATCCCGGATAACATCCTGGATGACAGCCTGGAATAGATCGAAGGCTAGGGCAGCCACAGTGCGCTTTTGATAGAGATTCCACGGGGATATAAACCGAGATTCCAGCAGGAGACCGTGGAATTCCCCGCACGGACACCAAAGCCTATTTCATAGTCCCAGCTCAGGGCATTGTCCTGCTAGACGGTGATGCCGAGTATCTCGGGTGTGCCTGTGCTGTTTTACATGCTGCAATTACACAGTTACAGTGCTGAAAATCTGAGCTAGGTACTGCGGCGTTCCAGTGGCCCAAGAACAGCTCCGAGTGAGACCAGAGCTTTCGGGCACTTGCCCAAGCCCACAAATGCCGCAATGCCATGCTGTGTTGGATCGCATCATGACCATGAGATCGAAGCAGTCGCGAAGCCTAATCGGAGCTTTCTCACAATCGAGCTGGGAACAAATCTCCAACAACTGAGCCCCAGGGAGAGAATTCTGCTAAATTGAGCCGATTCAACATTTATGTAGCAGGTCTATTTAATTAGTTGCGAGTTGCATGGTACTACTTTTGCAACGGAAACTGGGGCTAGAAACTGTACAGCATATATTGAACATTCATTGCTATTCCTTGACAATACGTCTAAGATAAAGGTACGTTAGTCAGTATCAAAGAAGCGGCAAAGGAACTTGGTATCCGTCCGGAGACCCTGCGCAGATGGGAAGCTGCAGGGAAGATCGACCCGCCTGTTCGCACTCCTGGAGGAGCAAGACGCTATGACCTGGCCAAGTTGCGGGGCTTAGCCCCCCACAAGGCGCCATCATCGCGGACCACCCTTGCCTATGCGAGAGTGTCAAGCTACGACGAAAAAGAGGATCTGGTCCGCCAGGTTGCCCTCCTCGAATCTTTTTGTGCCGCCAACGACTGGACCTTTGAGACATTGCAGGATCTCGGTTCTGGACTCAACTACCACAAGAAGGGCCTGAGGACCCT
>JAJZBG010000097.1 GCA_021799035.1 Actinomycetes bacterium | reverse complement strand
TTGAGTCATGCGGCAACTGACAGATTAGGATATTGACTCGTTGACGCTTGCCCCTGTAGCTCAGCTGGACAGAGCAGCTGCCTTCTAAGCAGTTGGTCGCAGGTTCGAATCCTGCCGGGGGCGCCTGTTCAGAGCGTATATTTGAATTTATAACTCCCTTGCGATAGACTTAACCCAACAATCAACCCAACATTTGAGTGAGGTATGAAAGTGGGTTCGATCCGTTTGAGAAGAAAGCCCAACGTCTGGGAGCTCCGTCTTTATCTTGGCAGGGATGAAAACGGCAAAGTGGTACACAAATACGCGACCTACGTCGGTGGAAAGCGCGAGGCTGAAAGAGAACTTGCAAGACTCAGTTTTGAACTCGAGTCAAAGCCGGACTTTCCACGTCATGACGAGAAGTTAGCTGAGCCAACTGAACAGATTCAGTGGGGTCCCGAGACAACATTCAATGATGCCATCGCGGCCTGGAGGGAGAACGGATGGCAGGATCTCTCCCCGAAAACGATCAGGGACTACGAAGGATTTTACAGACGGCACATTGAAGGAACTATTGGCACGAAGGCCATTAGCACGATCGGCGTCTTCGAGGTTGAAGGCTATTTCCGTTCCTTGGCCAAAGAAGGACTCGGCCTATCGGGGATCAGACATGTTCGAGGCATGCTGCACAAGTCAGCCAGGCTCGCAGGAAAATGGTCCGGCGGTATTATCCCAAATCCGGTTACGCTAGCCGACCTTCCAGGAAATGCGCGAAAGTCGTCACCAGTTCGCGCGCCATCGATCGGGGAGGTGCAGGCGATCATTCAAACGGTGGAGCAGAGCGGTGATATACGAATGGCGACATTGATAAAGGTGATAGCTGCAACTGGAATGCGAAGAGGCGAAGCCGCAGCGCTACGGTGGTCAGACATCTCATTCGCAGACTCAAGGCTTACTATAGATGAAGCGGCGATTGCCGCCCTGGGTTCGATTGTCATAAAGCCTCCGAAAACCAAGGCATCCATCAGGGTCGTGGCGCTCGATCAATGGACGCTTGCTTCGCTCGAAGATCTCAGAGCTGAGCAGCAAGCGCTTGCGCAAAGTATGGGTTTTTCTCTGGTTGATGAGGGGTTTGTCTTCAGCTACTCGCCTGATGGATCTATCCCACCCCATCCAGACAGCATTTCGCATGCCTTCAAGAAAATGGTAAAGGCCTCTGGAGTGGACTCGGCGATTCATTTGCACTCCCTACGGCATTTCCAGGCAACGCTCATAGACCCTCTGTCTTCGGAGCGACAGAAACAGGCCAGACTGGGATGGTCGACAACCCACATGGCGAGGCACTATACCGACCCAATAACCGAAGAGGACGTAAAGATCGCTTCCGAAGTCGGCAGGCAGCTTTACGGGTGAGATCCGTCACGTGAATCATCCCTCTCAATCTCGCACTCAGGAGGCTTGACCGGACTCTGGCGGATTTCCATAGAGGAACGCCTGGACATCTCTTCTCATGAATCGGATTGCTCCATTGATGACGAAGTGGCGGATCGGAAAGTCGCCTTTCTTCACTGAGCGGTGCACCGTCGCTTTGGAGATGCAGAGCACGATAGCTACTTCGCTTACCCCCATGAACGGCTTGGTGGGCGGGGTCACCTGTCTGGCCATTGCAACACACCTCCTTCTGTCTGCTCGCAGTCTTCGTTTGGTCCTTGAACGACGCTTGGCCAAATGGCCTTTTTGCAGCTGGGAATGTTCTCTCGTGTTCCCATGCCCCATATATATGCACCGTGCCAAAACTCCTCATTTTTCCTCTCGGTCATGAACACTCACAGTGGCAATAAAGTGCTATCTGTAAAGTCGCGCTCTATAACACCAGGTGGCTTTTCTCCGAGCCCTGCTCCCGCGTCACTAGTCGTGGTTGGAGGGGCTTGAAATGGCCATGGAGTCCTGACCGATCTGAAACGCCGCCCGATGACTTCTTGAGGGCGGCATTTCAGATTCAGCCAGATAACACACCAGCAGATCGCCTGTTATATGTATCCGATCACAGTCGTCGGAGGCTCCGGCTTGGGCTGTCGGGCCACTTGTTCCAGATGCTCTAGAGTGACAACATTTTCCCCCAGCCGCACAGTCCTCGAAAGCGCCCGCTCCAGTAGCTGACGCTGTTCTCGCGGGTTCAGTTCAACTAGGGCCTCTAGGACCTCGTCTGAGAACTCGATGTCGTCATATTCGGACTTGAGCTCGTCACGTATTCCTTCTAATATCGCCCTTTTGGCGCCTTGATCCTGAGCTGATATCTCGAAAACTTCGAATCTGCTTTGGAGCGTTCTTGGGATCCTGTTGAGGTAATTCGCGGTTGCGATCCAGATGATGTGGCTCGCGTCAATTGGAAGCCCAACAGATCCGTCCCGGAACTGTCTTGCAGACACCGGCTCCAAAAGGTTGTGAAGCGGGCTCAGGGTGTCGCCATACCGGGAGACCCTGGCCTTGTCGATCTCGTCGAGTATTAGAAGCGGACTGAGGTGGTCCTGTTCAGTC
>JAJZBG010000009.1 GCA_021799035.1 Actinomycetes bacterium | reverse complement strand
TTCTTGACGACCGAGGCTGTGGTAGTTGAGAAGCCGGCCGAGAAGGCCCCTGCTGCCCCTGCGGGTGGCATGGAGGATTTCTAAGCTAGAAGCTGATCGATCATAACGGGGGAGGCGAAAAGCCTCCCCCGTTTGTTTTAAGAGCCCGTTTTAGCCGGTATCCAGCTGCTTGAGGTTGCCTATTTTGCTTCTTTTCTAACAGAGACTGCATCGGTATAATTACAGGCAGAGAAGTCTCAGCTGTGTTTTCCAAACTCCTGTAGCAAACAGGTCTATTCAAGTGAAGGATTGGGGTAACTTCTGACGTTTGGTTAGGCTAACTGGATTTTAAAGAAAATCCTGGGTACGCTCCACGCCAATCTCGCTCTGCTAATTGTCGAGAGTCGCCACATGAGTAGAAGCTGCTCGTTGCCTGGATTCTTTGGCGCATCCGTCGACCCTTCTCTTGGCAAACTTGGATTGCTCGTATCGGCAGCGTGTCTGAGCTTTATTAGTTCGAGGAATTGGAAGGTGGCTTTCCCCCGGGGGATTGGTTTGCAGAGTCCAAGGGAAGCTTGAAAGAGGTTCAGCAAAGGTGCAGCCCCGCTTGATGGCACTCACAATATCTGGCATGAGCATGGTTCTCGCCAGCTGTGCGAGCAATGGTTATGTGTATTTGAACCACGTCAACTCGTCAGGTGGGGATTCCTACCTTGAGGTACCGCAAAACTGGACCATATTCAATCAGAGCCAGATCTTCAAAGTGACTTCAGCCGGAGTTCCCGCATCTGTTCTACATCAGCTCGAGGCTCAGAGCTGGTCTAATATCTTTGCCGGAAAGTCGGGAGCCACCCTGGAGAGTTCATCAGGCCTAACCTCCACTATTCCATATGGCATAACTCAGCAGATGGAGCTGACGTCTTCCCAGAGCGCGAGCGTGTCCCTGGCTTCCCTCCGCCAAGTGCTTCTGCCGTCGGACCCCCTTGCGACTGGGGCTAGCAGCGGCGGTTTGTCTTATCAAGTTCTCTCGTATCGTGAATTCACCGCTCCGAGCGGCTTCCGCGGCTCAACGCTCGAGGTGAAGATGATTTTTTCGAAAACGTCGGCATCGATCCTGTACCAGAAGGCCTACCTCGACCCCAAGAAGACATGGATTTATTTTATCGGGATCGGGTGCACGGCGAAGTGTTTCTCAGCGAACAAGGCAGTTATTGAACATGTGGTCAATTCGTGGAACGTCAAGGAGCAATGATGGAAGGCAACGACCCGATGGATTTGAACTTCGGCAGTGGCTCAGATGACGACTGGCGCCTGGCAGATCCGGGTCCGCCAAATTTGAGGATGCCGATACCGCTCTGGGATCGAATCAAGTTCCTAATAGTCCTTCTTCTGATCTTTGCGGTCCTAGTAATGTTCCACGCCAGTAACAACCCGTTGCAGCCGCTGCTAAGCGTTGCAGGTGGGGTCATGTCCTCTTCATGGTGGCTGGTGCTTCTCTTCGTAATTGAGCTTTTGCGTCAAGGTCACTATCTCTTGTCAGAGCACTCTGAGACCTGGAACGTCTATTGGTCCGAAGAGGTATTCGGCACCTTCTCTAAGCTCGGCTCTCGTTGGAATGACTGGACTCGCTATAGAGTTGGGCGCGCCTTGAAAGTGTTGATTGGCTTGGTAATTCTGGCAATTGTGATGGGTGATTTCTATCACGTCTCCCCATTCACATCACTTTTCCAAGTGCCGGCGGCGATCTTTTCTGCCTTGCCGACGATAATTCAAATTGCGCTCACCTTTTTCATATTGATTTTCCAGTTTGTTGGCCTATTTTGGTTTCTTTCTCGCGGAGGGATAGATGTATATTTCCCTGGCGACGTCAAGACCCGTTTCTCGGATGTTTGGGGACAGGATGCTGTTTTGGAGCGCGTCAAGGAGAACATCATCTTTTTGAAGAATCCGGAGGCAATCGAGGAGAAGGGGGGATACGTACCGGGCGGCATCCTCTTGTGGGGACCCCCCGGCACCGGTAAGACACTCATGGCAGAGGCGGTGGCAGGGGAGACTGAGAACCCCTTTGTCTTTGTTGATCCTGGTGCCTTCATAAACATGTTCTTTGGAATCGGCATTCTCAAAGTGAAAGCTCTCTTCCGCAAGTTGAGGAAGCTTGCAGTTCGCTATGGTGGTGTGGTCGTATTCTTCGATGAAGCGGATTCGCTTGGATCCCGAGGGGCTATCTCGGCTCCGGGGGCTTTCGGAATGACGGGACGCAGTTCTCCCGCTAGCGCGTTCACGCAAGGATGCAACGGTTTTTCATATCTTTCGCAGTCAACCTCTTCGTTTCTCTTGCGCTCGTCCCTTTTGGCGGACAACGCGGACGAAAAGAGCCGTGGCAAGGTCTATCAGGTACTTGCCAATGTTGGTGGTTTTGGCGGAGGGGGTATGGGGACTCTTCAAGCCCTATTGACAGAGCTCTCTGGATTGAAGAAGCCAAGGGGGTTCTTCAACAGAGTCGTCAGAAAGTCTCTTGGCATGCAGCCCAAAGAGCCTCCAAAATATCGAATTCTGGTCATGATGGCGACCAACATGCCCGAGGCTCTGGATGAAGCCCTCCTTCGTCCTGGAAGAATCGATCGGATTTATAAGGTTGGCTACCCTTCCAAAGCTGGCAGGATCAGGACATATGAGGGTTATCTATCAAAGGTGGCGCATACATTGACCGGAGCCGAGATCGATCGGCTCGCCACTATTACGCCATACGCTACCGGGGCAACCATTAAGGATCTTGTCAATGAGGCGCTGATCAACACCATTCGGGATGGCCGTGAAGTCGTCACGTGGAAGGATGTCATAAGGGCGAAGCAACTCAAAGATCTTGGTCCTCCTGAGGATGTGGAATATATAGAGAGGGAGCGTCATGCCGTCGCGATTCACGAAGCCTGCCATGCTGTCTCAGCAGCGAAGATTCGCCACCATCTGACAATAGACATGGCGACGATTGAGAAGGGCGGCAACTATCTCGGCCTTGTGGCGTCAATACCCCCCGAGGATCAGTTCACGCGGTGGCGTTCCGAATACGAGGCAGACATCATGGTTTCGCTCGCATCGCTGGTCGGAGAGAGGATGTTCTTTGGTGGAGACAATTCTTCCGGTGTTTCAGGCGATCTCGACAGTGCAACCCAGTTGGCGATCTTCATGGAGGGGTACTGGGGAATGGGAGGAACTCTTTCATCCTATGGAGCCGCATCGAAACTGGGAATTGGGCCCAGCTCGCAGCCGGGAGCCAAGGGTAGCTCAGAGCACAAGAAGGGGACAGCACCTGCGATGCTTGGCGATAGGGTCGAATCCAAATTGGACGAGCTCTACAAACGAGTTCGGGATCTCCTCGAAGACAGCAGGTCGTCCGTGCTGTCGGTGGCGCATGCACTAGAAAGAAATAAGACTCTTACTGGTGAGGATGTGATGGCAATCATCCGGCATACTCAAGGACCCTTGATCGATGGAAGGATATATTCCAGTCCAGAATTTCTCGAGGAGCTTGAAAGGTATCATGAGGTGGTGGCGGCCGCTCACAGCGCGCACCAGGCTGTAGACGCTCTGCTGCCGATTGAGACCGCTACTGATGACTCAACTGCTACGGTGGGTTTGAATCGCGACGACCTGATTTAAGGCTTTATTCAGTTGAGGAGAGACGTGAGATGAGTGATGGTTCTGCGCGGAGCGTGGAGATGGTTCCCGGAATTCCAAGTGAGGGCTGGTCTGTTTTGCACCTCTTTTTTCATGTAGGCGCTCGGGTCGAAAAGGAGGGCGCGATCAGTGCTCTCAAAGCTGCCATCGGAGAGGGTTATCAGGTTGTGACAGTGGCGCTGGTTGGCCACAAGGCTGATTTCGGAGTAATGGTGCTCGGGCCAGACATGCTGCGGCTAAGGCGCCTCCAGAGTGATCTTCAGAGTTCCGGCCTGCTGCTCGCAGACTCGTACGTTTCGCTGACCGAAGTCTCCGAATATGCCAAGGGTCTTCCTGAGGATCGCAAGATTCCGCGCCTTTATCCGCAGTTGCCACCCTCAGGAAAGAGGGCGTTCTGTTTCTACCCGATGTCCAAGAAGCGCGAGGTTGGAGCGAACTGGTACACGCTCAGCTATCAAGAACGCGAAAATCAGATGCTGCAGCACGGAGGTTCGGGGCGCAAGTTTGCGGGGAGAATCATTCAGTTGATTACCGGCTCTACCGGGCTAGACGACTACGAATGGGGGGTCACTCTTTTCGGAGAAAGAATCGATGACATCAAAGATGTTGTGTACACAATGAGATTTGACGAGGTGTCCGCGGTATATGCTCAATTCGGCCCGTTTTTTGTTGGGATAATAGACGAGCCAGAAGCCGCTCTATCCGCTTGCCTATCTGGAGCTGCGAACTGAAACGGTCTTTCTTGGGTCAGAAATGAACCTGGAGGAATTTGTGTGAACGAACTGATGGTGTCTTCAATCGGCGAAAGGGTGAAGATTGGATTTGGGACCCTTTTGGAAGATCGTTCATTTTCCGCCCTGGTCACAAGGCTGAACGAGCTTGGTAGAGTGGCTGTTGCCCTCTCAGGCGGAGTGGATTCTGCGTTTCTTGCCTATGTGGCTCGAGCCACACTTGGAAGAGAGTTCGTGACAGTTGTGACAGCTGTTTCTCCTTCTCTTGGCAGTGGAGAGCTTGAGCACTGTCGCGCCTTGGCTGAGCTTTGGGATATTCCCTTCTCGCTTGTGGAGACGCGCGAGATGGAGAATCCAAACTATGTCGCAAATAGAGACGATCGCTGCTATTGGTGTAAGACGGAGCTCATGAACGCTGTGAAACCCATATTGATCTCAACGGACTCCACAGTAGCGCTGGGAGTGAATGTTGATGACCTAGGCGAGCACAGGCCAGGTCAGGAGGCGGCGAGACTGGCGGGCGCAGTGTTCCCTCTTGTGGATTCAGGGTATTCCAAAATGCTAATAAGAGAGCATTCGCGGGTTCTTGGGCTTTCGACCTGGGACCGCCCGCAATCTGCTTGTCTGGCATCCCGCATACCTTATGGAACTTCTGTTTCCGTTGCGATTCTCACGAAGCTCGACCGTGCGGAAGCCGCACTCAAGCGTTTGGGCTTTGCACAGGTTCGAGTGAGACATTACGACTCCATTGCAAGAATAGAGTTCCTCCTTGAAGATCTTCACAAGGTGGTTGCGAATCGCAGCGAAATCGTTGCGGCTGTAAAAGGTGCAGGATACCGTTATGTAACGGTGGACCTCGAAGGTTTCAGATCTGGAAATTTGAATTCGAATTCCGAGGCGGAGGTATCCTCGGCAGGCCAGTTCTAGCTAGTCTCTAAAGAGGTTGTTGTCTAGGAATCTCGGAGGCAGGGATTGGCAACTCAGAGAGTCAAATTGATCTATCCAGAGTCGCTCGTAACAAGACCGGTCCTGTCAGAAGTCGCGATTCAGTTTAGAGTCACATCCAACATCCGCCGGGCTGCGGTGGATGAAGGGAGCGGATGGATAATCTGCGAGCTAGAAGGGGAGGCCGGCTCTATCAAACAGGCTATGGACTGGATGGCCTCGCTTGGCGTTGATGTCGAAGGTCTGGGCGACGTTGTTGAAAGCTGAATAAAGAAGATTTCGGGACGCTCACCCAAGAATCGGCAATGGTTCTCGCGGTGGGTGGACATTAGATTTAGGCTTCAGGCATGGAAGTCGTTGTCAACAACAACATGCAGCACGGCTATACGTATCTCAGGATCCGTCCCGCTGGAGATATTGGTGATCTTGAGCGCATGTATGGCTTTCGGCCGGAACTGACTCCGAAGGAGATGCTGGCTCTCGGCGTCTTTGGCGGAAAGTACTTCAACGACGTCGCAAACACCGACGAGTACCCTCGCGACTGGTGGCCGGAAGCGAAGTTGTCCGGTCTTGGCAATCCTGCAGATCCGTCCTTGAATTTTTTTGGAGTGCTTGCATCCTCCTCGCTTGCCCAATGGCGGAAAAAGGGATGGATAGCCGACCAGGACCCGAGGGGCTGGTTCGAGTGGTATGCCAGAACCTATATGGGAAGGCGATCAGAAGATGACGAACGCCAGGTGATGCGCCAGATTCGGTTCCGGCGCCATCTGAGTCAGCTTACGAGGAATTGCTTTCCAGGCGATTTCGAGTGTCGCCCGAAACAGCGACAAGCCTTGCTTCAGTGGGCATACGATTCAAGAAGGTACTAGCTATCCGGATTTGAAAGCCCTATCACTCTGCGGGCGGAACGACTGCAGTGCAATACATGCACCTTGATGCAGCCTTGGGAATCAGAGAAAGGCATTCAGGGCAGTCTCTCATTGGCGTCGAGGGGTCGGCAGCCTTTGAGACCTTCGCAGTCAGCTTTGAGAGCGGAGCTACCACGACAAAGTAAACGACGGCGGCGATGACCAGAAAGCTGATTACCACGTTCACCAAGTCTCCGTACGCGAACTTGGAGGAGTTTACAGTGAAGTACAGTTGGGAGAAGTTCGGTTGTTTGCCAATGGCTGCGATCAGAGGTGTGATTATGTCTGAGACAAAGGCTGTCACGACCCTGGCGAACGCTGTGCCGATCACGAATGCTACAGCAAGGTCGATGAGGTTTCCCCTTAGGAGAAACTTCTTGAATCCACTCACCTGTTACCCCCGATCATGTCTCCACTGATGGTGAGGCTACCAGAGTCTGTTATCGCTATCTCGATTTTGTCAAAGAGCCCAGCTGAATCATATTGCAGGGAGGTACCTTGGGTTTTCGCTGTGTCAAAGGTCAGCTTCTGGGTACGTGCCAGCCAGCTTTGGAAATGCCATCTCTGGGCTCAAAGAAAAGACAGTTTTCCGGACATGCGAAAGGGAAAGGCTCATTTGCGCCGAGGCGGCACTTCTCCAACTTGTCACCCGATTTCACCGTTTGCATGATGTAGTGTTTGCAGTCCGTTTTCACCGCCATGCTCATCGAGCATAGATCTTGAATCCAGGAATATCAGCTTCTTCTGGTTGCACCATTCGGATGCGAGTTTTCGAATTCCCACGGCAGCGTCACATTAGTGAGGATTTTTCGCTAGCTTCGATTATGTGGACATTGCAAGATCAGCGTTAAACCGATGGAGCGAGGCGCTCGCTGGCGTTGCCAGCACGGGCCTCTCTTTCACGGAAAATCTCTACGAAAAGGAGCGTTTCGAAGAGATACTTCATATCGCAGCAGAGATGAAAGCATATCTCAACGGACATGGGGACTCAGAAGATCGATATGTCGATGAGATCTTCGAGGTCTGGAGAAGGTCCATTGGTCGTGGGATTCCGGGATATGTCACCCCAAAGACAGCGGTCGGCGCAATTGTGGGAAATCATCAAAAGGAGCTTCTTCTGGTTCAAAGGGCTGATTCGGGTGTCTGGCTCTACCCGACCGGATGGGCGGACGTGGGCTACAGCCCAGCAGAGATAGTTGCAAAAGAGGTTCTCGAAGAGACCGGAATTCGAGTCAGGCCAACAAGATTGCTGTCGGTCGTAGATGGGATGCAGCGTGGCTTCACTACGGTTCCCATGTATTCGATGATCTTCTACTGCGAGCCGATCGGGGGAGATCTCAAAGCGCACCCCCTAGAGTGTCTCGACGTTGGCTGGTTTGGAGAAGAAGCACTGCCAACTCCTCTGGCAGCCATTGGAGGTTGGGTGAAGATGGCTTTCTCGGCAATCAATGGCCAACACGGCGAGACTTATTTTGATCCGCCGAGAGATCCGCTTTGGGCGTCGCCCGAGTCTGATTAGCCTAACTCGGATCCCTCTGTTGCTTTCGAGCTTCTTGAAACTTTTCTCGAAGCTTGTAACGTTCGAGCTTGCCGAAGACGTTTTTGGGAAGTTCTTCGACAAACACGACCTGTCTAGGTCTTTTATAGCGAGAGAGTTCATGACTGTTCTGGAGACACCAGTCGTTTATGTCACTCTCGCTAAGTGACTTGTCCTTGGACACCACTAGAGCTACAACCTGCTCACCCCATCTTGAATCCGGAACGCCCGTGACTCCCGCATCTTCTATGGCCGGGTGTTTTTTGAGAAACATCTCTACCTCTTGGGGGTACACATTCTCGCCACCGCTCAAGATGGTGGAATCTACGCGGTCGATGATCTGCATATGGCCGGTTGTGTCAACATCTACAATGTCGCGGGCATAAAGCCAACCATCTTTGTAGCGGGGAGCCAAATCCGATTTGTAGTAGCTTCCAATATTCTGCGGACCCTTTACCACGAGCTGACCTCTCCCAGGTCGTGAAACCTCTTTGATCGACTCGTCAGATTCTTCCAGTTCAACTGCCAGCGCGTTCCAAAAGTACGTGGGCTTTCCGATCGTGGTCCACGAGCTTTCGGGGTCGTATCCGGAGTGCATACTGGTGACGTTGGAGCAGTTCTCAGTCATTCCAAAGGTGTTGAGAAGGTGGCATCCAAAGATATCATGGACTTGTTCCACCATCTCCTTGGGGTAAGGAGAGCCAGCTGTACGAATGAGCTTGAGGTCGCTGAAGTTCTCCTTGGTGAGACCACCATCTTGCGCAGTTTTCAAGAGCTCGAAGATCTGAGTTGGCACTGCCATGATCTCCGTTGCGTGATACTTGGATGCCAGACCTAACAGGCGGTAAGCGTCATACTTGCCGGAATCGATGAACGCTCCGCCTATGAAAAGATAGGCTAAAAAGAAGTTGGTTGCTCCGCCGTGTATCACAGGTGCTGCCGATATACCTCGGCTTCCAAAGCCGAGGCCCATTTCAAGACAGTATTGAATGGCGGACAGCAATTGAGTCTGGTGCGTGTATGCGGCACCCTTGGGATGGCCGGTGGTGCCGGATGTGTAGATCACTGACGAAAGGGATTCCTCGGATGGCTCAGGGAGACCCGGTTCGCTGATTGGCATTTGAGCAACCTCGTCAAAGTAATGCATGCCGTTGGAGCCCGATGGCGGCAAACCGGCACAGAGGATGACTCCCGGATAGCCCGATACGGCTGGCAGAAGTTCTGGGCTTACGATTACAGCTTTTGCATCAACATGAGAGGCGAGGTAAGAGATTTCGCTCCTGCTAAGCCTAAAGTTCCAGAGATTTGCCACTGCTCCTATTCGGTGGGTAGCTAGCAATCCGACATAGAGTTCGACTGAGTTGATCATCAGAAAGCCGACGTTGTCTCCGGGTCTGACACCATGCTGTTCGAGCCAGCCAGCGAGCTGGCAAACCCTTTGGTAATAGAGTGAATATGTCAGCGACTCGTTTTCCGTGATGATGAACGGCTTGTCTGACCAGCGATCTGCCCACTTTCTAATAATGTCGACCGTCGTTCCAAGCATGGATGGCTCCCCCTTCTCATGAGTGAATTGGCTCAGGAATCACTGGCACAAGCAGATGCGAATCGTACTTTCCGCCGGTGTGAATGATGTGCTCGCCGCGGTTGACGGTAGCGCTATGGCCGTTCGTATTCATATCTTGGGGATAGGCGTAGATGTCACTTCCCTGGACGATGATCCTCAGGATCTCATTCTCCTCGAACAGAGTTCCCGATGGCCAAATCTCTATTTCAATGGGAACAACCTCTCCGGCTACGAGCTTTGCCTCTTTTAAATGGAGGTGGACTGGTTGTTCAGGAGTGGAGCGCTTATGGTCAAGCTCGCGGTGCGAGACGCGGAGCCAGCCCAGAGCTACGGGCCCGTCTTCGTGGTTGCCAAGGAATTGAAAAGGGACCACCTCGCCTGATCTGTCGATTTTCTGCACGGCCACAAAAATGTCCATGTCGTCTGCATCGGGGGCTTCAACCCACAGCTTTAGCTTCATGCCTCCAATTAGCTCAACCCTTTGCTCCCATTTGCAATCGAAAGAAACTTGCGGGGTGGAAGACTCGCTGTCAGTGTCGTAACTGGTTGCTGCCTGGTGTCGAGGCGCTTGTCGGTTCATAGTTCGGTCTTCTGCATCCAAGTAGAGGGGCTCGTAGCGCACTTGAGGAAGAGGCCAGTCAGACTCTTTACGGAAGTTCCCGACGTAGTAACGTTCCCTAACTTCCAAAAGCACCCTTGGCCAGAAGCGGACCTCCGTTTTCTTTCCCTTCAGAAACATGTCGAAGAACTGCCTTTGCCTCTCGACGTTCTGATAAAAGTTCTCCCACTTCTTTCGCCCGTGAATCATCAGCCATTTATTTTCGGACGAAATCTTCTTGAACCCTTCCAGCGTTCCACGAGCGTGAAGTCCGTGATCCGCCCAACTTGCAACTGCAAAGCACGGCACGGTTATCTTGGCGAGATCAGCATTCTTGCTTTCCCAGTATTCATCGAATAAGGGATGATCCTCTGCCATCTTTACAAGGTCCTCTACGCGGGTCTTGGTGAAGCTCACGCTCGGATGCCACATAGCCATAAACGCCGTCTCAGGTATTCCCCCGTGGAATGCCAGTTCGCGGTAGAAATCAGTGACCCCTTCCCATGGATTGATGGCAGCTAGATGAGGCGGATTGAGCGCAGCAACTTTCCATTGGCTCCATGCGAGGTAGGAGACGCCGTGCATTCCAACTTTGCCGTTACACCATGGCTGGCTACCAGCCCATTCGATGAGGTCGTAGCAGTCATGGGCCTCTTGCGGCCCCAAGAGGGTCAGGTCTCCTTCGGAACCCCATGCCCCACGAGGGTCTGCGTAGATAACTGCGTAACCTTCTGCGCACCAGTACTTCGGATCAGCTGCTTCGAATGTGGCCAGAGGCGACAGATCATTGTCGCAGACGCCGCAGTGAGGGAAGAACCGATACTTTATTCTGCCGTGTTTCCCGTAAGGGGCCCAAGCTAGAAGGCTGGGGTATTCGCCTGGGGTTTCAGGCCTAAAGACATCGACATATATTTTGATGCCGTCGCGCATCTTCACTGCAACGTCGTAGTCGCAGACAATTCCGTCAGTGACCTCGCGCCTTGGTCGCAGGCCGGGGTACTTTCCCTTTTCGAGCGGCAGTCCTTCACGAAACTGGATCTTGAACGTCTCCGAATCCACGTGTCCCCCTGAACAGAATCGCCACGGAGATTCTTCTCACATGACAGATCTATTCTCCATGATTTCGTTGGTCTTTCCAAATGGACGGGTTGTCACGCATATCCCGATGCAAAATCGAGCTACAGCGATGGTTCTGATCGGTTCGCTGAAGACGTGCTGGCGTCAGTCCTTCTTGTGGTTTCGAAGAAAGTTCTGGACTTCTTCAGTGAGAGAATCTATAGAGCCAGATTCAATTTGCTGTTCAAAGACAGCCGGATCGGTGTCGGCATCAATCTGCTCGAGATCGCGCGAGGCTTCGAGCTGCGCCACGTAAGCTTTGGCCTCTTCGTCGTTATCGATGATCGATGCTATCTGACGGTCGTACTCAGCAGTTGCCAGATCCAGTTCCAAAGTGTCGATTCTGAATGCAAGCAGCTCCAGGAGCTTCTCCACAAGTGCTCTTGCACCTTTGGGCGAGGGCGTCTGGGTGATGTAATGAGGGATATTCGCCCAAAGTGAAGTGCCTGGTATTCCGCCTTTGTCGAACCATGAGGTCAGGACTCCAATTATCCCAGTCGGCCCTTCATAGGAAGATGGCATGAGGCCGTACTTCTCAAGCAGTTCGGGGCTGTTGGAGGTGGCTGTGACGCGGACAGGTCTTGTGTGAGGGTAGTCGGCTAAAAGCGCACCAAGGGAGACGATCATTTCCACTTCGAAGTCTTCAGCAAGCTCGAACAGGGTGGATACGAATCTCTTCCATTTCAGTTGTGGTTCAGGACCTTTTACGAAGATCAGATCTCGGTCAATGTACTCAAGGTGGGCAATTGAAATAGAGGTCCGGGGCCATCGTATTTGTCGAATCAGCGAGTCTTGAAGACTGACATGCGGTCTTATGGTCGTGAAGTCGTAAAACTCCTCCGGATCGATTTCAGCTATGACGCGTGCGTGCAGCTTCTTTCGAAGAAAGTCGACGGCAAGTGTCGCAGCCTCGGCTGCGTCATTCCATCCCGAGAAAGCAGTGATCAGAATTGGCCTGCGCAGCTCAGACGGTATAGAGTCCAGCCACACTAAATCTTCCATCCCTTCAGGATACCTTGTTTGCTTCGACTATATAAATTTCGAGTCTCCCGCCTGGATCGATTGATGGCTGATCTCTACAAGTGAGGATGCGTGGAATCTCTGAAGAATTGGCGATAGATTATTCTGGCTTGTTTGGACGCATGGGGGTTGAACTGCAATTGATCAAAGTGAGCTCTGTTGATACACCTTCTTTGGAACTCTTGAGAGCCATGAATCATCTCGTTCCCCAGCTTTCCAGCTCATCCAAGCCTCTCGAACTGGGGGACCTTCAACGATTGATCGAGAACGACTGCGTCACCTTGCTTGTTGCTAGCGACAATGAGACGGGGAAGATATTGGGGACTCTCACCTTGGTTGTTTTTCCTATACCGACTGGGCTCAGGGCCTGGATAGAAGACGTGATCGTTGATTCAGATGCCAGGGGCAAGGGAATTGGCAAGGAACTGGTGAGAACAGCAGTGGAATTCGCTGAATCACAAGGTGCGAAGTCGGTGGATTTGACATCAAGACCTTCGAGGGTGGAAGCTAACGCGCTGTACCTTGGAATGGGGTTCGGACTCCGTGAGACAAATGTCTACAGGTATGTTTGGAGCTGAGTATTTGGAAGTAGTGAGCTGATTTATTGTAAATTGGAAGCGAAGGAGACTTCCTCTTTTTGGCCGAAGTGCCTTTAAGATTCGAAATGTTTCTGCGGCAAAAAAGGTGTCGCAGATTTATAAGCATTCTGCAAGGTGCGTGATATGCCCTTGTGGAACGGAGATTTAGCCTAGGAAGGCGGGATCGTGCCTGACAGCATTACGATAACGGATAATCGATCTGGCAAGTCCATTGAGATTCCTATTGTGAACGATGGGGTATCTTCGGCGGAGTGGCAAAAACTGCTCCCGGGGATCTGGTTTCATGACCCAGGGCTCACCTCAACTGCGATGACATCAAGTTCAATCACTTACCTCGACGGAGACGCAGGCATCCTGCGATATAGGGGATATCCGATTGAACAGTTGGCGGAGGATTCCACCTATCTCGAGGTGGCTTATCTTTTGCTGAAGGGAGAATTGCCCACTCCAGCCCAGTACGATGCTTGGGTTCGCGACGTCACTCACCACACCTTCATTCACGAGAATGTGAGAAAGCGTTTTCTTGAGGGCTTCCATTACGATGCTCACCCGATGGGTATGTTGGTGTCCGCCATTGCGGCACTATCAACTTTTTATGCGGATGCGAAGCAGATATCAGATCCTGAGATCAGAGAGAAGCAGATCGTACGCTTGATCGCCAAGATGCCTACACTGGCTGCGGCCGCTCACAGATTCTCCGTTGGCATGCCGTTCGTCTACCCCGACAACGAACTGTCATTCCCTGCCAACTTCCTTTCCATGATGTGGAAAATAGCTGAGCCTCATTTCGAGGCGGATCCCGTGCTGGTACGCGCCATTGACATCTTGTTCATCCTTCACGCAGACCACGAACAGAACTGCTCGACAACTGCAATGAGAACTGCAGGGTCGGCACACTCGGACCCGTACTCGTCAACCGCAGCGGCATGTGCAGCTCTGTACGGTCCTCGTCATGGAGGCGCCAACGAAGCCGTCGTAAAGATGCTTACGGAAATAGGCTCATTGGACAACGTGGAGCCGTTCATCAAACTCGTCAAGGAAGGCAAGAGTGGCCAAAGACTTCAAGGATTTGGCCACAGGGTATACAAGAACTATGACCCTCGTGCTCGTATAATCAAGAAGGTCGCCTACGACGTCTTTGAGATCACTGGCAAGAATCCCCTCTTGGATATCGCATTAAAGCTGGAAGAGGTGGCTCTGTCGGATGATTACTTCGTCTCGAGAAAGCTCTATCCGAACGTCGACTTTTACTCTGGGCTGATCTACCAGGCGATGGGATTCCCTATCGAGATGTTTCCGGTTCTTTTCGCGATTCCTCGGGTCTCTGGATGGCTCTCGCATTACGTGGAACTGCTCGAGCAGGATTCAAAGATAGTGCGTCCTCGTCAGATCTACACGGGCGAAGCTGAGCGAAAGTATGTACCCATCGATCAGCGCTAGGCCCTATCGGTTGTTCTCGAAAGCCAGGGTGCTCTAGGGCTGGAACAAATTTACTCTCTGAGGGGTCCAATCCTCTCAGAGAGGCCACTGGAATTAACAAAGGCACGGATGCTAGGCTCGTATAAATGACTTGGAGAAAGTTGGTTCCGCAGCCGCTGCTGGCCCGAGTGGAGCGTTCAGACACTGCCTTGAAGGCAATCAAATACACCGTGGCTTCGGTTGTTTCCGTGGTGATATCTCAGGTGATTCTCTTTTTGGCCTTTGGGATTTTTCACCTCTGGTCTGCCACTACTTCAAACTTCATTGCCGTGGCAGTATCAGCATTGCCATCCTATTACATGAATCGTGCATGGGCGTGGGGCAAGACTGGCAAGTCGCATCTTTTCAAGGAGATCATTCCGTTTTGGGGGCTCGCATTCTTGGGCCTGATACTTTCACTTTGGGCCGTATCTGCAGCTGATCATCTTGCGCTGGAGCATCATCTCAAACATCTGCAAGTGGCAATTGCAGTGAATGTCGCATCGATTGGGGCCTTCGGAGTCCTTTGGATTGCTAAGTTCATCATCTTCAACAAGATCTTGTTCGCAACCAAGGACGACTCCGACCTAGTCAGCTTGCTCGACTAGCATTCCACGGTTATCCTGTCATGTACCAGCGCGAGAAGAAACATTAGTGCCGGTAGTCAGGAGTGTTGGAGTGAATTTCAAAGAAGCGATTGGATTGATTGGACCCGCCTCTCGGGCCAACTATGACAAGGCCATGGAGAGGCAAGCCATACTCACTAAGCCTGCTGGGGCGCTGGGGTTTCTCGAGGATATTGCCGGCAAGTACAGTGCAATATCGCCCGAGTTCCCTCCCAGGGTGCCGGTGCAGCCCGTGGTATGTATCTTTGCTTCTGACCACGGCGTTCTCGAGGAGGGCATCACTCCATGGCCCCAGGAAGTCACAACTCAGATGGTTGCCAATTTCCTCGAAGGTGGCGCGGCCATAAATGCTATAGCAAAGCAGATAGGTGCAAGGGTGTCGGTTGTAGATATCGGAGTTGCTGGAGACACTTCGGGTTTCGCGGGAATACTCAGCAGAAAGGTCCGTGCCGGAACAGACAATCTTGCAAGACGGCCAGCAATGACTGTCGCAGAGGCTGAGGAGGCGGTGCAGGTTGGATTTGATGTGGCGAATGACCTCATAGACCAAGGCTGTGACATCCTTCTAATTGGCGATATGGGAATCGGAAACACCACTCCTTCAGCTGCCCTTATCTCGTGGTTTGCCAAATCAGATGTTGAGGAGACCACTGGAAGGGGAACCGGAATCGGCGACGACCACATGGTAGTAAAAATCAAGGCTATAAAGTCGGCGCACTCGCGGCTTCAGGATGAGGCTGCATCAAGTCCGTTGGAAGTCCTTGCTTCAATTGGCGGGTTGGAGATCGCAGGAATGGCTGGTCTGATTTTGGCTGCATCTGCCAGACGGATTCCAGTCGTCTTAGATGGTGTGATTGCCGATGCTGCAGCTGTCGTGAGCTATGAACTTTCTGAGCATGTGAAAGATTACATATTTGCGGGCCACCTCTCCCAGGAGCCAGGGGCCAGGAAGGCGCTCGATTACATTGGCCTCAAGCCTGTACTTTTGCTCGATTTGCGTCTGGGCGAGGGAACTGGTGCCTGTCTCAGTGTGCCGATAATCCAGTCTGCCGTAAGGACTCTGGTAGAGATGGCAACTTTTGACTCTGCCAGCGTCAGCAAGGCTTGATTCTGCCCTTTGTGAGGCGTTCGGCGGCCAGTGAGCCGCTTGAGATGCAGGCTGGTATGCCGACGCCCAAAAATGGCGCTCCCGCAAGTTCGACGCCGGGAGGAAGCTCTTCTCTTATCCTGTGGACCAGCTGAGAATGAAATGGTTTGAACTGTGGAATTCTCCTGTCCCATCTCGTGACGTTCTGCCTAACCGATCTCGCGCGCACCCCCAAGACATCTTTCATTTCCGCTTCCAAGCCTGCAACAAGTAGCTCATCGTCGAACTCCCAGGCTTTGTTGTCGCCAACGCGACCCGTGGAAATTCTGAGCAGTGTTTCACCATCGGTTTTCCACGTTGGCCACTTGTTGGTAGCAAACGTAATTGCCGTCGCGAGCGTTTTGTTCGGACGGGGCACAAGGATCCCAGATCCTTCAGGCGGCTCGCTGAAAGCCTCGTCTTCATATGCAAGCAGGGTCATGATCGGCGAGGCATATTCAACCGTACTCAGCAGCGCAGCGGCGCTGCTGCTGAAAGGCTTTACAAGTCCAGCAGTAATGTACGCAGGGGTAGCACAAATCACGCCTTCTGCCTCGAAAGTTCGGCTGTCGGTTACGACGCTGTATCCGGCAGCGCCTGGAAGAATTTCGATGGCCTTGGTGTCGGCAATCATCTTCACATTTCGCTTGGTCAGAAGCTCGACTAACGCGTTTACGAGTTCTGATAAGCCACTAGCAAATGAGTAGAATGCTGGGTGCCCGCTTGATGTGTAGTTGGCTGTCTGGGATTTCAGGCCGATGGAAACGGAGCGGTTGCTTTCAGCTGCCTTGAGATACTGAGGCGCACATTGCGCAAGTGATAGCTGGTGGACGCTACCCGCGTGGATACCACCCACGAGGGGATCGATCAGCCTTTCCGTCACCTCCTTACCCCATCTTTTTTGCGCAAAGGAACCGACTGTGGTGTCGCCTTCCACGGTTGCTTTTCTCATGAGCAACTCCAGGCTAGCCCTGAGCTGCCCAGCCCTCGATATGAGCGAATTTCCGAAGAACTTTTTGAAGTCGCTCGGAGCGCCAAAAACAGTTCCAGCAGGTATTCGATGAAGCCTCGAACGAGAATATATGAATGCCGAGCTCGTAGCTGGTGAGACCAGCCTGTCTGACAGCTTCAGCTTGCTTGCCATCTCCACGGCAGAGGGATTTCTGGTAATGAAGGAGTCTGGGCCTGTTTCAACACGACGGGACCCGAAGTCGACACCCCTGATGGTGCCTCCAAAACGATCTTCGGCTTCGATGATGGTGATCTCTGCCGGGTTGATCTTTTCCGAAAGAAAATATGCAGAGGCAAGGCCAGATACTCCTCCTCCAATCACAACAACCTGGGTCACTTTACTCCTACTCTTGTGCCGCCGCGCCTCTCCTGAATTCATTCCCATACTCATGAACGAAGTCAACTACGGCCTTGATCACTTGTGGATCTGACTCGGGAAGCACTCCATGTCCCAAGTTGAAAATGTATCCCAGAGAGCTTGCTGACGCCAAAAGCACCTTCTTGGACTCTCTCAGTGCAACGTCGTGCCCAATGACAAGGTTGACAGGATCCAGGTTTCCCTGGAGGGCTACCTTCCCGCCTGTGATTCGGTGGGCCTCGTCCAGACTGATTCGATCGTCGATGCCGATCACGGTGCAGCCTGTGTCAACGATTTGATCCAAGAGCAACCCAGTACCTACCCCAAAGTGCACGGTGGGGACTTCAAGTCCTGCCAGGGTCTGAAAAACCTCCCGGGTATGCGGGGCAACCATTTCTCTGTATTCAGCTGGCGAAAGGACTCCAACCCATGAGTCGAACAGCTGAAACATGGTGGCTCCAGCCTTTATCTGAGACTCCAAGGAAGAGATAGCGAGCCTTGCAAGCCGCTTCATCAACTTGTGCCAGAGTTTTGGGTTTGAACGCATTAGCGCCTTTGTCTTTACGTAAGTCTTGCTCGGACCGCCTTCGACGAGATAGCTTGCAACGGTGAAGGGAGCACCCGCAAACCCAATGAGGGGAATGTCAAGTTCTTCGACAAGAACCTTGATTGTCTCGAGCACGTACGCAGTGTCGGTCTCGGGCTCGAGGTCACGGAGCCTTTTCAAGTCCTCTTCTGATTTGAATGGTTCGGCCACTACTGGACCTTTCCCTGCGACCACTTCGATCCCGAATCCGACTGCAAATGCTGGCACGATGATGTCGGAGTAAAGTATTGCGGCATCTACTCCGTATCGCTTGACTGGTTGGAGTGTTATTTCAGCGCTGAGCTGTACATCCTGAATTGTGTCCAGAATGGATCCGCGTTTTCTAATCGCTCTGTACTCGGGAAGCGACCGTCCCGCTTGCCGCATCAGCCAGACCGGCACGGTTGGCGTCGCTTCGCCTCGCGCGGCTCTTATTACTAGATCATTCTTCAGTTGGGACAAATCCCGGCCCTTTTCTCGCTTTGATAAAAGCTTAGGAGATTCGTGGAACAGATATCTCAGGCCTGCGGTTCTCATCAGTCGCTCAAGCGGGTTTCATCGGATGTCGATGTGGAAGCGAACTCCAATCAACGGTAGAATGAATAGTTATTTAATTTTTAGAAATTTAGAAAAGGTGTACGTGTCACAAAATCCGGATTTGGTTGCAGAGCGCAGATATCTGGAAAGAGCAAACGAGCGTCTAGAAGCGATGAGAAGGTCAGCGCGGGAGATGATGGAAGCAGCTCTAGCCACTCCTCGTGGGGGGACGCACCAGGCTCGAGCCGAGCGGGACGTCATTGTGCGGCAGAGCCTCGCGCGACTGGAACAGCTTGAAATCGGTGATCAAGCCCTCACTTTTGGGGGAATCGACTACGAGCTTCCATTGGGCACAGTCTGCACATACCACATTGGCCGTTTGGCAGTCTCCGACGAAGACATGGAGCCGTTGGTGGTAGATTGGAGAGCCCCTGTCGCAGAGCCTTTTTACAGGGCTACCGGTAAAGAGCCGATGGGTCTGAAACGCAGGAGGCACTTTTCTCTAGAGCACAAAGAGCTTGCCTCGATCGAAGATGAGCTTTTTGGAGCAGTTGCTGTACCAGAGGGAGCTGAAGAGATCACGCTGTCAGGGCCAGGCTCACTCTTTGCTGCTGTTACCAGGGCCAGGACAGGCCGGATGGCCGATATCGTCTCGACGATCCAGGCTCAGCAGGATGAGATCATCCGAGCTCCTTTGGCCGGAATTCTGGTGGTCCAAGGAGGGCCCGGCACGGGAAAGACTGCGGTTGCTTTGCATCGTGCTGCTTACCTGCTTTACACTCACCGTTTGCGTCTGGAGCGCCAGGGTGTCCTCGTGGTTGCCCCGAACCGTATTTTCGCACACTATATAGACCAGGTTTTACCCTCGCTTGGCGAAACGGGCGTGCAGATCACGACTGTCGCTGGACTGGCTGGTTTCGGCGAGCCCAGACATCCTGAGACTGAGCGTGAAGCTCTCTTGAAAGGTGACTTGCGAATGGCCGATGTCATAGCCAAGGCTGTTAGAGATCGTCAGAGGCCGCTCAAGCGTTCAGCGGAGGTGGCATGGGGCGCGTTTGTGGTGAATGTATCGCCAGAGGAAACGGCGGAGGCTGTTAGGGCTGCCAAGCGACGCAGCGGCCCCCACAATCGGCGTCGGCGGCTAGTGGAGTCAATATTGGCTCTAAGGATCGCGGAGAAATATCTTGCCAAGAGAGATATGCACGATCTGGACTCGGCAGATCACCTGGAAAATGGGGAGTCGACGGTTACACAGAAAGGCAGCTCAGTCGCTGAGCTCAAGGTTGCCAAGCGTGACCTTGCCAAACAGATACGAAGATCTCACACGTTCCAGTCTCTGGTCCAGAGAATCTGGCCGTCACTGACGCCTGAAGCTCTGCTGGCCGATCTCTACTCTCACTTTCCCCTTATACGCCTCGCCGGTAGGGATTGGCTAACCGAAGAAGAGATGAAATTGCTCTTGCGACCAGCAATCTCGCATGAGCATCATCCTACCTGGTCAAAATCGGACGTTGTCCTGCTCAGTGAGGCAAAGCTCCATCTTGGAGCCTATTCCAAAAAATCCGAGGATGAGGACAGGGCTTTCGGCCACATCATTGTTGATGAGGCTCAGGACCTGTCCCCAATGGCAGCTCGGATGGTGGGACGGCACTCCCTCTCTTCTTCGATGACGCTCGTCGGGGACATTGCACAGGCGACGTCGCCGTTCGGGAAGCGATCCTGGCAGGAAATCGTGACTCCCATGCCCAAGGGAAGTTCGTTCGAGATCGTCGAACTCAAAGTGAATTATCGAACGCCACAAGAGGTCATGGACATAGCCACAACGCTCTTAAAGGAATTTTTTCCGGAGCTAAAAGCGACCCTTTCAATCCGCCATAGCGGTCAGCCCGTGATGATCGAGAAAGTTGTTAACGAGGACTTTACAAATAGGCTTACCCAGGTAGTGCATCGCGAGGTTGATGCGGTCTCACCAGGGACCGTGGCTGTAATTGTCCCCGAGGCAGAAAAGGCAGTTTACCTGGAAAAACTGATCACGTCCGGGTTGACTGCGTCTCCGCTGCCAGACTCACGCTTGTCCGTGTTATCGATCACTGAGGCCAAGGGACTCGAATTTGATTCTGTTGTAATTTCTGGCGCAGATCATCTGCTTCATCCCAGCTCATTGAACCTTCAAGCCCTTTTTGTAGCTATGACCCGAACCACTAACCGTTTGGTTTTTGTGCACAATAGAGATGTACCGGATGTTATTGTTGATTTGACATCACAGCAAAAAATCAGGTAGTGGGAAAGAATAGCCGGATGTCTTTTATTCGGCCTCTTGGGGATGAAGGGTAACATTACGTTTTTATGACTCAGGCAATTTCAACCTCTGTTGAACCGATTAGAGGAGGAATAAGGTTCAACAAACCAACCATGCTGGGCGTAGGCACCATGGTTTGGCTGGGTTCGGAGTTGATGTTTTTCTCTGGACTCTTTGCTGCTTACTACTCCATTCGAGCCAACGCTACAGGTCCCTGGCCTCTTGGAGGCATCAAACTTGATGTGCTCCAGTCGGGCATCTTTACGGTGGTTCTTGTCCTCAGCTCGTTCACAATGCAAAAGGCTGTTTACGATCTGGAACATGGCCGCCGAGCATCGGCGAGGCGCTGGATAGTGATAACCATGGTCATGGGACTCATGTTCCTGGGAAATCAATTCTA
This sequence comes from Actinomycetes bacterium, assembly GCA_021799035.1. Classification (GTDB taxonomy): domain Bacteria; phylum Actinomycetota; class Acidimicrobiia; order Acidimicrobiales; family Acidimicrobiaceae; genus SCQM01. The sequence goes on along the minus strand of JAJZBG010000009.1, from coordinate 49,426 downwards.
CGAGTGGACTCACGTAGCGTTCTCGCCGTCGACGAATGCATTTGGCTCGCTGTTCTTCCTTATGACCGGGCTTCACGGTTTACACGTGTTTCTTGGCATTGTTGCCATGGCGTTTCTGTTGCTCAGGATCGCCGGCAGATCTAGGGACCCCGGGCTCCTCCCGGTCATGCAGTCGGTCAGTTACTACTGGCATTTCGTCGATATCGTTTGGATTGCGCTATACGCGACAATATTCCTGGTCCACTAGGAGATAAGTTGAAATTCGGCAAGAAGTTGGGTGGGCGCGTGCTATTTCCGGTGGCGCTAGGAGTTGCAGCTTCTGTAACTGGTATGGCTCTGTTTTCACAGGGAGCAGCTGCAGCGACAACACCGGGTTCTTCGAATTCAAGCAGCACAAATTCGGTGACCTATGGTGGCACTAGCGGGGCTGGCAAAGCGCCGATAACGTATTTGAAGTTGGATCCTTCCACGATCGCGTTGGGCAAGACGCTTTTCGTAGAGAACTGCTCTAGCTGTCATGGGGATACTGCGGCGGGAACGAGTCGCGCGCCAAACCTTCAAGGTCTTGGAGCTGCGACGATTGACTTTTGGATCTCGACAGGCCGCATGCCTTTAGCGGATCCGACGGTTCAAGCGACAGAGAAGCCATCTAGGTTCACGAGGGCACAAGAGCTTGCCATCGACGCCTATGTCTCGTCACTTGCACCAGGTGGGCCTGCTATTCCACAAGTGAATCTTGGTGCCGCTTCGTTGAGCGCTGGGCAAGGGCTATTTTCCACCAACTGCGCTGCGTGCCACACCATAACAGGTGTAGGCGATGCTCTGGCGGGAGGTGTTTACGCGCCCTCTTTGTATCCCGCAACAACGACTCAGATTGCGGAAGCTGTAAGAACGGGTCCGGGCAACATGCCAAGATTCGGTACGGGTAATCTGAGCACCCAGCAAGTTGCCGACATCGTCAAGTATGTCAAATACCTCCAGCATCCTAATAATGCTGGCGGGATCGGACTTGGCCACGTGGGGCCTGTAACTGAAGGTTTTGTAGGAATCTTGATTGGTTTGGGGTCGTTGATGATAGCTGGTTACTGGATTGGAGGGCGGGCGCGTTGAGTAGCTCCACTCCAGAATTGAAACAAAGCCAGGATAAGGAACGCCTGATAAAGGTATCTGAACGGCGGTTTGAGAGAGTTGTGGGAGTCAGTTTCTTGCTCTCATTTCTGGCTACTGTCGGGCTGGGAGTCGTCTACTGGCAGGGCGGTCAGACTCAAGTTGAAGGGGCGCTCTTATTTATCGCACTTGGAGGCCTTGGATTTGGGATCGTCTCCTGGGGAAAGTACTTGGTCCCCCAGGGGCCATATGTCCAGGAGCGCGAAGAGCTTCAAAGTCCCGAATCGGAGCGTGAAGCCTTCGTTGAGTCTCTCGAGCGCGGTGCGAACCAGATTCAGAGGAGAAGCTTCCTCGTCAAAATGTTGGGCGCTGCGGTTGGCGCGTTCGGGATAATCACGCTCTTTCCTTTCATCCGCTCTCTCGGGCCTCAGCCCAAGAAGATGCTTTACGTCACCAACTGGAAAAAGGGTTCGGCCCTTGTGAAGGCGGATGGAACGAAAGTGCGTGCGACGGACTTGGAGGTGGGAGGAGTCCTTACGGTTTTTCCAGACGGCCACCCAGGAGGGGCGATATCCCAGACCATTCTCATAAGGCCATCCTTTCAAGACATTGTCACTAAGCCGGGTCGCGAGACCTGGGGTCCTCAGGGTTATCTGGCTTACTCCAAGGTGTGCACGCATGCAGGTTGTCCGGTTGGCCTTTATCAGGAGCTGACTCAGCAGCTGCTGTGCCCTTGCCACCAGTCGTTGTTCGATGTCATGACGGGAGCGAATCCGGTATTTGGACCCGCACCGAGGCCTTTGCCTCAACTCCCGCTGTATATCGACTCTCAGGGCTATCTGCGGGCCCAAGCTGGATACGATGAGCCAATCGGACCAGGTTTTTGGGAGCGGGGCGCATGAGCTACAAACCGATTGACTTCCTTGACGAGAGATTGGGAACGGCAAAGTTCACGAGGAAGTCCCTGAACAAGATATTTCCTGATCACTGGTCATTCATGTTGGGCGAGATTGCGATGTACTCGTTCTTCATTCTCCTAGGGACCGGCGTATTTCTAACCCTGTTTTTCGTGCCGTCTTCAGCGCCAACGGTTTATCACGGTAGCTATGCACCTCTTGACGGCCACGTTATGTCGCAAGCGTACGCGTCGACACTGAACCTATCCTTCAATGTTCGGGCAGGTTTGGTTATGCGCCAGATGCATCACTGGGCGGCAAATGTGTTCGTCGCCGCGATAGTGGTGCACTTGCTCAGGGTCTTCTTTACAGGTGCATTTCGCAAGCCACGCGAGATCAACTGGCTTGTGGGCTCATTGCTGCTGATGCTCGCCATCTTGGAAGGGTTTTTGGGCTACTCTCTCCCTGACGATCTCATCTCGGGAACCGGAATCAGGATCGCTTACTCCATCACTCTGTCAGTGCCGGTGGTGGGAAGCTATTTGGCCTCATTCCTCTTCGGGGGGCAGTTCCCTGGCGACAAGATAATTCCGCGATTTTATACCATCCATATACTGCTCATCCCCGCCATCATGGCTGGTTTGCTAGGTGCTCACCTTGCAATTATGTGGCACCAGAAGCACACCCAGTACAAGGGCAGGGGAAGGACGGAAAAGAATGTAGTTGGAATCGCATTCTGGCCTGCATATGCAATGCAGGCAGGAGGCTTCTTTTTCTTAACGGCTTCTGTCATAGCTGCATTGGGAGGCCTAGTTCAGATAAACCCGATCTGGATGTACGGGCCATATATCCCTTACAAGGTTTCTTATGCTGTGCAGCCAGACTGGTACATGGGATGGTTGGACGGAGCGTTAAGGCTATTCCCCTCTTGGGAGATCGTTGGTTTCGGTCATATGATTCCGACGATATTCTTCCCCGCCGTCCTCCTGCCTGGCATTACGTTCGGGCTGCTAATGGCCTGGCCATGGATCGAGCGTAGGTTCACGAAAGACAGTCAAAGTCACAATCTCTTGGAGAATCCACGCGACAATCCCTGGAGGACATCCATAGGCGTAGGCGTCATGGCTTTCTACATGGTTCTCTTCTTTGCGTCTTCGACAGATGTTTTGGCTAATACCTTCAATCTGACTCTGAACTTTGTTCTTTGGGCATTCAGGATTCTGGTGTTCGTCATTCCTCCGATAGCTGCGTTTGTCGCGTATCAGCTTGCCAAGGAGGCTCGTTCGGTGCCGCTGGCTGGAACGCCACGAAAGGCCATGGTCATCTTCCGCTCCCCAGGAGGGGAGTACACGACCGAAGAATCCGAGCCTCGATCCGAGCTTGTGCTCAAACACAGCGTCTTTCACGGAGAGGAGCCTCTTCCCCTTCCTGAAGAGGCTCGGATTCACGGCCAGGAGGTGCAGACTCCAGTCCTCGAAGAGGAGAGGTTCGTCTTCTCCGCTCCCTCGGCTGTAGCCGTTGTTTCGGAAGAGATCGGCGAGCGCCCGAGCGGAGGTTCTGGAGTTTATCGAATCCCTCGCGGCGCTCCGGGCGCAGGAGGAGGATTGTTCAGTCCTAGGGGTCCGAGACCTGCGAGTGATGGCGAAGACTCCGAGGATGAAGAATGACTTTCCAAGGGCTTGAGGCAACAGTTTGGTTCTCCGCCCGAGATGCGGGAGTGTTTCAGTGTGACGCTCTGGCAAGAAAGCCTGTGGGTCCGCTTTTAGGCGCAACAAGATCGGATATATCGGAATTGAGCATGAATGGGACTGGGTATCGTGCGATCAGGTAAAGCGAATGCCGGTGTTGGCATGCATAGGAAGGTGAAGCTGCGTTTCTTCACCATGAGAAATGTGAATATAGCTGGTTTGGTCCTGGGCGCAGTTGTGTTGAGCTCATGCAACCTTCCAACCTTCTGGGCTTATAAGGGAGCGACAACTCAAGGTCAGAATGAGTTTCACCTCTGGCAGGGATTCATAATCACAGCAATTTTTGTGGCTGCTATAACGTACGGTGCGCTTGTGTTTGCCATGGCTCGTTTTCGAAAGCGCGGCGACCAGGTTCCGAAGCAGACCCATTCAAATATTAAGTGGGAGCTCATTTATACGATCGTTCCGGTTCTCATCGTCATAGGCCTCTTTGCGGCAACCTTTGTCTCTGAGGACAAGATTGATGCGGTGAGTTCTCATCCTGCATTGAGAGTGACGGTGGTTGGTTTTCAGTGGGGATGGAAGTTCGAGTACCCCGGTGGTGTCACTGTAGTTCCAAAAGGCTCGACCTATCCTACACTCGAGCTGCCTCAGGGCGAGACCACCACAATCAAGCTGCTCTCAAATGATGTCGTCCATGGGTTTTACATACCAGCATTCAATTTCTCCAGATATGCACTTCCCGGAGTAACCAACTATTTCGATTTCACTCCGACGAAAGCCGGCGAGTTTTCGGGAAAGTGTTCCCAGTTTTGTGGGCTCTATCACGCTGAGATGCTATTCAACGTTAGAGTAGTGAGCCCGTCGCAGTTTTCCAGTTGGCTTACCTCGCAGCAGCAAAAGGTGACAGCATGACAGTAATCGAAGAAGAAATTGGTCATCCCGGTGGTGAGGTTCATCATGAAGAGCAGCCTCGGGGCTTCTTGCTCTGGCTCACCTCCACGGATCACAAGATAATAGGCAAGAACTATATGTACACGGCTCTGGTTTTCTTCATAATTGCCGGGGCCATGGCAATGCTGATTAGAACCCAGCTGTTCGCGCCAAACAACCACTTTGTGTCGCAGCAGACTTACAACGAGTTGTTCACAATTCATGGCTCGATGATGCTATATCTGTTTGCCGGGCCGTTTGCATTTGGTGGTTTTGCAAACTACATACTTCCCCTACAGATAGGGGCACCAGATATGGCGTTTCCGAGACTCAATGCTCTTTCCTACTGGCTGTATCTGACTGGTGGGATCAGCATGCTACTTGGATTTTTCACCGCATCAGGAGCCGCCGCATTCGGGTGGGTGTCATATGCGCCGTTGTCTTCAGCCACTAACTCACCCGGAGCAGGTCCCGACTTGTGGATAGTGTCCATCATGCTGGTCGGGTTCTCAGGGATCTTTACCGCTGTGAATTTGGTGACGACGACGGTCTACCTTCGCGCACCAGGAATGACGATGTTCCGTCTTCCCATATTCGTGTGGAACATGCTGGTGACAGCAATCCTTATTCTGATCGCTTTTCCGGTGCTGACAGCTGCGTTGATCATGCTTTATGCAGACAGGCATCTGGGTACCCACATATACTCCGTTGCGGGTGGGGGCATGCCTGTGCTCTGGCAAAACCTCTTCTGGTTCTTCGGCCATCCAGAGGTGTATATACTTGCGCTTCCATTCTTTGGAATCGTCACTGAGGTGATTCCGGTATTTTCGAGGAAGCCTGTGTTTGGCTACAAGGGATTGGTCTTTGCCACGTTGGCAATTGCAGGGTTGTCCACAGGCGTTTGGGCGCACCACATGTTTACAACAGGAACTGTGCTCCTGCCTTTTTTCAGTGCTCTTTCACTTTTGATCGCAGTGCCTACCGGAATCAAGATTTTCACTTGGATCGGCACGATGTGGGGTGGTCAGATTGAGTACAAGGCACCGATGCTGTTTGCCATTGGCTTCATAGCAATCTTTGTCATGGGTGGGATTACTGGAGTCCTGCTGGCGTCTCCTCCCATTGATTTTGCGACACATGACACGTATTTTGTCGTAGCCCACTTTCACCAGGTCCTTCTAGGTACCACTGTTTTTGCGGGATTCGCGGGCTTTTTCTACTGGTATCCGAAATTCACCGGGCGGATGTACCGTGAGGGTCTGGCAAAGATCCAGTTCTGGCTGGCTTTTATCGGCGCTGCAGTCACCTTCATTCCTCAGTATCTCCTTGGGTTGAAGGGAATGCCGAGGAGAATTGCCGTTTACCTTCCTGTTGATCACTACACCACCTTGAATAGGATCTCGACCATCGGGGCGTACATGATGGGGCTTGCGTTTGCCCTTTGGATCGTAAACGTATGGGTGTCTTGGCGAAGGCCAATCCCTGCATCGGGCAATCCGTGGGACGGGCACACGCTTGAGTGGGCAACCAGCTCGCCCCCAACGCACCATAACTTTGACAGGCTGCCTCCGGTTCGCTCCGCTCGACCGGTCTGGGATATGAATCACCCGGAATTTGCTGATTACAAGACATCGCATAGTGGGCAGGCGGCGGATAGGGAGAGACAGCAATGAGAAGCGAGCGCTCGGTCTACCTTATGGTGGGTACCTTCTTCTTCCTTATCATGGTCATATACTTTCTTTGGTCGGGGGAAGCAAGCGGAACCATAATGCTCTTTGCTGCGGCAGGTCTGGGGATTATGCCTGGGCTATACCTGGCATGGTGGGCGCGAAGGATGGAGTTAAGGCCGGAAGACCGCGAGGAGGCCACTCTGGCTGAAGGGGCGGGCCCAGTTGGCGCCTTCCCTGGAAACACGATCTGGCCATTTGTTTTTGGAATGGGAGCTGCACTCACAGGCCTTAGCCTCGTTTTTGGCGTATGGCTGGCTGTTATCGGCTTAGCGTTCATTATCTCGACCGTTTTGAATGTGACCTTGGAGTCTCGGCGCGGTGGAGCGGTTTAGCATGACCGGGTCGCAGGTTTTGTTGGTCGCTTTGGCATGAGCTATCAGCTCTCAGCTTCTTGTGTGGTTAAGGCGCTAGAGTTTAATAGATGAGCAGCATCGCTAATTACGTATTGACACTACATGGGTGGTTGGTGCTGCTTCTGGTGTTCCTTCTTCCCGCAGCTGAGTCTTCAATATTTCTCGGGTTTGTCTTTCCAGGAGAAACCGTTGTCATTGTGGCAGGCGTACTGGCCTTCGAGCATCAGGAGTCACTCCCCTGGGTAATGCTTGTCGCATCGCTGGGAGCGATTATTGGGGACAGCATTGGTTATTTTGTTGGAAAGAGATGGGGTCGGAGTCTAATCAACAACCATCTTTCGCGATTTGTGAAGCCCTCCCAGGTAGCCAAGGCCGAACAGTTCATGATTAAGCGTGGTGGACCGGGCGTCTTCATCGGGCGATTCACAACTGCGTTGCGGGTTTTGGTGCCCGGCATTGCTGGCGTGGCAGGGATGCGATACAAGACGTTTGCCACTTACAATGTGGCTGGTGGCGTGGTGTGGTCTGTTTCAATGGCTTTGCTTGGCTATCTGGGAGGTCAGAGTTATAGGCAGGTCGAAAAGGTTGCGGGCGACGTCTCTTATGTGATCCTTGCAGCCGTCATTTTGGCTGTGGTGGCGTTTGTAATATACAGAAAGCGCCAGGAAAGAGCTCAAGAGGCATGCTATCGGGCTGAGGATCTGAAAGTGGGCGGCAGCAATCAGGAGTCGTTTAAACAGGAACAGCCGAGATAGGCAGTACGGCCGATCCTTAAGATCAAATCTGGAGCCTTCTTTTCACCCTCATAAGTAGAAATGGCATCAGAAAGTCCCATGTGGCTGAGGGCACTTGGCCGGCCAAGCCATCCTTCACAAGTGAGGCGATGCTTTTCTTGACTCCCTTCCCATCTCTCAACAGGATGAAACCAATGGAGAAACGGAGATAGTGCCAAGCCCAAATCTTCTTGAGCAATCTTGGGTTGATTGACTTGGCCTCTGATTCCCTGATCATCATCTTCTGCATCGCGTCCATTAGGCGCAGCAGATTCTTGGAGTATCCTCCTGCAACGTCTCGGTAAAAGACAAGGGGCTCTTGAACTATGACTATTTCGCCGAGCCTGGATAGCCGCAGCCACATATCCCAGTCTTCAGCTCCATCGAGCTCCCCTTTGAAACCGTCCAACGCCTCCAACTGTGCCCGGCGTGCAATTACTGTCGAAGTCTGAAAGCGATTGAGAACGAGTATCTCTGAGGTCCAGATCTTTCGAGTCTTAAACTTCTCGGGCCGTCTGTTTTCTGACTCAAGCAGTGCCATGGCTGAACCCGACCAGTCTGAAGCTATGAGAACTGCCTTTGGATTTCTTTCGAGCTCATCCAACTGGATCTCGGTCTTGTCGCTGGACCAGATGTCATCTGCATCTAGAAAGGCGATCCATTCAAATCGTGCATTCTTGATTCCTAGGTTCCTGGCCGAAGAGGGACCGCCATTTTGTTTTCTGATCAGCCGCGCTTCTGGGAAGTTTGAAGTCACGATTGCACATGTGTTGTCTGACGATTCATCGTCAATGACAAGCACTTCGTCAGGCTTGACTGTTTGTGAGTAGACCGACTCCAAGGCAGCCCTGATTGTATCCTGAGAGTTGTAGGTCGGTATCACTACACTCAAAGTCGGCCTAGTCATTTGACAGTGGTGGTTGTTATGTGAGTGGGGGTTTGAGGGCTCTCTATCGACTGAATCTTGTGGCTCCTTTTCTTTACAGGTCGCAAACTCGGATGTGTCTTGGAAGACTGCGCCATGGGTTATTTCTGAGTTTATCGATCAGTCAACACCTTCCGAATCCGACCCAGGCCCATTGCTGGCAGTGCTAGCTGAGGGTCTGAACGGCCAGTTCAGCGCGACGCATAGGCCGAACTCTGATTTACAAGCTCAAGCATCTCGACGGCCCGCTTCGCCGCTTCCACGTCGTCCAAGAGGATCTTTTGATTCTTGATGCGAAGGCTCTTTTCATGTCCTCTTCCAACTATCAGCACCGTGTCGTTAGGTGCCGCCGAACTGACCGCTAGTTGAATTGCCTTCTCTCTGTCCAGCTCAATCGATATACGTCCCTCGGGCACGTCTATCGTGCCAGCGATTAGTTGCTCGATGATCGAAAGGGGATCTTCATCGCCAGGAGAGTCGACTGTAAGGATGACGTGGTTGGCGGTTGCCAACGCACGACCCAGCTCCGGTCGTTTCAATCTGTCGCGTCCGCCTCTCGCGCCGGCAACTATGTACACCTCAGAATCATCCGGAGCAAGGGACTTGGCGGTTTCTATTAGAGATCTTATTGCACCAGGTGTATGGGCATAATCGACGATGATCTCCATTGGCTGACCGAGTTCAATTCTCTGGAAACGGCCTGAGACCCTCTGACAGCTTTTGATGCCACTCACTGCAGCTTCCGTGTCAAGCCCAAGCAGGTGAAGCGCAAGGAAAGCTGCAGCGGCATTTTGGGCGTTACAGCTTCCAACTATCGGCGTGAATATCTCATTGTTGACGTCAGGACCTCTCAAGGTGAAGGAAGTCCCCTCGTGGGTTATCGCCACATCATCGATGCGATAATCTGCTGCAGGGTCTAAGCCGAATGTGACCACAGGTATTTGGACTTGGTGGCTGAGCCGCAATCCCCATTCGTCGTCGATGCAGACCAGCGCCCTCTTGCAGCGGGAAGGCTCGAATAGCTGTGCCTTGGTAGCGTAATACTGCTCAATCGTCCCATGGTAATCAAGATGCTCTGCGGTCAGATTGGTGAAAACTCCCAGTTCGAAAAGTGTGCCATCGATCCTATGCTGGTCGATGCCATGGGAGGAGACCTCCATCACCGCCACTTCGACGTTGTTTCTCAGCATTTCGGCCAGCGAGCTTTGAAGATGCGGTGCCTCGGGAGTTGTGAAAAGTGCGGGTATTGACTGCCCGCCAATCTTGGTTTCGATAGTACCAATTAGACCCGACCTGATTCCCGCATGCTCCAAGGCGTTCTCGATCATATATGAGGTGGTTGTCTTGCCGTTGGTTCCGGTTATTCCAATCACGTTGAGTTTTGAGGACGGCTTACCATACACCAAGGAGGAAATCTGGCCTAATACCCGCCGCACCGATGGAACAATAAGCTGCGGAAGGTCTATCGGAAGCTGGCGGGAGACTACGAGCGAGCTTGCTCCGTTTTCGCATGCCTCTATTGCGAAATTGTGGCCGTCTAGACGCGATCCCTTCATTGCCGCGAAAAGGTCGCCGGGCTTTACCAGTCTAGAGTCACTGGCCACTCCTGAGACATCAAGGTCAGCACCTATTAGTTGTGCTCCTGGGATCTGAGTTGCAAGCTTCGATAGTGAAAAACTCAAATGATCCACCGTTCTTGTGCTCGTTTACGAAACCCTGTCGATATATCTGTACCTGCTTTGCAATAAGACAAATATGAGGAAGGAGATTTGAACCACATTTTCCAGCTAACAAGTCTTCCACATTCAGCGCGTCGTGTCAGCACGGAATTCGACGGAGGCCTTGGTTCTTATCAGAAATTTAGCGAGGCTGCTGAAGATTTGGGAAGGGGATTTTGTGCCAAGGCACATCTTCTCTGACGATCGTGAAGCATTTTCTGCAGAAAAGCCAGCTGTTCCTCTAGGCTGACTAAATAAGAAATGCGCCCTCGGCAGGATTCGAACCTGCGCACCCGGCTCCGGAGGCCGGTGCTCTATCCCCTGAGCTACGAGGGCTCATAAGCCAGAGTAGTGCAGCAGTCTGAGGGATCATGACGCTGTGGACATAGTGGCTGCTGGTTTGTGTTGTTACTGGGTTATGAGGTGTTGCGTAAGGTGGCAATCAGTTGAGCAGTGTTCAAGACGTGATAGCGTCCTCGCTTTCTGCCGCATTGGAGAGCCTGGGAGTTCGGATCGATCCTTCGCAGTTTGTCGTCGAGAGGCCAGCTCGCATCGAGCATGGGGAATTTGCGACGAATGTGGCGATGGTGGCTGCCAAGCAGCTTGGTGAAAAGCCAAGGTCTGTCGCCGAGAGGATCTGCGAGTACCTGGGACGCAACCCTGTCAAGTACCAGCAGCGATTGGAGATTGCAGGGCCGGGCTTCATCAACTTCTTTCTGGACTACGGATACCTTCACGAGGAGCTTGTCCAGGTGGTCACTCTTGGGGAGGATCAGTTTGCACGTTCGGGTATCGGCTCAGGTGAACGTGTTCAGCTCGAGTTCTGTTCAGCTAACCCGACTGGCCCGCTACATGTGGGGAACGGTTGGTGGGCTTCCTATGGAGATGCTCTAGCAAGGCTGCTAAGACGCTGTGGATACGATGTCTCGACAGAGTACTACGTCAATGACACCGGAGGCCAGATTCGCAGGCTGGGAGAGTCTCTTCTTGCTCGTAGAGCCGGCCGCGAGGTGGAAGAAGAGGGATATCAGGGCGACTACGTCAGGGAGCTTGCAGCTCGGTACTCTGGTCCTGATGACGTCGTTGATGCGGGCAAGTGGGCGGCTGAAAAGAACCTTGAGACCATAAAGAGTTCCCTCGATAAGCTCGGTATTCATTTCGATGTCTGGTTCTCGCAGGCCTCGATTGAAGAGTCTGGCGCGGTTCAGGAGATTCTGGATTTACTGGACTCCAAAGGCTTGTTGGTTGAGGAGGATTCAAAGAAGCTTTTCCTCTCCACCCGTTTCGGTGATTCACGTGACCGCTATCTGGTCAAGGCTGAAGGGGATTTCACTTACCTTGCAGGGGACATCGCTTACCACTACAACAAGTTCGTAGTAAGGGGGTTCCAGAGGGTAATCGATATTTTTGGAGCCGACCACCACGGGCAGGTCGCATCGCTCAAAGCTGCCATGGATGCGATAGGCATCGGTTCTGAGCGGCTAGAAATTATCTTGGGGCAGATGGTCTCTCTCCTTTCTGGAGCTGATCGCCTGAAGTTCTCAAAGAGGAAGGGAAACCTGATTCCGCTCGAGGATCTTGTTGACGAGTTGGGCCCATCAGCAACCAGGCTCCTGTCTCTTTCCACTTCTATTGACAGGGCGACATCGGTGGACATAGAGAAGGTCAAAGCGGAGTCGATGGACAATCCCGTCTATTACATTCAGTATGCGCATGCAAGGATGGCATCGATTGAGAGGGTCAGGGATCAGCGAGGCATCGAGATGCCCGACCTCTCACAGATCAACCTGTCTCTGCTAGTCCATCCGAGGGAACTCGCACTTCTCAGAGAGCTGACGATATTGCCCGAGGTTGTGGAGGAAGCCGCGATTGATCGGGCCCCATACAAGATCACAAACTGGCTCAAGGAGTTCTCCGGCCTGTTTCACAGCTTTTACCATGATTGCTACGTCATGTCTGACGCGGTTGAGATGGAACTGACGTATGCGAGGCTGTGTCTAGTCGCGGGCTGCAAGGTGGCCGTTAGGGTTGCGCTCTCTCTGCTTGGGGTCGAGGCGCTGGAGCAGATGTGATGGAAGAGATCGAACGCGTTTCAACTTCCCGGAGCAACGGCACCGATCCGGCAGATCCCATATCTCTTCGTTTGCTTCCCCTTGGCTGCGGAATAGGGCGAGACGGAGCCCTTTGGATCAGGGGCCAAAAGGTATCCGATCTTGTAAGAGAGTTCGGGTCTCCTCTTTTCATCTACGACGAGGAGCAGATCCGGTCCCGCGCCAGGGAACTCAAGGAGCTTTTTGACGGTGATGTTGCGTATGCCTCGAAGGCGTTTCTGTGCAAGGCCATGGCGAGACTCGTAGACGAGGAGGGCCTTCATATCGATGTTGCATCTGGAGGGGAGCTTTCTGTGGCGCTTAGTGCGGGCTTCCCTGCAGAAAGAATCGTCATGCATGGAAATAACAAGTCGATAGCCGAGCTGGAGCTCGCTGTTGAATCGGGAGTCGGCCGGATTGTGATCGATTCGTTTGATGAGATCGACCGCCTAGAGGAGCTGGTTCCGAGGGGTGGCTCGGTCAAGGTTTGGATACGTGTGACTCCGGGTGTCGAGGCGCACACTCATGAATTTGTGATGACTGGACAGGATGACTCCAAGTTTGGTTTTGGACTTCTTTCCGGTGATGCGAAGTTGGCTTTGGATCGCCTGAGGACTTCGAAGAATCTCGAGCTTGTAGGGCTGCATGCACATATCGGAAGCCAAATATTTGCTCTCGAGTCTTTCGTAAAAGAGGTAGAGGTACTGGCGCCATTCTTTGCCTCCTCTGGAGTTGAGGAGCTCAATTTTGGCGGAGGGCTGGGAGTTCCCTACGTTGCCGACGAGCCAGAGATCGAATTTTCCGATTGGGCCAAAGCACTAAAGGAGAGTGCACGAGCAGCAGGCATTCCTGAGACCGCCAGAGTCATGGTTGAGCCCGGCCGGTCTCTCGTCGGGCCGGCAGCAATTACGGTGTACGAGGTCGGTACGATAAAGCAGATACCTGGCATTCGAACATATGTCAGCGTCGACGGAGGAATGAGCGACAATCCGCGCCCCGTGTTGTATGACAGCGGATACGAGACGTTTTCTGTAGACAATGTGCTCGCGCGTCGCGACTGGAGGGTGACTGTGGTGGGCAAGCACTGTGAGTCGGGAGATGTTCTGGTTAAAGATGGCCAGCTTCCCTCGTCCACCAGAATCGGTGACTTGATCGCAACACCGGTAACTGGCGCATATGGCTACTCCATGGCATCAAATTACAATAAGGTTGGCCGGCCGGCTGTGGTGTTCGTGAACAACGAGGGGTACCGATTGGTGCTGCGGAGAGAGACCGTAAGTGATCTCCTCTCTTTAGACATGGGTTGAGTAGCAGCTTGACAGTCGAGTCATGTCTGAAGGTGAGATGCCTCCGATGATAAGCGACAGCACTATAACGTAAGGGCCTGCAGTGCAGGAATCCGCTAAGTTGGAGGGGTGAGTTCAATACCGGTTCGTTTGGGAATATTGGGATGCGGCAACGTGGGAGCCGCCCTGGTCAAGATAATTCTTGGCGACCAGAACCTAATTGAGGCACAGACCGGCGAAGTCCTGGAGATAGCTGCAATCGCCGTTTCGGATCTCTCGGCGCATCGTCCATCCTGGATTCCAAGGGAGTTGCTGACAGACGACGCCTTTTCAGTCGTGGCGGATCCGTCTATAGACATTGTCGTCGAGGTCATTGGAGGCCATGATCCTGCCAAGGCACTCATTGAGGAGGCATTGCGTTCCAAGAAGTCTGTAGTGACGGCGAACAAGGCTTTGCTTTCCGAGTTTGGCGAGGAGATTTCGGTGCTGGCCAGAAGCCAGGGGCGTGACGTCTTCTATGAGGCTGCGGTCGCTGGCGGCATACCGCTGATCAGGTCACTGAAGGTCTCTCTCGCTGCCGAGCGCGTTCGGCGAGTGACAGGCATCGTGAACGGCACCACCAATTTCATCCTTTCCAAGATGTCTGAGGATGGGTTAGGGTATGGCGATGCCTTGAAAAAGGCACAGGAGCTTGGCTATGCCGAGACAGATCCCAGTGCTGATGTGGAGGGAATTGACGCCGGCGCAAAGGCGGCGATACTAGCTTCGATTGCCTTTGGCCGCCAGGTTCAGCTTGGCGATGTTTTTCACGAGGGGATCACATCAGTAACCCTGGATGATTTTGAGTTCGCAAAGCGGCATGGATACACCCTTAAGCTTCTAGCGATATGCGAGTGGATCGAGGGTTCACCTGGGGCGGAAGGAAGCATTTCCGTGAGGGTTCACCCAGCCATGGTTCCCGTAACTCATCCGCTCGCTTCGGTAAGGGACGCGTTCAACGCCGTCTTTGTCGAGGGCGACTCCGTGGGGGAGCTGATGTTCTACGGCCGAGGTGCAGGAGGGTTGCCAACAGCCTCTGCGGTGCTCGGCGACATCATAGATGCTGCCCACAACCTTCGCTATGGCTCGATGGAGCGTCATGTGGCTCGCCCGGTTGCAAGGATCCTGCCAATTGACGAACTGGATTACCAATTTTATATCGCCATTGACGTTCTTGATCGGCCTGGCGTTCTTGCGCAGGTTGCCACGGTGTTTGGCGAAAATGGTGTCTCGATAATGTCAATGGAGCAGGTTGGTCTTGGCAGTGAAGCGAGGCTAATATTCATTACCCACTTGGCGAAAGAGCGGGCAGTCCAGAGGACTTTGGCTGAGGTGAGGAACCTTGAAGCCGTGAAGCGACTGGTCGGATTTATAAGAGTGCTAGGAAGTTGACAAGCAAGCTCAGTGACAACTTGGGCGAATTAACGATGAGGTCTTAAAAGATGGTACACGAGATGATCGGGCCCAGCCGTGAACGCATGCTTTGGCACGGAGTTGTGGAGGAGTATCGCAGCTTCTTGCCCATTACTGACAAGACTCCAGTAATCACCCTCGGTGAGGGCAGGACTCCCCTAATCCACGCGCGAGAGCTTTCGAGCATTAAATCTGCAGACGTCTACCTCAAATACGAGGGGGCGAATCCTACTGGATCGTTCAAGGACAGAGGAATGACTCTTGCGATCTCAAAAGCGGCTGAAGAAGGAAGCCAGACTGTTGTGTGCGCGTCAACCGGCAACACTTCAGCTTCGGCGGCAGCCTATGCGGCAAAGGCTGGAATGACGTGCGTGGTGCTAATACCCGAGGGATACATAGCCCTTGGCAAGCTTGCTCAGGCGCTCATATATGGGGCAAAAGTGCTTCAGATCAAGGGCAATTTCGATCAGGCACTCCAGATTGTCCGTGAGCTGGGAGACAACTCCGAAAAAGTGACCGTGGTGAACTCCATAAATCCCTATAGGATCGAGGGTCAAAAGACAGGTGCCTTCGAGATCATAGATACTTTGGGCAGGGTTCCGGACTACCACTTCATTCCGGTCGGAAATGCTGGCAACATCACAGCGTACTGGAAAGGCTACAAGGAGTACTTTCGAGATGGAATCTCCTCCTCATTGCCGAAGATGATGGGATTTCAGGCGGCGGGAGCCGCGCCGATAGTTTTGGGGCACGTGGTAGAGCATCCTGAGACTATTGCCACCGCAATCCGCATCGGGAATCCCGCTTCCTGGGAAAGTGCAGTCAAAGCCAAAGAAGAGTCGGGAGGCGTAATTTCGTCGGTGACTGACAATGAGATCTTGGAAGCTTACCGGTTTCTGGCAGCCAAGGAGTCAGTATTCTGTGAGCCGGCCTCGGCAGCTTCTGTGGCAGGGCTTCTTAAGACATCAGTACCACCAGGCTCAACTGTGGTCTGTGTGCTGACAGGTCACGGACTAAAAGATCCAGATGCGGCGATCTCGCAAATATCTGTGCCAGATGCGGTGGATGCCACCTATGATGCCATAGCCAAGGAGCTTGGCATTTAGATCGCCAACTGTCGAATATTGTCGGCAGGCTGCTAAAGTATAGATAAAGCACTTGGGCCTGGAGGGCTCAGACCTATGTCGCGGGTATTCCGGCGAAACCTCTTTTCCAGCGCAATCTGTTCAACGATGCCAGTTGGATTTGAGTAGGCGGCCTCGTTGTGCTAAAAACTAGGTAACGCACGAGTAGCAGAATTGCTGGCTACCAATGACTTATCAGCTCCATCCCGGGGAAAAGGCTCATTAGAGGCAAAGTATCTGAGAAACCACGAAATCACGCGAATTCATAAGGTGGTTTAGCCGTGGCGGGCTACATGGAGCAACGTTGAAGAAATTTGAATTGACTATGAATTGGAAGAGGTGCAGATGAGCACTGAGTCTCAGCTAGAGCGCTCGGTTCTTGAGAAGAAAGATAGAAACGAGCTATCTCAGATAGCTGGAGCAATGCAGATCAAGACAACATCGAGGACAAAGAAGTCTGATCTGATTGATCTAATCCTTCTAGCTGCTGGGGTGACGACCCCGGTTGTACAATCAGCGGCAGTGGAGACAAAGGCGCGTAGCACAAGGAGCAGGAAGGCTGCGCAGCCAGAGAAAGAGGCTGTGGCTTCGAGTGCCGGGGAGGTAAGGGCAGAGGCTTCCAAGGGGGAGGAGCCGGCAACGCTGGCTTCACCGGAGATAGCTGTGCCACCCCCAATCGTCGTAACAAGTTCGACAATGTCGAAGCGACGCGCCGCTGTTACTCGCAATGGGTCAAATGGTCACGCCGAGGCTCTATCGACAGATGAGCTGATAGACCAGGAGTTCGCGGTCAAGACGATAGAAGAAGTGGAAAAGGCTCCAGCTGAAGAGCCAGTTGAGGCTCGCAAGGTCGCTGTCGAGACCGCCGAAGGGACCTCAAGGAGGAGCCGACGGCGAAGAGGGAGGGACCGCGGAGACAGAGAGCGGGAGACGTCCGCTGAGCCGGCTGCCCCAGTTGAGCTGGCAGATGTTGATGGAGTCCTTGATCTGAGGGAGGAGGGGTTCGGCTTTCTTAGGTCGGGTAGTTACTTGCCAAGTCCCAAAGATGTCTACGTTGCAATATCCGTTGTTCGAAAATACGGGTTGCGCAAGGGTGATCATGTGCAGGGAGGGGCACGCGCTGCAAATGCAAACGAGAAGTACCCAGCGCTGGTTCGTGTCGACCAGGTCAACGGCAACGATCCAGAGACGGCGAAAGTGCGACCAAGGTTTGAAGAGCTGACGCCGCTCTTTCCTGACCTAAAGCTTGTATTGGAGACGCCGAGGGACCCTGCGAATGTGACAGCTCGAATAGTCGACCTGGTATCTCCCATTGGAAAGGGCCAGAGAGGTCTCATCGTTTCTCCTCCAAAGGCAGGAAAGACGACCGTCATGAAGCACATCGCTCACTGCATTGAGACGAACAACCCAGAAGTCTTCCTAATGGTGCTTCTTGTCGACGAACGTCCTGAAGAGGTCACTGACATGAGGCGCTCTGTGAAGGGCGAGGTGGTGGCTTCAACGTTTGACAGGCCTGCTGAAGAGCACACCGCAGTATCTGAGCTCGCGCTTGAGCGGGCCAAGCGTCTGGTCGAGCTGGGCAGGGATGTCGTAATCATTCTGGACGGCATCACGCGGCTCGCAAGGGCTTATAACCTGGCGCAGCCTGCCTCAGGAAGGATCATGTCCGGTGGTGTGGATTCAGGTGCCCTTTACCCCCCGAAGAAATTCTTTGGAGCGGCAAGAAATGTTGAAGAGGGGGGCTCGCTCACAATTCTTGCAACTGCGCTCGTTGAAACTGGATCTCGGATGGATGAGGTGATCTTCGAGGAATTCAAGGGAACAGGAAACATGGAGCTTCGGCTTGATCGCCGTCTTGCTGAGCGCCGGTTGTATCCCGCGATCGATGTCAATTCTTCCTCGACAAGGCATGAAGAGCTGCTGTTCGACAAGGATCAGCTGGCGCAGGTGTGGAAGTTGAGAAGGGTTCTGAACGCTCTGAGCAGCGATGGCAACTCGGCGCCGGGTTTGGAGCTTCTAATTGACAAAATTCGATCCACCAAGTCCAATGCTGAGTTTTTGCAGGAGATTGCAAAATCGCAGGTTCCGAACAACTAAAATTACGAATCCGTTGAAACTTGTCTGTGCCGAGGCCAGCCAAGTCGAGGGTTGCTAGGATGGTAAAGCTATGAAGTCTGATATTCACCCTAAATATGGCGTTGCAACTGTGCACTGTTCTTGCGGGAACACTTTTGTGACCAAGTCGACAAAGTCTGAGTTGCACGTCGAGCTTTGCAGCGAGTGCCATCCCTTCTATACGGGAAAGCAGAAGCTTGTTGACACCGGAGGCCGTGTTGAGCGCTTCCAGCGTCGTTATGGAGACAGAAGGGCTTCGAAGAGATAGCTGGCTGGCTATTGCCAAGAGCCTTTTCGAGTTTGGAAGCTGTAGTGCCGCAAATGAATGGATCCGAGAAGGGCTCCCTGTTGTCGGGGGCCCTTCGTTCATGTATTTCAAAATTTGATTCAGACATCCAGGGTTCGACTCTCGAGATTTCGGAGTTTCCGACATTCGTTGGGTCCGTGGCCAAGGGGATAGCCCATGTCTTCGTCAGCACTTTGCCGACAGCAGACATAGGTGCCCATCTTGCTTTTGCGCTGAAGAGACAGGCTGAGTCTCTGGTGTTGTACCTTCCACATGTTGCGCTTCCGGGCACAACCTCGTCGGCGGCAACAGAAGTTTTTCGTGTTCTGAGCCTTCAGCGACAGGGCTTTGGCATTCCCGTTGAGGTGTTTTCTCCAGCGGATAACCAACTTTCTCAAGTGACGCCAGGCTCAAACCTACAGCTCGTGGTTCAGGAGGAGTCTGCCAGATCGGAATTTTTGAATCAGGATGGAGCTGAAGAGCTAGTCGAACTGGTCCTCGGATGCGGGTGTGAGGCGCTGTTCATCAAAGAAAGGATGGTAGCGACTCATCTCGGCCTGGAAGTGGCACGTTCAAAGATTGTTGACGGCCGCCTTGGGCTGGAGATTGGAGTGGGAAGAAACGATCGAATGGCAAAGAGCTGGCTTTCAGAGTCCAAGAGCCAAGCTGATCAACTTCACGAGACGATAGAGGTTGTAAATCGTTATCGCTTGGGATCATCCCAATTTCATCCGTTGGCAAAGCTTTCGATGGCGAGGTGGATGAGATTGGCCATACAAGACAACCCAGCCTTGATCGGAGTGGAGGGTCTTGTGCCTGTTGAGCTGGTAAGGACAGGCAGCTGGCCTAACAGCGGACTATGGTCGCTCAAGGCGAGCTCGGAGCCCAATGATGAGGACTCATCGATGTACCAGGGATTTGATCCCAGTTTCGAGGAGGACGGCATCTCCTTTGGCATTGGTGTCGATGCTGATGGTGCTGAATCGGTAGTAGGAATCGCCGCATCTTTAGATCTGGGAGTGGTTGCAAAGCTGTATGAAGTACTGCATGCTGCAAGGGCGGCAGGAAGGCAGACAGGCGGATCAATCCTTGTTTTGGAAGAGCGAAATAAAATTGTACCAATCGAGCGTTTGGTAGATTTGGCAAGCTTTGGCATCAGAAGTGCCACGCTTTTGCCGACGTGGAAGATGATTATCCGTGACTAGGTGGCGGTCAGCGAACTATGTTTGAGCGACTCTCTGAAATTACAAAAGAATATGAATCGGTGTCCAAAGAGCTGGCTGATCCATCGATCTACTCCGATCAGCGCCGAATGCGTGACGTGAGTCGCAAGCACAAGGAGCTTGAGGCAATCGTGACAGCGTTTAGGGCTTTTCAAACAGGGCAGAGTGATGTAGACACTCTCAAAGAGATGATTGCTGAATCAACCGGTGAAGATCGTGATCTTCTCTGGGACGAGTTGGGCGAGGCCGAAGAGAAGCTGGGGGAGCTGAGAAGGAGTCTTGAGATCTCCCTCTTGCCCAAGGACGAAAACGATGGCAGGAACGTCATTGTAGAGATTCGTGGCGCCGAGGGTGGCGAGGAGGCCAATCTCTTTGCCAAGGATCTTTTCGACATGTACGTTCGTTACGCCGATCGTCAAGGCTGGAAGTGGGAACTCCTTGGAGCAGACATATCCGAACGTGGAGGTTACAGCGACGTCACCTTCATAGTGAAGGGAGAGGAAGCTTGGAGAAAGTTGAAGCACGAGGGTGGGCCTCATCGAGTTCAGCGCGTGCCTGTAACCGAATCTCAGGGCAGGATCCACACATCGTCGGCAACTGTCACAATACTTCCGGAAGCAGAAGAGGTTGATGTCCAAATCGATCCAAACGATTTGAAGATAGATGTCTACCGCTCTACTGGGCCAGGTGGGCAGTCGGTCAATACCACTGACTCTGCGGTGAGAGTAACCCACATTCCGACCGGATTGGTAGTGGCAATGCAGGACGAGAAGAGCCAGATTCAGAACCGGGCGAAGGCGCTTCAAGTGCTGCGTGCTCGGTTGTTGAAGATGGAGCAGGAGAAACAGTCTGCCGAGCTTTCTCAGGCAAGAAAGTCGCAGATTGGCGGTGGAGGCCGGTCGGAAAAGATAAGGACATACAACTTCAAGGAGAATCGCGTCACGGATCACAGAATCGGGCTCACATTGTACCGCCTGGATCGAATTCTGATGGGTGAACTGGAGGAACTGACAGAGGCCCTCCTCCTCGACGAGAGGACGAGACAGCTCGAAGGTCAAGAGGTCTGATGTGCGCCGGCCCGATTGCCGAATGGGAGCTTCTCGAGAGGATTTCCGGGCAACTGGGAAGGCGACAACTGGCAAAGTGGATTCTCGACGAGGCTTTTTCAAAGTCGTCAGGGGCTGATGCCGAAAGCCTTGCCTTGAAGATGGCCCAGCGTTACCTATCGGGCGAGCCCATCCAGTACATATTTGGTCACTGGAGTTTTCGTTCGCTTGAGCTTGGCTGCGACGCGCGGGCACTAATTCCGAGACCCGAGACAGAACAGCTGGTGGATCTGGTAGAAGCTGAGTTGGCAATCAACAACTGGATGAAGAGGGTTCTAGAGATTGGAACAGGGACTGGGGCCATTGCTCTAGCCCTGGCAAGCGAGGTGCACGGACTTCACATAGTGGCCACGGAGCTTTCTCCTGCTGCACTTGAACTCGCCAGAGAGAATATGGCTCTGCATAAGTCGAAACTTCTAAGTGAGTTGGTGATGATGCAGTCAGATCTGTTTGAAGCTGTTGGGGGACTTGGGGCGTTTGACATGATAGTTTCCAATCCCCCCTACCTCCCTTCTTCAACACAGCTTGAACCCAGGGTCACTGATTACGAGCCGCACGAGGCTCTCTTTGGTGGTGAAGATGGCCTTTCGGTTATAAGAAGGCTCATTAAAGAGTCACCGAGCTGGCTCACAAGAAGAGGAGCAGAGCTGCTCCTGGAAATAGATGAGACCCACGGAGATCGCGTGAGGGAGCTGGCTGGACAGCATGGTTTTTCTCGGGCTGTCATACATAGAGACTTGGCAGGTCGGGCCAGATTTGCGCAGCTTGTCTATTGATCGATCGTTTAGGCCAAGCAAGGAGAAAGGGCCGGACGGTCTTTGGCGGGTTAAGACCATCCGGCCCTTTTCTGTATGTCGGGGAACGTAAAAACTAGCTAGTGGTTCCAGTGTCTTAAGCTGGAGCCGTCAGCTCCATTGCCGTATATCCCTCCCCTTTTGAAGAAGTTTGCGAATGGATTTCCGCTGAAATCGGTGTTCGATCTGCTTGTCGAATTCGAGCTCTTGTACCCGGGATATGAGTCTCCACTATTTCTGGCTTGAGTGGTCGTGGTGGTAGTAACGTTTGCCGACCCGTAGTAGGCGTGACCGTTATCGCGGAACTCTTTCGCGGAGCTCGACCGGGCGTTCTTTGTATTGGTGGTGTTCTCGCCGTTTGGAGCGATCGCATTGGCGCAGAGCTGTGAAACCGTCTCATGATTTTGCGCAGCTAGAGCTTCCAGCTGCGAAAAGGCGATGGGCCCATTTGCCTGGGATGCGCTGGGGTTACCGATCTGGCCTGATCCACCAGATGATCCAGCCGACGTCGTACTGGTTGAGGACGAATCGCTATTTTCAGATCCTTGATAGTTGCCGTAGGCTATGCACAACCCATAGGTGGCGTATCCGTTTATTTGGCCGTTGCCGACACCGTTTGCTGCGCTGTTCTGCTGTGCTCGAGTCGTGCTGGTGTTTTCGTTACTCGGCAAAGAGGTTTTTGTTTGGTTCGTAGGTAACGGGAGTTTGTTAGTGGCAGGTGAAGGCGAAGTGGGCGATGATGATGCTTGGGGAGCTGGCTTGTGTGTGGTGGGCACCGAGATTCCAACATGTGCCAACCCGCTTGACACGGTTGTTTGAAACGTTTCCGGAAGCTCGCCGTGATATGCGGCTACGGCAGTCCCAGTGAGGACCGTTGCTGCCGCGAGGACTCCCACTACTTTTGCTGCGAGAAACCCACTGTGCACCTTGCGTCTTGCATCGTATCGTATGTTCCTTATCGAACCTAGGCCGCTGGCTTCTCGGAAAATCGCCACCACGTCATTTTCGCCAGCTAGCTCTGCGCTCGTAGCAGGCATTTTGGCGGCGCTTATCAATTCGGCAATCTGGGCAACTGCTCCAAAGGACTGCACAGGGTCAAACTTCCCCCGCAAAAGCTCTTCGATCTGTTCGTCCGAAAGTGGTTCCTCGCCCATATCGATGTTGACATCGTCATTATGGTCCATCACGTTACAACATTTCTGTGAAATTTTTTTACCAGGGCATTTATCGCACGATGCTGAATGACGCGAACCGCTTCTTGGCTTTTACCAATGAGTTCAGAGACTTCTTCAACGCTGAGGTCGGCGACGATTCGCAAGAGCAACACCTCGGCGTGATGCTGCGGCAAGGTTTCAAGGAGGGTCTCGATGGCCTCTTCGGCCGACACGTTTGCGATTGCCGGAGTCGCAGTGGAATCGGAAAGCTCACGGCTGTCGCCATCGAAGTGCAGGCGTTCCTGTTCGAGTGCCATTCGGGATCGTCCGGCAACCCGAAAGTAGTCAGCAACCTTATTTCTCGCGATTCCGAACATCCATGCTCGGAAGTCTCGCGAGTTTCCATTGAACTCCTTGATGCCCTTGGCTATGGCCACCCACGTTTCTGAGGCGACGTCTTCGTAGTCAAATTGCATGTGATGTCGGAGATAACGAACCAGCTGCGGGTTGAATTCCCTAAACAGCTGGACTATTGCAGATTCGTCGCCCCCTTTTGCGCCATGGATCGCCTTCTCTAAGTCAGGTTCGATTGTCACCTACTCCTTGAAGATCTTGAGGATTGACACGCAAACAATAACCGCAATATGTCGAGTTGGATACTTCATCGAAGTTACAGCACAGCGTAGGCGACTGTCATCTGTCAAATCGTTCGACAGTGGAATCAAAAGGGTTAAACGTGGGTGCCGAGAATAATCGGTGCGTACTCAGCGATTTGTTCCCGCCTATCTCTGCAGCTCAAGCGATACGTGCTTTTCACTCTCATCAAAACTAAAAAGAGAATTAATTTTTTCTTTAAAAACTGAAATATTGGTGCTTTACTTCTGGGCGATTTTGTGACTAATGTCTCTATAAGCTTTATACGTATACGGATTAGTTTGCCAGATTGCAAGCGATGTGTTTGGAAGGTGGACGTTTATATGGCTAACGGAACTGGGGGGTCCAAGGATCCAATTTTGGTTGTAGGTGGTGGAATAGGAGGCTTGGCCGCCGCTTTGAGGTTGTCGAGGTCTGGCCACGATGTGGTCGTGCTCGAGAAGGCTGCGCAGTTTGTGGAGATAGGAGCAGGTCTCCAGCTTGCCCCGAATGCGACGCGGGTTCTGACATCGCTCGGGTTGATGGACAAGATACGCGAGGTGGGGGTGTTCCCCAATCGACTGAGGCTCAAGACGGCACTTACCGATGAGAATCTTTCATATCTTGACCTTGGTGAAGGATTTATCCAAAGATATGGCGCACCGTATGTTGTTATGCATCGCAACGACCTGTTGACAATCCTGCTGCAGGGATGCCAGGAGCAACCATCGATTGAATTGCTGCCCGGCAAGGAGATCAGGGAAGTCGAAAATCAGCCTGACGGGGTGATCGCCGTCTGCGCAGACGGAACGAGCTACAGGGGAAAGGCTCTAATAGGGGCAGATGGCTTGTGGTCAACGGTCCGGAAGAAGTTCAGCGACGACGCTCCGGTGAATTCTGGATATGTGTCTTATCGCGGAACGGTACCCACCGACAGGGCTACAGCACATGCCCCTTTGGACGAGGTTGTCGCCTGGATCGGACCCAACCTGCATTACGTACAGTACCCACTGCGGTCGGGAAATCTGTACAACCAGGTTGCTGTGTTCAAGAGTGATCAATATCTGAAGGGCATGGAAGATTGGGGAAACTCAGAGGAGCTTGAGGAGAAGCTCTCGGTGACGTGTGAGCACATCAGAACGGCAATGCCTCTTCTTGGGAGAGATCACAGATGGCCGATGTACGACCGCGAGCCGATAGACAAATGGACGATTGGCAACATCACGCTCTTAGGAGATGCCGCGCACCCTATGCTGCAGTATTTGGCGCAAGGCGCATGTCAGGCGATTGAGGATGCCGAGGCGATTGGCATGGCCTTTGACAGGGAACCGAAGAATGTAACTGAGGCTCTGGCAATGTACGAAAGAGCAAGAACGATACGTACCGCGCGAGTGCAGCGGAACGCTCGACTTTGGGGAGATATGTGGCATATTGACGGTGCTGGAAGGCTGATGCGAGATGAACTTTTCAAGACCAGAGATCCAGACGACCACTCCCATATCGAGTGGCTATACGGCAAGAGGGATCTGCTGGAGGTGAGACCCTAGGCTGATCGGAAGCATCTAGATCATCTGCGATCTAGTGCTGTTGGGTGCAAAGGCCTCTAACTACAATGATTGAGATAGGCTGGGCTGCCAAAGTTGGTTCATGCGGCAGCGAATACCTTCGCCAGTGGCTCCATGGCGTCAGAGTGGTCGCATGGGCTGGAGTTCTTAGATCGTTGTGCGGGGTGTGAAAGTGAGTGGCTAGGAGCATGTTGATCCACGCTCGGCTGTGGCTTCTTCTGCTCAGGAGTTGGCATAAATGCGAAACGACGTAGAATTTGATTTGGCTAACGCCCCCGGTCATCTCATAAGAAGGGCGCAGCAGGTTCACACCTCGGTATGGGCATCAGTCGTGGGAGAGGATCTCACCAGCTCTCAATTTGCGGTGTTGAATGTGTTGCACGATAAGCCCGGAATAGATCAGACGACCCTGAGCCAGCTTGCCTCCTTGGACACTTCGACATGCCAGGATATTGTTGCTCGGCTCAAACAAAAGGGTCTGATAGAACGGGTTAGAGACGCAACAGACGGCAGGAGATGGCTTCTTCGTCTGAGCGAGAAGGGAAGCCAGACCCGGGCAATGGTGGTGCCGAAAGTAATGCAGGTTGGTGAAGTTCTGCTTGGCTCGATGAGTCAGCAGGATCGCCAGGACTTTTCCCGTCTGCTTTTTGAGGTCGCTCGCAGAGGGCTGAACGGATCTTAAAGTTGAGAGAACTTTGCAATAGCTGGGACAAAGAGGGGTGCCCAGGTTATCTTTGGAGGAATATGTGAAACGAAGACTTACGCTGGCCTGCTGGGACTATGACAGAACTGCAGCACTAGCAGATGGAAGGGTCGTACCCGAAGGCATAGACCTCAACTATCTGTGCCTTCCGATAGAGGAGACCTTTTTTCGCATGGCCCGCAACGGCGAATTCGACATGTCGGAGATGTCGTTCTCTTCCTACGTTCTAAGTCGCAATACTTCAGATCGCTTCATTGCCCTCCCGGTGTTTCCATCTCGCGCTTTCAGGCACACGGGTATCTATATCAACACCAACAGCGGCATTACCAAGCCGACCGATCTCATAGGCAAAGTGGTTGGAGTTCCGGAGTATCAGGTGACTGCTGCCGTTTGGATCAGAGGGATGCTTGAGGATTATTACGGCGTGCCAGTCAGTTCAGTTAGCTATCGGACTGGCGGTCTCCATGATCCCGGACGATATGAGAAGATACAAATCCAACCCAAAGGGGTTGAGATCATTCCAATTCCAGACGACCGAACCCTTTCTGAGATGCTTGTCTCAGGAGAGATCCAAGCTCTCTATAGCCCGAGATCACCGCAGCCGTTCCTCGATAAGAACCCAAATGTCGCAAGGTTATGGGGAGATTCGCCCGAGGCAGAAATCGAGTATTTCAAAGAAACTGGCATATTCCCCGTGATGCACACTGTTGTGATGAGGCGAGATGTCTACGAAAATGACAAGTGGATCGCAGGTTCTATGTATAAGGCCTTTTTGGAGGCGAAGTCGGTGCTTAGCAGGAGGCTTGAGGAGAGTGCTGCATTCATTCACATGCTTCCATGGAGCATCCAGCACATTCGCATGACCAAAGAGATCATGGGTGAGGACTATTGGCCCTATGGCATCGATGCCAACCGCCATGTTCTTGAGGTGTTCTTGAAATACTCTTACGACCAAGGACTTGCAAATAAGAGATACGAAGTTGAAGAGCTTTTTGCCCCTGAGACTCATGAGCTTGTGTTGATATAGCTGGGTTGGAGCAGGTGGAGAGGCTCTGAGCGGAACGTGTATGGAAGGGGGGTTCCATTGCGGTTGGTGAGCTTTGGTGATGGGGGTTCTCGAGCCGGCATAGTATGTCGCGACGGGACAATTTCAGATGTGACAGACCTGATTCCGAGTGATCTCGCACCTGGAAAGGGAGCCTTGCGGAGGATCATTCAAGGTTATGACGGCCTTCGGGATCAGCTTTCGGAGAGAGAGCGCAGTGGCGGCGGTGTCGCCTTCGACTCCCTGGTTCTTTCTGCGCCAGTGAGCGACCCAACCAAGATTGTCGCAGCTCCAGTCAACTACATCGATCACATGGAGGAGATGCAACAGCTAAGTCACATTGACTCCCTGGGCGTTTTCCTCAAGGCCCCCTCCTCTCTAATAGGGGAAGGCGGTACGGTACGATTGCCCTATAGCAATCGGAGATTCGACCAGGAGGGGGAGCTTTGCTTCGTGATCGGAAAGCAAGCACGAAATGTCAAGGTCGAGGAGGCAGACGAGTACATTTTCGGTTACAGCGTTCTGTTGGACATCACGATGCGGGGTGGGGAAGACCGTTCGACTCGAAAATCTTTTGACACCTTCACCCCGATGGGTCCATGGGTTATCACGTCTGACGAGGTAGGATCCCTCGACGACCTCGAGCTTCGCTGTTGGGTCAACGGTAGCCTCAGGCAGGATGCCCGAGTCTCTGATCTTATCTGGGGCGTTCCGGAACTGGTGGCTTACGTCTCTTCGGTAATGACACTTTTCCCAGGAGATGTCATCTCCACGGGAACCCCGAAGGGCGTCGGCCAACTCGCAGATGGGGACAAGATTGTCGTGGAGATCTCAAGAGTGGGCCGCCTCAGTGTTTCTGTGAGTGACTTAGGGGCGACGTTCTCCGTTACGAGGGGAGGTTCTTCTGTACCCAACCAACTGTCGAGTCAGCAGTCAGGCTGATCGAACTGTGTTGAGGTTAGGGGCGACTTCATGCAGGGGTTAAAAGGGTCTAGGTGAACAGCGCTGCTTTCTGGCCGGAGGGCGCTCACAAGGTCAAACGTGAAAAAGCATTCAAGTCTCATTTCGGTTTCAAAATAAGGTCAGGCAAGGATACGCAGTCAGGAGGAAATACGACATGGCAAGTACAAAATTCACGGCTCCCGATGGGATGCCCAAGAAAAATGAGGTGAATGAATTCTATGAGTCAGTCGCAGAAGCAGATCTGCAACCGCTCTGGGTTCAAAAGGGAATCATGCCAAAGGAGCCACCACTGGCCGCCGTTCCCTTTGCCTGGAAGTGGAAGACCCTCAAGGAATTGGCTGAGCGTTCCGGTGAGCTGATTCCAATCGATAGAGGAGGGGACCGGAGAGTTCTATCCCTATCGAATCCAGGCCTTGCTGGTCAGCCCTATGCAACTCAAACTCTTTGGGGTGCAGTGCAATACCTTGGACCTGGAGAAGTCGCACCAGCTCACCGGCATACGCCTGCTGCGCTGAGATTCGTCATCGAAGGTTCTGGTGTTTGGACTTTGGTGAATGGCGATCCCGTGCCAATGGAGCCAGGAGATCTTGTACTCACTCCTAGCTGGTCTTGGCACGAGCATCATAACCCCGGGAAGTCCCCGATGATCTGGTTCGATGCTCTTGATCTGCCGTTAGCAAGATCCTTAGATGCAGTCTTTTTTGAAAATGGTCCTGATCAGATGGTTAACAGGGCGGTGGATCCGATCTCCAATTCGGAACTCACCTATGGCACCAGTTCGGGACTCGTTCCTTTTGGTCAGATCGAGGAGATGCCCTATTCGCCGTTGTTTGCCTATCGTTGGAAAGACACCGACCGCGCTTTGTCTCGGCTGGTGGAAATGTCTGGCAATGGAAGAGCTTCTCTGAGATTCGTAGACCCGACCCGGGGAGTTGACGTGATGCCGACGATGCGCTGTTCCATGCATCGTGTGCTCGCTGGCTCCAAGACCCGCAAACATCGTAGAAATGGCTCATCCGTGTGGGTGACGTTCAGGGGCTCAGCCGTTGCCACGATAGGCGACGAGCACTTTCACTTAGATGAAGGAGATATGTTTGCCGTGCCATCTTGGTGTTCGCTTACGATAGAAGCTACACAGGACGCCGATTTCTTTTGCACCTCTGATGCGCCAGTGTTCGAGAAGCTCGGACTTGCCAGGGAGGAACTCCTGGACTAGCGGCTTGTGCTGGTTCGCCTGCGGTTTTCATCTGAAGCTGCAGGTTTATCTTCTGTGCGAGGAAGGTAATTTGGCCATTGCAGATGCATAAAACGACATTGAACAAGTCTTGGCCGCGCTGCTGAGAGGGCTATTGACAACGTATAAGCGGATACGGAAAGAGATTGGGAAGGACTATGAGGTTAGCTACGATAAGAGTTCCCTCGGGGACTAGGGCAGTGATGATCGATGGCGAGGAAGCCGAAGAACTTGATTACAGAGACGTTGGTGAGCTCCTAGCGAATCCATCGTGGCAGAGCGACCTAAAGAAGACGGGTGTCTACTATGAATCCGACAATTTGGACTATGCAACTCTGATACCGTCCCCCTCGAAGATTCTCTGCGTTGGCCACAACTACAAGAATCACATCAAAGAAATGGGGAGGGAACTTCCAAGTTATCCAACTTTGTTCGCAAAGTTCACCGACGCGCTTATAGGTGCCAACGACGCCATTCTTTTGTCGCCTGAGTCTCAAATGTTCGACTGGGAGGCTGAGCTTGGGGTAATAGTGGGAAAGACTGTCCGGAACTGCTCTGAAACCGAGGCTCGCGATGCTATCGCGGGATTTACGGTTATCAACGATGTGACTGCCAGGGATTGGCAAAATCGCACCCTTCAATGGCTTCAGGGCAAGACATTTGAAGGTTCAACTCCTGTGGGACCACACTTGGTAGCAATGGATGTCGATCAGGTAATCGAGCAAGGTTTGGAACTGAGTTGCGAGGTGAACGGAGAGCAGGTTCAGCACGCAGCGACGTCAGACCTCTTGTTCAACCCGCTTCACCTAGTCTCATACATCTCGAAGATCCTGACCTTGCGACCTGGAGACATCATCTCCACGGGGACGCCCGGAGGCGTTGGCCATGCGCGCAATCCCCAGCGCTACCTTCGCGAAGGAGACGTCCTTGTGACAAAGATCGAAGGGATTGGCGAGCTTAGGAATATTTGCAAGAGTGCCTGATCTTTTTCAGCCATTTCTTCCAGGCGGCAAAGGAATCATAGAATTTGGATAAAGAGCTTTTTCACACGCATTTGAATTGGATGGATGAAGGGACCTCCCTTTTTGCAGAAGGGCTGTCCCAATTGGGTGCTGGCGACCATGACAGGCCCACCCCCCTGGCAGATTGGAACACGGCTCAGCTCATTGCACATGTGAATTCAAACGCTCGAGCGCTTGTGAACCTTGCCACTTGGGCTCGGACTGGAGTCGAAAGTCCCATGTATCAGAACAACGATCAGAGGGCAAGGGATATAGACGAGGGCGCCAAGCAGAGTCTGCAATTTCTGATCGAGGACTTTGGCTCCGCCAGTCAGGAGTTCTCCTCGGCAATCAAGTCGCTGACACCCGAACAATTGGATTTCAAGGTGAAAAGCGCTCGAGGACGCGACATCCCTGCCTCTGAGGCGGTTTGGATCAGGATAAGAGAGGTATGGATTCATGCAGTCGACTTGGCTGTTGGGATAACGTTTTCCCGCTTCTCAGAACCTCTTTTGAGCGCGCTGCTGGATGATGTCGTGGCTAGTCTTGGGGCTCGCGAAGGTACGCCTGGGTTGCAGCTGATCGCAGTTGACACCACGAAGAGCTGGAGCACGGCAAGAGGTGAAAAAGGGGCCAGAGTGGCAGGAGACGAGTCGGAGCTTCTCGCGTGGTTGGTAGGAAGGAGCAAAGGCGAGGGCCTATCTTTTGATGCGCCAGGGGGAGTCGCACCAGCCTTGCCTGCATGGTTGTGAGGACGTCTTCGTCAGCATGTAGGTGATGACCCTCTTGAGTCCCTGTGCAGTATGTGCAAACGTCTGGAAGCATTCCCGTGCAGATCTGTAGCTGGCGTTTTATTGCGTCAATGGCGGTTGAGATCTGCGGTAGCAGGCCTGACGAAAGAGTCTTGGGGTGTGCACTGCAAAGGTGCGATTTTTGAAGTGAACGAGAGTGCAACATTGCGTGCCAGTTTGAGGAAAGACCTGATCTAGTGGCTATTAGCTGGCGTACTCCTAGGTCATGCAAGTTCATCCCAGGATAAGTGATTGTAACTGCTGGACTAGCCTGGAAAATATCTGGGGTCAAATAGTTGTTAGACTAACAACCGGGATGGCGTTGTGTCGAATTGCGCCTGTGTGTGAGCTTGGAGTTTTTTAAACCTACATAAGGGCATGTGAGAGCTTTGATGAGAAGAGTGAAAATTATCTGCACTTTGGGACCGGCGACCGAATCAGAGCAGGTTCTAAGTGCGTTGGTGGCTGGCGGAATGGACATAGCGCGTCTGAATTTCTCCCACGGCTCTCACGAGATTCACAAACAGGCGGCAGAGCGCCTACGCAAGACTGCTAAGGTGCAAGGGAAGTACGTAGGGCTTCTGGCTGACATCTCAGGCCCCAAGCTTCG
This sequence comes from Actinomycetes bacterium, assembly GCA_021799035.1. Classification (GTDB taxonomy): domain Bacteria; phylum Actinomycetota; class Acidimicrobiia; order Acidimicrobiales; family Acidimicrobiaceae; genus SCQM01. Next base: position 18,128 of record JAJZBG010000009.1, on the reverse strand, counting down.
GGTGGGCGTATTGGACCAGCCGCTTGATCTGAAGGTCGGTGACTCCGTTGAGCTTCGTGAGATTGAGGATTCACCTTCCCACGACGTCTCTATCCCGATTGCTGCGTTGGGAGCGCTTTCGCAGTTAACCCCTGGAGAGAATGTCAGTTTTGCCGACGGTACGATAGCCGTGCGGGTGGTGGCGGTATCTGGCTCAAGAGTCCAGGCAACGGTCGAAGTTGGGGGGGTGCTGATGTCGCGCAAGGGTGTCAACTTCCCTCGTGCGCAGGTAAGGCTCCCATCGTTGACGCAGAAGGACATGGAGGATATCGAATTCTGTGTCGGCTTGGGCGTCGACTTCTTTGCAATCTCTTTTGTGCGGCGCGTTGAGGACGTTCTCTATGCTCGTGAGGTCATCTCCAGGTTTTCTCCCAGGCATGCTCACAGAATCATCTCCAAGATCGAAAGGCCCGAGGCGTTAGAGGATATCGAAGCTATTGTTCGGGCATCTGATGGAATAATGGTTGCGAGGGGCGATCTGGGCGTGGAGATTCCACCCGAGCAGGTTCCCATTGAGCAGAAGCGCATAATTCATCTGTGCAATACCATTGGCAGGCCGGTTGTAACGGCTACGCAGATGCTCGAGTCAATGGTTCACGCGACAATGCCCACGCGCGCAGAGGCCACTGACGTAGCAAACGCCATCTTCGATGGCACCGATGCCGTGATGTTGTCGGCTGAGACAGCGGCAGGTGAACATCCTATAGAAGCATTGAGGTATATGGCGAGAATCTCGTCGCGAGCTGAGAAAGAGCTTCAGAACCAGGAATTGACGCTGTTGAGCAGGCCTGAGCCGTCGAGAGAGACGATTGCTGATGGTATTGGGTACTGTGCTGAGCAGCTCACAAGATATCTGCCGATAAAGGCGATCATAGCCGTGACGGAGTCTGGTCACACTGCGAGGGTCATCTCTAAGTTCCGTCCTTCGGTCCCGGTTATCGGAGCCACCACCAATGCTGTGGCAGCGCGAAGCTTGAGCCTCAGCTTCGGCGTAATGCCAGCTGTGGTCAATGAGTCTTCCGTAGACACGGAAAAGGTTATCTTGTCGGCTCTAGATCATGCCAAGAAGATCGGCCTCCTGAGCGATGGGGACCTTTGCGTGGTAGTAGCTGGAATTCCATTTGGCGTCAGAGGTACGACAAATCTGGTGAAGGTTCAAAGGGTTGGTGACGGCTTCCTGGTGAATCCGAACCTGAGAGCTGAAGCCGATCAGAACGCCATTGCCTGAGGCCGGATTGTCTATTGTGGCGGGTCGTTCATAGGTAGGACCATCTGCGGCTTGGCAATGACATGCTCATCTGAGATTGGAATGACCGCAGAGCCGATCGCGAAGAACTCTATGGTGTGAGAGCCCCAGCCATGCGATTTTTCAATGAGCTGAACGCCCACGATTCCCTGAGCTTGAAGCGTCTGGGCTTCAGACTGCATTCTCTCCATCGCAAGCTCTCTTGCGTCATAAAGGGCTTGCGTAAAATTGGTCATCTCGACGTTCTTCATGGAAGTGCTCCAGCTTTGACGCATGCTCTGGTGCGCAACGTGGTATACACAATTACCCATGACTAAGCCAAGCGGCCTGTAGCCAGCTTGCAAAAGCGTCCAGAAGTCCTGGCCAGAAAGGTCCGAAGTGAATGGCCGGTTGTCCAATGTCCTGTGCAACACGCCGTCGCGGTGGCGCACTGCGGTGCCGATAGCGATAAACTCAGCAAGGTCTGGACCCCATTCGTAGCGACCAACCTCGAGCCTGACACCTATGATGCCGTCAGCACCAAGCTGATCAGCCTCTTCCTCCATCCTAGTCATTGCAAGTTCGCGCGCATGGTACATGGCTTGGGATAGCACAGTCAGCTCTTGGCTCTGCTGCCATCGAGCAAACTGGAAACCTATATGGTAGATCGAGCTGCCTACAACGAGTCCTAATGGCTCGAATCCAGCCTCTTTGACCAGCAGGAATTCGTTGACGGAGAGGTCGGATGTGAAGAGACCAGACTTGTTTTCCGCGAGTCGCTTCGCGGAATCAGAAGGGAGGCCTTCTTTTGAGGTTGGATCGTATGCCAATTTGGAGCTCCAATACCTTGTTTACGGGTTGACGAAAAGGATCTTTTGCTGAGTGGGAATTGTCATTTCCTTGGGCTGGGATACTGCTGTGGCTAGAACGTGTGTCGTAAAGGCGACCGCACTGACGTTTTCACTGCTCACGCCCGGCATCTGATAGCTATTGGTTGCCGACTGAAATTGAAAGTCTATGATTCCTCCCGCACCCAGCGATCGCGCCATTCTCTCAATGCTGCGCATGACTATGCGTCGACTCGCGTAAAAGCCCTCTGTAAATTCCCTGATTTCAAAGTTCGTCATGCTTGCGCCAACCATCGAGTACATTTGCTGGAAGGTGTAGGGAGAAAGCATTGCAAGATAGGAGGAGCTGGCTCCGACAAGCCCAACAGGCACGATTCCGTTTTCAATGAGCAGATGCAGATCCTGGCCGTTCAGTGTTGTGAGAATTGCAGAGCCGTGGTGCTTGGCAATAGCGGCAAGGCGGCCATCAAGGCTTTTAACGGCGGTTCCGACTAGGGAGAACTCGATCAGTCTCGATTCCGTGTCGAACATTCCCTGCGTCACTCGCGTTCCGACTACCGCATCGGCATGCGCCAGCGATGCCTCTTGCTGGAGGCGCCCAACTGCCAGATGTCTCGCTTCGTTGAATGCGCTTGAGATCGTATTAAGTTCCTGTGACCCTCCAAATCCCATTTGCTGGTACCCGATCTTGTATATTGCGCTGCCAGCCACCTGGCAGATCGGCTGGAGAGATGAGGTTCTGAGAAGGGCGAACTCATTTACGCTGAGGTCAGAAGTGAAGCTCGTGGCATCTGATAGAGATTGAAGGCGCCTCAGGGCTGCTGGAACGAGTTGCCCGTTTTCAAGGGCCTGTTGTGCAGCAAGCGGATCATCGATCGTCATATCGATGTTGCCTGCTGGTGGACTCTGTGAGCCGGAGGACTGGCCGATACCGCTGTTTTTTGATCTGAAAAATGGCATCTTAGCTGAGGCCCAGGAGTTTGTTTATGACTTCTCGGCTCTGAGCCGACTGCTCCGCTTCTAATGCAACCTGTTGAGCCAGAGAGGCAGCCCATTTATCCATGGGCAACTCATCCGTCTTGATCACGATGTCTCTGACGATCTTCGACCGTGAGCAAGCTATGGAGCCTTTGGATCTGGCGTTTGAAATCGTATAGATCTGATCTCCTAGCCTGACCGAGATCTCCTCGATTACCGTGTCTTTGGTGAACAAGCCCTTCTTGCGTGAACTGATCTTTACGCCTGTTGGCGAGATTGACTGAAGCAGTTTAGCGAGTGCCGTCATTGAACTCTCGACGTCAGATACGTCGAGGCGAAGAGATGCTGCAAGCATGTCGAGTTGAGACGGCTTGAAAGATTCTTGTTCCAACCTCTTATTTTCCGTTACGCCCACTGCTTTCATGTTATTCAATAAAACTTCACTACGTTGGTCACTTGGCGAATTCGTCGAAGTTGCATGGCAAATTCGCCACTCCCCATTATGGCCGTTCTCAGTCGATGAGATGCGTCGCCCAGTCAGATGCAGATTTCACATTTCCTGTGCGCTGCTTTTGCGGTTCGTGATCCTCATTGCGCGTAAAGCCCTTTCCTTAAGGGAATGTTAAATTGCTCGACTTTGTCACTGAAAATTGTGTACAAATGTTTTAGCCCGTCGAAAGGAGAAGACATGGCACGAAGAGCAACCCTGACCAGCCAACTGTATAGAGCTGCGCGAATGTCGAACAATCTTCGCGCGATCTCCGAAGGTCCATCAGCCTATGCCAAAAGGGTTGCGCGCCGGAAGGTCTATTCCAAGCAAATGGTGATGACAAGGAAGCTTTTGAAGGGGATTGGGCTTTCAAGATAACTGCGTCAGGGGTCTTGAAGGAGGCAGGCCCTGGAGTTCCGCTGGATGAGAGCTTGCTAAGAGTCCAATTTGGCCAGGCCATCCCTGCCAAGTTTTATCGATTCTGATATCTGTTCGATAGGCTGGGGTTGGCCAAGGTAATAGCCAGATGCAAGGTCGACTCCAAGATCAATCAGGCGCCGCAGCTGCTGTTCAGACTCAATCCCGCTCGCGCAGACCTGGGCGTTGATTGCGTGGCTCAGGTTAATGAGGGCTTGAACCATTGCCGATCCTGATGTGGAGAGTATGTCGTCAACCATCGATCTGTCTAGGACTATGAGGTCGAGCGGATAGTGGGCCAGACGGGAGAGCGAAGAATAACCTTTTCCGAAGTCGTCGATGGCGATCCTGACCCCTTTCCCTGCCAGAGAGTGCAGGACGGAGTGCGTCTCCGGTGAATTCTTGGCAAGGACTGATTCAGTGAGTTGGATTCCTAATTGTCCTGGTCGACCACTCTTTCTGTAATTGTCGATCAAATGATTGACAAAGCCATAGTCCTCAAGCTGTCTAGATGAGACGTTGATCCATGCTGTGAATCCATCCGCATCATTTGCATTCTTGCTCAAGAGAGGAAGCAGCTGCAGAGTGGAGTCGATGAGGTGCTCGCCCAGAGGCAGGATCAATCCAGACTCTTCAGCCACCGATATGAATATCTCAGGGGGGATCGACCCCTTGTCTCTGTGAAACCATCTTGTGAGTGTTTCGAATCCGGCTAGCTCTTTGTTAGAGATGCTAAAAATTGGTTGGAAATGAACCGATATCTGATCGAGCCTCAGTGCATCTCGGAGGTCGGCTTCGGTGTCCAGGCGGGTGACCACCTGTTGCCGAATTGCATTGTCAAACAGTCTCACCCTGTTGCGGCCCTGCTCCTTTGCGGCGTACAAGGCCACGTCGGCGTCACGAAGAAGCGTTTCGGCGGTAGATGATTCATCCGATATAGAGACCCCTATGCTTGGAGTCACCACCAGTGACCGCTCATTTACCATGACCGGTTTTGAAAACTCTCTAAGGACCCCCGTTGCTGCATGGAGAGCTTCTGTAACCGAGTCCACGAGAAGCACAACCACGAATTCATCGCCTCCAAGCCTTGCCACCATCGAGTTCTTGCCTACAAGTTGTGTAAGACTGTTCGAAATTTGAATGAGCACCCGATCCCCTTCGGCGTGTCCGTGGGTGTCGTTGACTCGTTTGAAGTGGTCCAGGTCAATGAAGAGTACCGCCAGCCTTTGAAGTGGTGGAAGCACCGTCAGAGAGCTGTCAATCCAAGAAAGCAGTGCAGATCGGTTGGGCAGGTTAGTCAGCGCGTCATGTGAAGCAGCGTAGAGCAGCCTTTCTTTGGCCTTTTCCGAGACCGAAAGCAGCCTTTCTCGCTCTTCTGCCATGTTGTGCTGTTCCGTAATGTCCCGGAAGTAGATTGCTATCCCATTTGGCAGCGGGTGAGCCCTGATCTCGAGCCAGGCATGACTCCCTCTTGAGACGAAGTCGAAACTCACGTGCTTGCCAGCCATTGCCAGCTTCAGTTGGCCAAAGATCTTCGTTCCAAGTGCCGACGGGAATTGATCCCACAGGCTAGTGCCTACCGTATCGGTGTGTGAGAGGTTCAAAAGCCTTTCAGCCTGCTTGTTCATGGACGAAATGCACCAGTTTCTGTCTAGAGATATGTAACCATCAGACATCGAGTCCACTAATTCGCCAACCTCCAAGGTTCCTGGAAGCAAAGTTGTGATGTCGATAACGGAACCTTCAATTCGGGCCTCGTAGCTCGGCGAGGCCTTGGCTGCCGACGCCCGAACGAAACATAGATGCTGCGAGCCATTGCCTCTATGCGACTTGTATGCGAATTCAACTTCTGGGATGCCAGATCTAAGCAGATCGAACTGTAGGACAAATTTCTGCCGATCCGCTTCCGCTACCGAGCGCGACCAATCGCCAATGGAGACAATGCCCTCGGTTCTTGTGACTCTTGAGAAGTTGCGATCATGGCAAAACTCTCCGGTGCGAAAGTTCCACGCCCAAAGGCCCATCTTGGCATGACGATGCAGAGGACTCGCAAATTCCGCTTTTGCATATGCTGTGAGTTCTTCGACCTCGGTTATTGCAATCGTGCTGAATGCAACGGAAACGGCTAGCAGGTTGTCCGAGTCGTCAAGATGCGGGGTGGCACATAGTGACACCCAGTTGACCTCTCCTGAGGGGTCTCTTATGCCAAGCAATCTGTTGACAACCGGTTTTTTGGTGTTCACAGCGAGGGCGAGTGGGTCCTTCCCCTGCGACAGGACAGATCCGGAGATATCGATGACCTGACGATGATGGTTAGTGAGAGAGCCTCCGTGGTTCTCCCCGGGCAGCACTCCCAAGATCTCTCTTGCCCTACTATTGGAGTAGCTCACTTCACCCGTACTCTGGAACAGAGCGAAACCACACGGCATTTCCATCATCAGTTCGCTGAGCTTGCATTCGCTGCGAAAGTCAGCCGTCATCTCAAAGCCAATCTTTCCAGCGAGTCAGCCTCGCGGATACTGAACGTTAGGAGCCTTTTCTGCAGCACGCAACTATCTTATTTGTTATTTTTGCTTGGTTCATTGAACTCGTGTTTGAGACTCGATTTAGCGACTCAATTCGTCCGCCATGGTCTGACTTGATGTACCTCGAGTGAAAAGAGGAGCGGCACTTTGAAAGGCAGCTTCCCCGGCTGAAAGGCATTGTCGAGGCAAGGGCCTGTTTGGAAAGTACTTGGAAAGACCTATGTTGTGGAATCTTCAATGTAGGATTGTGACTCATATCACTGGTAAAGCATGACTAAGATTTGGCGTAAAGTTTCATCGCAGTTGCCACAACTCTGAGTCCAAAGCTGTGGCAGGGTACAGATTCATGTGGGGGAGCGGAATGGCTGGCTGGGAAGATGTGGTTCCCGAGTCGGAACGCGAGATATATCGCAAAGCCGGATTCGGTAAGAGTGCGAGGTGGGATGGCAAACCCGCCCTAATCATTGTCGATGCCTTATGGTCGTTTATCGGCCATGAACCAGTAGACGTGCTAAGTGCCATCGACGAATATCCAACGGCATGTGGGAAGGCAGGTTGGGATGGTCTCGAAAAGATCGCTGCTGGCCTTGAATATTTCAGGAATTCTGGCTTGCCGGTCGTCTATGTGTGCGCAGATGGAAGCCTCCGTGATATCTACGGCGCCACAACGCGAACTCGGAATCCGGTATCGCTTCAGGATCGTGATGCTTTTGAGATTCCCGAGGTTATCGCTCCAGTCGCTGGCGAGCCAATAGTCAAGAAGACAAAGGCCAGTGGGTTTTTCAGGACGCCGCTTGACATACTTTTGCGTAAAGCTGGCGTGGATACAGTGTTGTTGACTGGCTGTACCACATCAGGTTGTATTCGGGCTACAGCTGTAGACTCCCATTCACTGGGATTCGAAACGATCTTGCTCGAGGACGCAATCTGGGACAGGTCGTCTTTCTCTCACGCAGTCTCTTTGTTCGAACTTTCAATGAAATACGCGAGTGTTGCTACCGTGGATGAGGCCTGCAGCCAACTCAGAAAGAATCTCCAGCAGGATGGGGCTTCGAAGTGACCACTTCTGACACCAGCTATCGATCACCTGGCCTTAGGTACCACTATCAGCCGATTGTCGATCGCCCTAAGTTCATGTGGCCAGGTGATGCCGGCGTCGCAGTCTGGGTCATACCTAATGTCGAATACTACCCATATGACAGGCCTGGAGCTTCTGTGAACGACCGTGCCGCAGTTGCCATGCCTGACGTGCTCAACCACAGTTGGCGCGACTATGGAGTGCGAGTCGGGATCTGGAGACTGTTCGAATGTTTTGACGAAGTTGGAGTGAGGGTTTCTGCAACCCTGAACAGCGAGGTGTGTGACGAGTATCCCAGACTCATCGAAGAGGGAACAAATCGAGGATGGGAGTGGATCGGACACGGGACCAACAACTCTATCAGGCTTCAGACCTTGGACAAGGCTGAAGAAGCTGAGATGGTGATAACTGTCCTTGACCGTATTGAGTCTGGGTCTGGCGCACGTCCGCGAGGATGGCTGGGACCAGGGTTGTCTGAATCGCACGATACTCTTGACATTCTGCAAAGGGCTGGTGTCGAGTACGTCTGCGACTGGGTGGCTGATGATCTGCCCTTTTGGATGGATGCAGGTGATGGCAGGATACTCAGCATTCCATACAGCATCGAAATGAATGATATGGAACTGGTTCTGCGCCAGCGGCTGACCGGACCGGAGTACCACAGAAGGCTATTGGACCAGTACGAACAGCTTCGGGCTGAAAGCGTCAGGGAGGGCAGAGGAAGGGTGATGGCAATCCCAGTGCACCCATTCCTAGTCGGGCAGGCACATAGGATCGGGTACCTTGCCGATGCCCTGCATTACATCGCGAGCCAGCGAGACACCTGGCTCGCGACAGGCTCCGAGATCATGGAAGCTTTTGCACAAGCTGGCCAATAGGAAATTGGGTCATAGAAGCGGAGCGGTTCTTTCAAATTCAGGGGGTAACGCATTGTTTATTGTGTCAGGCATTTCTAGCCTCAGATGCTCAGTTGATTTATGTGTAGCGGAGGAAGTGCGATGACCAACTTAGGCTCTGTTGAAGAGCCCGTTTCAGATAAGCCTGATTCGAAGGCAAAGAACGCTTCGGGACCTTCTTCGCCTGAACTCTTTCGCCAGAGAAGCAAAAGAGGGCTTCTAGCGAAGTACGGGATCGTCATAGCTTGGATTATCGAGATCGCCATATTTGCAATCGTTGAGACCTCGTCTTTCTTTACTCCCAGCAACTTTAAGGAGATTGCCAGCTCTCAAGCTGACTTGGTGGTTCTCGCCTTAGCTGTTGTTCCAACCTTGGCGGTGGGGGAGGTCGACCTGTCAGTAGCCTCCGTAATGGCGCTTTCTGCAACGATATTTGGCCGCATGAATGGCTCGGATCACTATAGCGTCGCGCTTTCTTTTATTGTTGCCTTGCTGGCAGCCATGGTGACGGGCTTGGTGAGCGGACTCATAACCGTTTATTTGCGGGTAAGAGGAATCATCGTGACGCTAGGCATGGGGACATTGGTCCTGGGAATCACTACTGAAATCTCGCACTCGCTTACCGTCGGTGGAATATCACTGGCTTTCCAGAATGCGATGAACCATCAGATCTTCGGGATCAGTTATGCGTTCTACTATGCCGTGGCGATCGCGATCATCCTTTGGTACATGTTTAGGCACACTCCGGCTGGACGGTGGATGCTTTTTCTGGGCTTCAATCGTGAGGTTGCACGGCTGTCAGGAATCGAAGTATCGAGGTTGAGATTGATGGGCTTCGTTCTGGGATCCCTAATTGCCGGTCTTGCAGGGATCGTGTCAATAGGAGTGGCTGGTGGCGCTGATCCATCGTCGTTCCAGCCCTTGCTATTGCCAGCGTTTGCTGCTTCATTTTTGGGTTCATTGATCTTTACTCCGGGTCGAGTCAACGCATTTGGGAGCCTTGTTGCTCTCTACTTTCTCGCAACTGGAGTCGTGGGGATTCAGCTGCTTGGAGTCGGCAGTTGGATTGACGATGCGTTTTATGGGGGAGCGCTTGTAGTCACCGTAGCATTGTCAGGATTATCAGAACTCTTGGGGATAAGAGTCAGAAAGGGTAGTACGGCATGATAACTCGGCCAAAAAAATCCAGGTTGCCACTAAAAGGCAGTTCAGCACTTATTGCTGGGGGTGTTTTAGCGCTTCTCCTGGCTGCGTGTGGTTCAAGTAGCTCCAGCGCCTCGTCTTCTGCCAGCACGACCTCGGCAAAGGCATCAGGGAGCAGCGCTGGAAGTAGTGCTAGTGGAGGTGTGGCTCAAGCCAGTGCTGAGCTTGCCAAGTACAGCTCGACCGGAGCTGTCAAGCCTCCAGGGCCAGCTTTTGATGCTTCAAAGGCCAGCGGCAAGCTAGTGTGGCTGGTGGAGCAGAGTGCGGCGAATCCAGCAGTGTCAATCGTCGCGAAGAACATCCAAACGGCGTTGAGCCATGAGAGCGTCAAAGTTCTCACTTGTGACGCCAAGGGTGTTTCGGTTAACATCAGCAGCTGCATTCAGCAGGGTTTGGCGCAGCATGCAGCTGCCATCATAACTGATGGGGGCGATCCGGAGTCATATACTTCGGGTACGCAGGCGGCTAATGCGGCGCATGTGCCTGTCATATCTGCGTTGGACGTTCCAGTTCCGAATTCGTCGGATGCGAGCGGAATCGATCCACATCTGACGGGACTGGCGGCAAACGCAGGGCCTCCTGACCCGTTGTCGGGAACATTGGCTGCGGATTTCATTGTCAAGGACTCGAATGCGAATGCTCACGTTTTGTTCATAAGTTCGCCGGGAATTCTTGGAGGCCACTACGAGAAGCTGAGTTTCGAGTCGACCTTGAAGCAGCTGTGTCCTAAGTGCACCGTTGACACTCAAGCGGTTCAGATAAGCAACTGGGCGTCGGATCTCGGACCAACTGTGTCTGCGCAGCTGTCACTTCATCCTGACATCAACTATGTCGTTCCAGTTTTCGATCCGATGGCGGCGTACACTGATCCGGCCATTGTTCAGGCTGGCAAGGCAAGCAGTGTGAAAGTTGTAACTGTCAACGGAAGCCTTCAGCAGATGACAAACCTGTCGCAGGGGCAGGTTGTGGTTTCCGATGTCGGTCAGGATCTACCAGAGATGGGCTTTCTGGCAGCAGATGAGACTCTGCGACTGATCAGCGGAGTTCCGTCCTCTTCGCTTGTCAAGGAAGCTCAGCCCGGTGTCAGAGTCTTTACCAGTGCAAACATTGGCACGGTGAAGCTTACGAGTTCCGAGTTCAATACTGGAGCGTGGTACACCGGATCGACTAGCGCGTTGTCGGATGTCTTCTACAAGCTTTGGAGCGGCAGTTAATAGCCTTCGGGTAATTGTTTGTGGCCTTTTCATGAGAGGCGGTCAGTTTGAAAGGGGTTACGCCTTGAGCGATCTCACCAAGTCCAACTCAGGAGAGCATGAAAGATCCCCGAGACTGGAGATACGAAATGCCTCTAAATCCTTCATAGCTGGCCGCCCCGTCCTCTCCGGCGTGGACTTTACAGTCCTGCCCGGTGAGATACACGCCTTGGCCGGGGCAAATGGATCGGGCAAGTCCACAATCGTGAAGATCTTGGCAGGATATCATCACCCTGACGAGGGTACAGAGATTCGGGTTTCCGGCAACTCGCTTGCGTTGCCGGTGAACCCCCATGAGATCAGAAAAGCGGGGGTCAGGTTCGTTCATCAGGATAACGGCTTCATAGCAGGCATGTCTGTTCTAGACAACATGTGCCTTGGGCGGGGGTACTCTTGCGGACCGGCATGGAAGATCAAATGGAGAGAAGAGAAGAACTCGATTCGCGAAGAGCTCTTGCGCCATAACGTCCCAGTCGACCTCGATGCCGACGCGAAGACGCTTTCGGTTGCCGCAAAGGCAAAGCTCGCGATCATAAGGGCGCTTTACCGCCGTCCGGGCGAGGAGCTGACCACTGTTGTTTTAGACGAGCCAACAGCTGCCATGGGGAGAGAAGAAGCAGCGGGTCTTGGCAAGTGGCTCAGAGAGCTTGCCAGCCGAGAAGGCCTGGGGGTGCTTTTCATAGGGCACAGGCCTCAAGAGCTGAGAGAGATTGCTGACAGGATCAGCGTGCTCAGGAACGGGAAGATTGTGGCTACCTTCAACTCCTCAGGAGTCACCAATGAGGAGATAGTAGAGGCCTTGGTGGGTTCTCGAATCGGCTCTTTCTATCCTGCACGCGCAAGTACAGAAAGAGATCCCAACGCAGCTTTGGAAGTGGAGGGGCTCTCTGGCCCAAAGGTGGACGAGATGAGCTTCACGCTTTATCCAGGAGAGATTGTCGGGATCACAGGACTTCAGGGTGCTGGCTTTGAAGAGGTCCCCTACCTTCTTTTCGACTCTGAGCGTGGGGCCAGCGGGAAGCTTGTCCAAAGAGGCAATGAGATAGACCTGGCTCACTCGAAGATATCGGATCACATATCCCGTGGAATGGTTCTGGTTCCCGGAGATCGGCGCAACAACTCCATAGTGACTGATCTGGGCATCCGGGAGAACATCACCCAGCCAAAGCTCCGCCAGTTCATCAAAAGTGGGCTCTTGCGCTCTAGGCAGGAGAGTGACGACGCACAAAGGGTTGCACAGGCCTTTGGCGTGACTCCTATGAGCTTAGAGACAAGAGTGGGAGCTCTGAGCGGCGGCAACCAGCAAAAGGTGGTTGTCGGTAAGTGGATGGCGCTCAACCCCGATGTGATCATCCTTCACGAACCCACGGAAGGAATTGACGTGGTGGCCAAGAAGGAGATCTTCAAACTCCTTGCTGAAAGGGCGGCATCTGGCGCTGCGATACTGGTCTCTTCGATCGAATATGAAGATCTAGCGCATATCTGCGACCGGATTCTTGTGTGCGGGCACGGGAAGATCCGCATGGAGCTGAGAGGCGGCGAGGTTAGCGGTGAGGATGTGATGCGCGCAGCCTTCCAGGCGAGCTTGGAAGAGGAGGCGGAAGAGGAGCGCGTCAGCTGGTCGGTCGTCTAGCCGTATAATCTGTCATCCCCGTGAGGTGGCACAACTAGATTCCGTATCTAACTGAATCAAGCGTTCGATAGCCGTGCGAAGCCAAGACAAGGTCTGGCGTTCGAAAGACTTCATTCACATCGAGAAATCAAGGCCTCATCTACGCGGCGCTCGTCTCTCATGTGAAGGCCAAGGTGAACTATTCAGTCTCTTTGATTGGAGACTCTTGTCAGGTGTCCGCTGTTACCAGCTAATTGCTCGCGACGCTCCCTGCTAGTCACGAGATGTAAGGAGCGTCAACGATTTTGTTTGAATCTTCTAAGGCCGCAGGCCCTTTCTATCAGGAAGGGGATAAAGCGGTATGCCTATATGAGCAGCATCCGCTTGAGAGTATCTCGAACTGGTAAAGGAACTTGGCTAGTGGAAATACTGGAAGTTGCCCAACGATCATCTTTGACTCCAGATGATCGAGAATGACTGGGACGGGTCAATGCATGAATGATCCGCCGTCTACAACGAGTGTCTGCCCGGTGATGAAGTCACTGTCTGGCGAAGCGAAGAACGCCACAGCACCCACTAGGTCGCCAGGTTTCTCAGTTCTCTTAAGCGCTCTATCGTTTGCGCCTGCATTTCTAAAGGCCAAGGTCGATTCATCCGGGTCCACTTCACTCAGCGTATTTCCGGGAGCAACGCAGTTGACGTTGATATTGAATGGCCCAAGTTCACGCGCAAGTGTTCGCGTGAAGCCGAGAACCGCAGCTTTGCTTGTCACGTAGTGGATGCGGCTTGCAGAACCCTTGAGTGCCGTTCCAGAGCTGATATTGATGATCTTTCCGCTCATCTGCTTCTTCATCTGGTGAGATACCGCACGGCTCGCAAGCCAGGCACCCTTGACGTTGACTGCCATCATCGCATCCCACTCTTGGATCTCGATTTCATCGAACGGGGAGCGCGACATCGGGATAGTGGAAAAGATTGCCGCATTATTCACCAAAATATCTATTCGGCCGAACTCTTCGAGAGTCCTTTTGACCATGTTTTCCAGGCTTGCCAACTCTACAACGTTCGTTGCCACGGCCAGGGCAGAAAGCCCCTTGCTCTTGAGCTCCAATTCTGCCTTCTCGGCAGCTGGACCATCCAATTCGGCAATGACTACGTTTGCCCCCTCCGACGCCAGACGTGTCGCATAGGCTAAGCCAATTCCGTGTCCGGCTCCAGTAATGATTGCAACCTTGTCCTTGAGCCGACTGCTAACAATCTCGATGTTCTCTGACGCACTGATATCGGTTTGAGTCAATGCTGGGTCCTTTCATGAACTAGAGGCTTCTTGATAGCCCCAGAAGAGCCGGTGCTAAGTGTGACAATTATAACAACGGTCATGGCGCAGAGGTTGGTCGAAAGGACCTTTAAAAATCAGCGCCATCCCGCCACTCATCTGTCGATTTCGGCTTTCCGATTGCACGATCGTGGAGCTCGGGTTTCAGCCCCTACCTTGGTTGGACATCTCTGGAGGTGCGCCCTGGTATCCTCTTGGGCTAACCCAGACATCTATCAGGGCGGCATTTCCGGAGTCAACTTCCGATAGCGCTTCCATCAGAGCCTTATCCAGCTCGCTTGTGTTGTGGATCGGACCAAACCCTTTCAAGCCATGTCCTCTAGCAATTGTTGCAAGATCAGGATTAGGGTCTCTAAGGTGCTGTCCAACCCAGCGGTTTTCGACAGGCCTACTTCTGGTTATGGCGACTCTCTGCTGATGTACCTCATCGTTATAGTAGGCTCGGTTATTGGCTACCACAACCAACAGAGGAAGCTTATGGTGTGCTGCAGTCCACAGGGCGGAAGCACACATCAAGTAGTCGCCATCGCCAATAACCGCTACTGGTATGCGATCTGTTCCGGCCAGTGCCAATGCGGCGCCGACTGCAATGCCCGGTCCGGCACCTACGCCGCCGCCACCATCTCGTCCGAGATAGTCCAGCGGATCATTAAAATCGAGCTCTTCTCTCGACCATCCCAGCGGCAGGCCGGTCCAGGTGACCTTTCGTCCCGCCAATGCGCTCTGCATCGAGGCGGCCAGTTCAGACATCATTAGTTGGTCGGGATCCTCTTGTGGCTGTTCAGGCTCTTCTCTTTCGAAGCTTGGCGGCCATTCGGTGCGCATTATGGGAGCCTCTCCGGCTGCCTTTGAAAGCAGGGCCTCGACGAGGACGTTTGGATCGGCGCAAATCGACAGATCGACTCTGGGAAGAACGTAGTGGTCTTTGCTCCAGCCGTTATGCAGTGCTTGATCGTTGGTGCAAGAGATGACGGTCTGAGTATCTCCCGAATCTGCAGTTTGGAGGGTGCCGCCGAGGTCCACCCAATCCAAGCTGAGGATCAGATCGCTTTCGCGAATCAAAGACCTGCCTGCTGCCGTTATCCGAGCTCCGGGCCATGCGGGCTGGAGGGGGTGTTTGGTGGGAAAGACTGCGCCGATCTTGAGATCAGTTAGAACGCATGCTCCCAGCGCCTCAACAAGTCGGATTCTGTCATCCCACGATTTCCTAGTACGAGATACCCTTCCCATGAGAATCAATGGCTTTTTTGCCTCTTTGAGCAGGCGCCACGTTTCGTCTACGGTATGGGATGACGGAGCTGGAGGAGTGGGGGGCTGAAATCTGTCTAGATTGGGCATGCTAACCGGCGCGTCGAGCCTTTGCTCCTGCATGCCAGCATCCAGGCACACGTAGGTTGGGGCGGACGGATTTGACCTGGTGACCTGGCTGGCTCTTGCCAGCGCCTCAACCGCTGCTGAAGCTGAGCCAGGTTGATCATCCCATTTGATGTAGTTGCGAATGAGTGCTGCCTGGTCGGTTGCTGTGTGGATCCAGTCGATCCATGGTCGCCTCTGCGATGCGTCAATTGGACCCGTTGCACCAAGTATGACCATCGGCATCCGGTCGCAATAAGCGTTGAAGATTGCCATTGTGGCGTGCATCAGCCCGACATTTGAATGAAGGGCCACCGCCATAGGCTTGCCTGTAACCTTTGCGTATCCCTGAGCAACCGCAACCGCATTCTCTTCGTGGAGACAGAGGATCATCTTCGGATTGGAATTCCCAAGATAGTTCACGAGACTGTCGTGGACGCCTCGGTAGCTTGCTCCCGGCGTGAGGCTGATAAACGGCAAGTCAAGCTGGCTCAGCACTTCAGCAATTGCGTCGCTTCCCCATTCCATCTTTGGGCGTTCTTCGACAGGAACAGTCAGCTTTTCAATTTTCACTTTTGCTCTCCTTTTCGGGCAGGTGAAAGAGGGTTACTCAGTTTGGGACTCCTTACGATCCAGCATGCGTCTAGCAGGCCTTGCCACCTCAATGCCGACTGGTTCGATTTTCTTCTCGAGTCAATGTCGAGGAGATGCCGCCGGTCTTGGGAAGCCGCACTGCGCTCTGTGAACTGCAGTGAAACGCTGGCGGAGTCGGGTTTCGCTGGTTACTTGTGGCTCAGTCGTTGCCAGAAGAGGACTCGGTTCTGGCAGAATGTCACGATTCCCATTCCAATCAGCACCATTGCAACCATGATGATGATTCCAGAGAAAAGACCCGCTGAGTCGAACTGCTGGGTTGCCTGGAGCACGAAATAGCCAACGCCTCTGTCGGCGGCAATGAACTCTCCAACGATGACACCAATCATGGCGAAGGGAACGCACGCCTTCAGGCCGGCAAAGATTGGAATCGAGAGCGATGGCAGGATCACCTTCCTAGCCACGTATCTGCGATTGGCTCCCATCACTTGAAAGAGCTTTACAAGCATGGGGGAGATGCTGAGCATGCCCATGTAAACGTTGTAATACATGACGAAGAAAACAATCATGCTAGCTTGCGCTACTTTGGACCAAATTCCCAGACCAAACCAAAGGAGGAAAAGTGGAGCAAGGGCGATCTTAGGTATGCCATTGATCCCAGCAATGATTGGTTCGAAAACGCCTGAGAGGAACTTGATCGACCCCATCAGGATCCCGACAACTATGCCAAAGACTACTCCGATGGCATATCCGATAACCAGCTCTTGAGTAGTGATGGAAATGTCTGACCACATGGTGTGCGTTTTAAGAAGCGTCACGGTGTCGCTAATGACGGCGGTTGGCGAGCTGATCAAATAAGCGGGAATTACTGCACCACTCAGCGCCTGCCAGATGCCCAGAATGAGCAAGATGGCAACCACCTGTCCGATGGATACCTTGATTCGCCAACTTCGATCACGAC
Source organism: Actinomycetes bacterium (assembly GCA_021799035.1). Taxonomy (GTDB): domain Bacteria; phylum Actinomycetota; class Acidimicrobiia; order Acidimicrobiales; family Acidimicrobiaceae; genus SCQM01. Next base: position 1,320 of record JAJZBG010000009.1, on the reverse strand, counting down.
TTGATCTGCTGGAAGTCTTAGGCGCAACAATCTCTCCATCGACTGCTACGGCTGTTGACCTCGACTCCATTCGAGTGCTCATTGAAATAATCCCCCCGGAAGTTTGACTTGCCCTAAACTCTCAAAGACTGTCGCAAACAAAATCTCTATTGTTGGCGATGCTAATCTCAAATCGACTTTCTTACTTGTCAGGAAAACGGTCCCTCCCAAGATCCAATGCTAGTTATGGAAGAGGTCAAATACAACCGGACCTCACTCTTTTAGCAAGGGATACGCTAGCCTACGCTCGTTTCGACTCCAGGCTCCAAGTAGGACCAGATCTGGGTGTGCAGTTCGACGAACTCTGCGTCAGCGGCAAGGTGGCGAATTTCCCTCGGCCTCGACAAAGGTATCGGTATCCGCGCTTTGACTCCGCCGGGTTGCCCATTTATAACCACAACCGTATCACCGAGGGCGATTGCTTCAACCAGGTCATGCGTAATAAACAAGATCGTCTTTCGCCTTGTCTGCCAAAGGTTTAGCAGAGTTTCCTGAAGGACTGTTCGAGTGATGGCATCCAGAGGGCCGAATGGCTCATCCATGTAGATCATTCCTGGATCGTAGGCCATTGTTCTGGCGATTGAACAGCGCTTTTGCATTCCACCGGAAAGCTGTCCAGGGTAGTAATCTACAAATTTGGCTAGGCCGACTGCTTCAGCCCATTCCATCGCTCTTTCTCTGCGCTCTGATTTCGGCACTCCCCTTATTTCGAGAGGAGACATTATGTTTTCAAGGACAGTTGACCATGGGAGCAGGTTGGCATCCTGGGTGATATAGCCGACGTCACTTGAGACGATCGACTCGACAACCTTTCCGTCATGAACGATCTGACCTTCTGATACTGGGACAAGCCCCAGAGCGAGGTTCAAAAGTGTACTTTTGCCGCAACCACTTGGCCCCACCACGACACAGAATTCGTCGTCCTGGACGGTAAACGACACATCTTGGAGAACGGTTACTTCCTGGCCCCCCGGTGTCTCGAAGCGCTTTGTTACGTTTCGAAATTCCAGCAAAGGATGCCCCTCCCTACCTGTAAATCAAACTCAAACAGAATGTGACGCCTGTCATACCCCTACTACACGGTATAGCGTTTCGTCTCCGCTCGTTCATCAGTTGAAGATTTTTTTGATCGCTCTGCGCGGCAAACCCCGTCAGTGAGGGCGTGGAAGGATGATGCTAACGGCGTAGCCGTTACAAGGTGTATCGCATTATCTGTGTCACACCCAGGAGCTAGGGTAATACCGTGAGCATCCGCGAGAGACTGTACCCAGGATCTGGGCA
>JAJZBG010000044.1 GCA_021799035.1 Actinomycetes bacterium | reverse complement strand
GTTTTGCTGGCCATCTCGATTTCGATCTGCCACCGAAATCGTATGCCCAGATTATTTCATTCATGAAATTTGATCTTCCAAAGATTTTGTCCAGCTCCACCTTGATGTAGTGGACTTCGCGGTAGTCTAGGTGGACGTAGAGCGTTCCGGTCCTGGAAAGCAGTCCGCGGGACCTCTCGAGAAGCGGGCAAAGAAAGCCTAGATAATCGCCGAAAGAATCCTTATAAGAATGCGATGAAACCAGTGTTGTCTTGTAGGTTCTTCCACCGAAACCTTCGCGAACTGAGTTGACGTCCTGGCGTGCTTTGATAGAGGAGAGCCTCTGCATAGACCCGGTATTGAAGGGGGGATCGATGTAGATCAGGTCAATGCTTTCTTCTGGGATGCGCTCCAGCACATGGGCTGCATCAGCCTTGACTATTAGGTCAGGGCTGATAGAAAGGTCTAGATCTGCCAAGTTCAGAGGCTTGGAATCGCTCATTGTCTATCGTGTTGGGATTGTTGCGTGAAATCAGCAGGACGCGAGATGGGCATAGATTATTCCTGGCGCCGCTGCGATCTCATTCAGCACTTCGTCGGAAGGCTCAGTATTCAGGGTCAACACCATCAGCGCTGTGTTGCCGTCTTCAGAAGGGCCAACCGCCATGGACGAGATCGAGATTCCCGCATTGCCCAGTATTGTTGCGACTATTCCGATCTTTCCTGGCGTGTCGTCATTGTGGACAACCAGCATATTTGCAGCTGGTGGCACTTCGACCCTATGGCTGTCGATCATTACGATTCTCGGCTCCGACTTGGGGCCTGTGAGGGTTCCAGATACCGAATGGCTGCCAGCGGTGAGCGTGATCAGATTGACGTAGTCCTTTGACGTGGTTGAGGTGCTCTCTTTGACGTTGAGCCCCCGGTCTTGTGCGAGCTGAGGTGCGTTCACGTAAGACACTGGTTCAGTGGTTCCAGTCCCGAACAACCCTTTCAAAACCGAAAGGGTCAATATCCTGGTGTCGTCTTCTGCCAGCGCGCCTTGGTAGTCAATATCGAGCTGATCTGGAAGAGCCTGGTTCAGAGACCCTATGAAGCTACCCAGGGCTTCGGCGAGACCCTGGAACGGTTTGACGGTTTCGGTCGCTTCAGCAGCATTCACATTGACAGCAAATGGAACAAAGTCTCCTGCTAAAGCAAGCTGAACTTGTTCTGCAATCTGAACTCCAGCTTTATCCTGGGCTTCAACAGTTGAAGCGCCAAGGTGGGGTGTGACCACCACGGACGAGAGCTTGAATAGCGGAGAATCTGTGCAGGGCTCGGAGTCGAACACATCAAGGCCAGCGCCCTGCACCTTTCCTGACGAGATTGCGTCATAAAGTGCGTTTTCGTCGATGATTCCACCGCGCGCTGTGTTTATTATTCGGAGTCCAGGTTTGGCCTTTGATAGCATTTCGGCGTTGATAAGACCAGTTGTCTCTTTAGTCTTAGGGAGGTGGATCGAAATGAAGTCAGCCTGGGAGACCAGCTCATCTAGCGACAGCAATTCAACACCCATCTGTCTCGCCCTATCCTTGGAGACGAAAGGGTCATAAGCGATCAAGCGCATCCCGAAGGCGAGAGCCCTTTGGGCTACAAGAGCACCAACACGCCCTAAACCAATGATTCCCAATGTTTTTCCGTAGAGTTCCACCCCCTCCCATTTCGAACGCTCCCATTTCCCGCCCACCAAAGCAGCATGTGCCTGAGGAAGATTTCTTGCTTGTGCCAGAAGCAGAGCCATGGCCTGCTCCGCCGCCGACAGGATGTTGGATTGTGGCGCGTTAACGACCATCACGCCCTTTTTGGTTGCGTATGGCACATCAACGTTGTCGAGTCCGATTCCAGCTCTTCCCACGACAATCAAGTCGGTCGCTGCGTCGAGAACGGCGGGCGTAACCTTGGTTGCGGATCGAATGATTAGCGCCTGGGCCCCAGGGATAGTCTCGATCAACTGTTCCGGACTCAGATTGAGTGCTACGTCAACGGTGTGACCTGCTTTTCTGAGCTCGTCGAGTCCGGTCTCGGCAATTTCTTCTGTAACCAATATGCGTGCCATATTGAAGAGTCCTCGCTAAATTCTAAAGTGCAGCTAGATGTCTGGAAACCGATCTTGTAGGCAATTTCCTGATCAAGACATTAGTTGATATATCGCACATTCATACTTCGGCGTCAACGTTTCACGAACTATTAACGGGAGCTGGAAGGTTGATTTCTCCAAGCGTATCCGACATACCGGCCTCAGCTACGAGGCCGTGGAACTGGCCACCAGCTCAGCGATCCTGCCGATGCCCTGAGCAATGTCCTTCTCGCCCATCGCATAGCTAAACCTTGCATATCCTGGGGTTCCAAACGCCTCGCCGGGTACTATTGCCACTTTCGCCTGATCAAGAATGACGTCAGCAAGTTCAGAGGTTGTGGTTGGCACAATTCCTGAGTAGTCACGCTTCAAGAGGCCGTCGAGGCTGGCGTAGGCGTAAAAGGCACCCTCGGGTAGCGGGCAATTTACTCCCGGTATCTCATTCAAGAGCCGGTGTATCAAGGCCCTTCTTCTGGTGAATGCTTTTTTCATAGTTGACACTTCGTCGAGCGGGCCCTGGAGCGCCTCTATAGCAGCTCTCTGGGCAATGTTGGAAACATTTGACGTGGACTGGGACTGGAAGTTTGTTGCAGCCGAAATGACATCCTCTGGAGCGATCATCCAGCCGACCCTCCATCCCGTCATCGCGTAGGTCTTGGCGACCCCATTTACCACGACTGCCCTGTCTGCCAGCCCGGGCTCCAGCACGGGCAGAGACCATGCCTTGTTGCCGTCATAGACGAGGTGCTCGTAAATCTCATCCGACATGACCCAGAGATTGTTGTTGAGAATCCAGTGTGCAAGTTCTGTTGATTCTTCACGGTTGTACACTGCGCCAGTCGGGTTGGAAGGAGAGACATGGACGAATAGCTTCGTCCTTGGAGTGAGATACCGGTCAAGTTCAGCCAAGCGAACCTTGAATCCATTCTCAAGGGTTGTAGGGACTTCGATTGGAACCCCACCGGCCAGCCGCACAGCCTCCGGGTAGGTCGTCCAGTATGGAGATGGGATCAAGACCTCGTCCCCTTCTCCAATCAAGGTAGCGAACGTGTTGAAGATCGCATGTTTGCCGCCGTTCGTCACTAGCACCTGTGAGGCCGCAACCTCAAGACCGGAGTCACGCTTGGTCTTATCTGCTATAGCTTGTCGAAGTTCGGGTAGGCCAGCAGTTGGCGTATAGCGATGGTTCTTGGGGTCAAGGCAGGCGCTCGCCGCTACCTTGGCGATGCGCTCGGGAGTGGGGAAATCGGGTTCTCCAGCGCCAAATCCTATGACATCGACACCCTGAGCCTTCAAAGCCTTCGCCTTGGCATCTATGGCTAACGTGGCTGATTCAGCCACATTGGCGATGCGGGTAGATAACCTTTGTTTTGTTTGGTGAGTTTCCAATTGGGCTCCAGAGATGTAAGAATCTAAACGTGGCAAATAACTCATCAGAAATCATAATCCCTTCCGACCTTCTTCCAGGAGACGGAAGGTTCGGTTCCGGACCATCAAAGGTCCGACCAGAGTCAGTAGAAGCACTGGCCAAAGTTGCCAAAACTTACATGGGTACCAGTCATCGCCAAGCGACGGTGAAGGACATGGTAGGGCGCCTTCGTGGCGGACTCCAAGAACTCTTCAGCCTTCCGGATGGGTACGAGGTGGTTTTGGGAAATGGCGGCGCAACTTGTTTTTGGGACATAGCGACGTTTGCTCTCATTGAGAAAAAGAGTCAGCACCTGAGCTTCGGGGAGTTTTCGTCGAAGTTTGCGGCTGCATCGAAGGCGGCTCCGTTTCTTGATGAGCCAGACATCATAGTGTCAGAGCCTGGAACCAGGCCCTATGTGAAAGTGAATCCCGAGGTCGACCTCTACGCCTTGACGCACAACGAAACATCGACGGGCGTTTCAATGGAGATACGCAGACCAGATGGTGCGAGCGGGATTGTTGCAGTTGACGCAACATCGGCAGCCGGTGGACTCAGGGTAGATCCGCTTCAATTCGACGCCTACTACTTCGCTCCACAAAAAGTCTTTGCTTCCGATGGAGGACTTTGGATTTCTCTGATGTCTCCAGCGGCGATTGAGCGTGTTGCCAGGATCGCTGGTTCAAAGCGTTGGGTTCCGGCATCCCTTGATCTCACCATAGCCATCGAGAACTCTCGCCAGAACCAGACGTATAACACGCCGGCACTTGCAACCATCTTCTTGATGGTTCGCCAGCTTGAATGGATGCTTGAGAATGGCGGCCTTGAGTTCGCTGCGTCACGGTGTGACCAGTCCTCCAGCATCCTTTATGATTGGGCGGAACGGACGGAGTACACCACTCCATATGTCAAAGATCCCGATGATCGCTCGCATGTGGTCGGTACCATCGATTTTTCGGAAGACGTAGATGCGGCGAAGGTCGCCAAGACTTTGCGCACCAACGGAGTGATCGATGTAGAGCCTTACCGAAAGTTGGGAAGAAATCAGCTCAGGGTGGCGATGTTTCCAGCTGTGGATCCGACTGATGTGGACGCTCTGACAAAGTGCATTGATTATGTCGTCGCCAAGACTGCTGGATGACGCTTGCCTCGTGGAGGCGTAGCGGCTTGCTTGGGTAAGCGTTGAAGGTGAGACAGGAACCCAGCCAATGTGCACGGTTCCTGTCTCTGTCTTTTACAAAGCTGACTTACTTGGCCATGCTTGGCAGCCAGCTAGCCCGGGTCGTCTCGTATTCGCTGATCTTGTTCTCGTGCCTTAGGGTCAGGCCTATATCGTCAAGCCCTTCAAGCAGTCTGTACTGGGTGAAGTCGTCGAGCGGAAAGCTTGCCGTGAGACCGATGGCTGGAACAGACACCGTCCTGGACGCAATGTCGATCACGATTTTGGTGGACGGGTCCTTCTTGACTTGAGCCATTATCGCATCCACCTCAGTTTGGGCCAGTACAACGGGAACCAGGCCCGCCTTGGTTGAGTTGTTGCGAAAAATGTCCCCAAATCTGGGCGAGATGACTGCCTCGAACCCGTAGTCAGTAAGGGCCCACACGGCGTGTTCCCTGGAGGATCCGGTGCCGAAGTTTGGACCTGCAACTACTATCTTTGCGTTCTTGTATACGGGGTCATTGAGGACGAAGTTGGGATCTTCCCTCCATTCCTCAAAGAGGCCTTCACCGAAACCTGTTCTCTCCACCTTTTTCAACCACTCTGATGGAATTATCTGGTCAGTGTCCACATCACTTCGTTCAAGCGGCATCGCTGTGCCCTTTATCTCTTTGATTGGCTGCATCTGTTTTCCTTTGTCTAGCTAGAGCGATCAGATCTGGTCGGGTGTCGCAAAGTGTCCAGCAACGGCAGTGGAAGCAGCTACCGCTGGGGAGACAAGATGCGTTCTGCCGCCCTTACCCTGACGGCCTTCAAAATTCCTGTTTGAAGTTGAAGCGGCTCTTTGCCCAGGTGATAGGCGGTCTGGATTCATTCCGAGGCACATTGAGCAGCCCGACTCTCTCCATTCAAAACCAGCGTCAATGAAGACTCTGTCAAGTCCTTCTGCTTCTGCTTGTTTCTTGACGTGCTGTGATCCAGGTACAACCAGGGCGCGGATTCCAGGTGCCACGTGCTTGCCTTTGACCACACTTGCCGCGAGACGCAAATCTTCAATTCGCGAGTTGGTGCATGAGCCGATGAAGACGGTATCCACTGAAATATCAGAAATAGGAGTGCCGGCTTTGAGCCCCATGTATGTCAAAGCTCGAGTGGCTGCCTCTCGCGCCGAAGGTTCTTCGAAGCTCTCGGGGTTGGGGACTTTGTCTGAGATTGGAACAACTTGCGAAGGGTTCGTTCCCCACGAAACATATGGCGTGAGTTTGGTTGCATCAACGAAGACCTCTTTATCGAACTTCGCGTCTGGGTCGGTTGCCAGCGATTTCCAGTAGTCGACGGCTTGGTTCCATGCGTCCCCAACGGGAGCATGTGGCCGACCTTTGACGTATTCGAATGTGATCTCGTCTGGAGCGATAAGTCCTGCCCTGGCGCCAGCCTCGATGCTCATGTTGCTGACAGTCATTCTGCCTTCCATCGAAAGAGATCTGATGGTCGACCCGCGGTATTCGATGACGTATCCAATTCCTCCACCGGTGCCGATCTGGCCTATGATTGCAAGGATAAGGTCTTTTGCAGTGACTCCCTTGGGCAGTTCCCCCTCTACCGTGACGGCCATGGTCTTGGGCCGCTGCTGAGGAAGGGTTTGCGTGGCGAGAACATGCTCAACCTCGGAAGTTCCGATGCCGAAGGCCAGAGCACCAAATGCTCCGTGGGTTGCCGTGTGGCTGTCTCCACAGACAACGGTCATTCCCGGCAATGTCAGACCCTGTTCAGGCCCTATCACATGGACGATTCCCTGGTTGCTGTCTCCCATCGGGAAATGGGTAATTCCAAATTCTTTGCAGTTGTTGGCGAGAACACTCAGCTGTTTTGCGGCGATCGGATCTGCAACTGGCTTGTCTATATCCTTTGTGGGAACGTTGTGGTCTGCTGTGGCCACCGTGAGGTCAGGTCTTCTCACTCTACGATTGTTCATGCGCAACCCGTCGAAGGCCTGTGCCGATGTGATTTCATGGACCAGATGGAGGTCGATGAAGAGGAGATCCGGTTCGTTGGCGGCGGAATTTACGACATGTGCTTCCCAGATCTTTTCGCTAAGAGTTTTACCCATTATCTTCCCTGTCTAATCGGTAATAAGTTAAGAGATAATTGTACCCACGATCCCCTTTGGAGGAAACTTGGCTCTGGACTGCTCGGCTTTTCCCTGCGGTTCAGTGGTTTCATAAGATGCTAGCTGAGGTTGTTCCAGAAAATCAGCATCGCAGCCTGGGTTGATAACTGGTTGAAGAATCTGTCAGGCGCCAATTTTTACGATTTCGACCCTTAACATACCGCTAGGAGATTCGTACTCAACCGTCTGACCCTCACTTTTCCCAAGAATAGCCTGGCCTAAAGGAGAATTGGGTGACACCACAGACACGCCTGGCCTCTTCTCCTCAATGGAACCGATCAGGTACTGCTCGGAGTCCTTGTCGCCTTCGTAGCGCAGATGGACGATTGAACCGGTGGTGACTGTTTCTGAGTCGTCCTCGCCTTCAACTATGACTGCCTCGGCAAGGAGCGCCTGAATCTGCCTGATACGCGCTTCCATCTTTCCCTGGCTGTCCCGAGCGGCGTGATAATCGCCGTTCTCCTTCAGGTCGCCAAGTGCCCGTGCGGCTTCGATCGCTGCTGCAATCTCTATGCGGCCTCGGGTAGTCAGGTCCTCAAGCTCCTGCTCAAGTCGTTCGTAAGTTTGTCGGGATAGTTTCGTCTCGGTCACGTTATACAAAGTAATAGCTAGGATTGTGATTACAACTTCAGGTGCCGGTGGACACCACGATGAATATGCTTTAAAGTCTATTTGACATTGGATTTTTTAGACGTACAATTGTTTGGCTTTGAACAATTATAGATTTGATCAGAAAAACGTAATTATTATTTTGTAGGCTTGCGCCAGCGAGGCGTGAGCTGTTGTGACCGGCCACCAAGTGGGCGGTCTTTTGTTTATTGCTCGATTCTCCTACAGCGAGGTTTATGGGTGGCAGGATACAAGGTTGGTTTGATAGGCGGCGACGGGATCGGTCCTGAGGTGGTCGGTGAGACCGTGAAGGTGATCAAAGCTGCCGGGGTCGAGTTGGACACTGTGGAGTACGATCTTGGTGCCGACAGGTATCTCCGAACAGGGGACGTGCTCCCTGAAGAAACCTTGCTTGAGATCAAGGCTCTCGATGCGGTCTTGCTTGGAGCCGTTGGGCCTCCGATAGGCTCGACTCAGGTCCCCTCGGGAATACTTGAAAGAGGATTGTTGCTCAAGCTTCGCTTTGAGCTGGATCTGTACGTCAATATGCGGCCCTTCATCACTCCGAAAGGATGGAATCGCTTCAAGATCGAGCCAATGGATATGGTTGTGATTCGCGAGAACACGGAAGGTCCTTACGTCGGTGAAGGCGGGCTGCTCAGAAAAGGAACCAAGCAAGAAGTGGCCACGCAAGGGTCGCTCAATACCAGATTCGGTGTCGAGCGCGTGGTTCGCTATGCTTTCGAGTTGGCGTCGACACGACCGAGGCGGCACCTCAGCCTGGTGCACAAAACAAACGTGCTGACCTATGCCGGCGACCTTTGGCAGAGAACGTTCAATGAGGTTTCAACTGAGTATCCAGACGTTGAGACGGCTTACAGTCACGTGGACGCCGCCTGTATTCACATGGTGGAGAATCCGACAAGGTATGATGTCATCGTTACGGACAATCTGTTCGGAGATATCCTCACTGATTTATGCGGGGCTGTCTCAGGCGGTATCGGGCTTGCTGCTTCGGCCAATCTAAACCCTGACAGAACTGGCCCTTCGCTATTTGAGCCGGTTCACGGTGCGGCACATGACATCGTTGGTACAGGCAAGGCCAATCCTATGGCAGCGATCCGTTCTGGTGCTCTCATGTTGGAATTTTTGGGTGAAAAAGAGGCTGCTTCGAAAATAAATAGAGCTCTGGAAGAGTACGTAATTCCAGAGGGGGCGAAGACCGCTGAAATCGGCGACGCCATTGCGGAAAGGGTTTAGAAGATGCCGATTGCTGAAACTGAAAAGATCTGGATGGACGGGGAAATGGTTCCATGGGAGGAGGCCAATGTCCATGTGCTGACACATGGTCTCCACTATGGATCAGGGGTGTTCGAAGGCATCAGGGCATACGAGACTGCCGGTGGTCCAGCCATATTTAGGCTCGAAGACCACATAAGGCGGCTTTTTGACTCAGCAAAAATCTTTATGATGGAGATTCCTTTTTCGCAGGAAGAGATAATTGAAGCCGCTAAGGCTGTTGTTAGGGAGAACAAGCTCGAGAGCTGCTACATGAGGCCCATAGTGTTCTTGGGATATGGAGAGATGGGTTTGAACCCGCTTCCTTGTTCGGTTTCAGTGGCGATAGCTGCTTGGCCTTGGGGTGCCTACCTTGGTGACGATGGCACCCAGAATGGAATCAGGCTCAAGGTCTCGTCATGGCAGAGGCACGATCCCAATGCACTCCCTCCCGCCGCGAAGGGGACTGGGATGTATTTGAACTCTTCAATGGCTAAGGTTGAGGCTGTGAAGGCAGGGTATGACGAGGCCATTTTGATGTCTCCTCAGGGCTATGTTTCCGAGTGCACAGGCGAGAACCTATTTGTGATCAAAAAGGGTGAAATCTTCACTCCTCCCACGTCTGCCGGAGCCCTTGAAGGCATTACCCAGTCCTCAGTCATCCGAATTGCGAATGATCTTGGATACGAGGTTTCAGTCGAGAATCTGTTGCGCAGCGACCTTTATACTGCCGACGAGATCTTCTTGTGCGGCACTGCTGCCGAGGTCGTTCCCGTGTCCTCGGTTGATGATCGAGTTGCTGGCGATGGGAAGCCTGGTCCAATGACCAAGGCTATCCAGTCGACCTACTTCGATGCAGTAAGAGGGCGGCTAGATGCCTATAAGGACTGGATATCATATGTCAGCTGAGCATGTGCCAGGTCTGCCGGATAGGGTAGACATTTACGACACAACTTTGCGCGACGGATCCCAACAGGAGGGTCTGTCGCTGAGCGTTGACGACAAGTTGAGGGTCGCACGGCAGCTTGACAGCCTTGGTGTCTCCTATATCGAGGGTGGTTGGCCGGGAGCAAACCCAAAGGATGAAGAGTTCTTCAAGAGGGCCCAGACTGAGCTGAAGCTTTCGACCGCCAAATTGGTGGCATTTGGCTCAACACGACGAGCTACAACTCGCGCCGATCAAGATCCGACTTTGAGATCGCTTGTAGAAGCGAACACCGCCGATGTCTGCATTGTAGGGAAGGCCTGGGACTATCACGTGGAAAAGGCTCTGAGAACCACCCTCGACGAAGGTGTCAGGATGGTGGCCGATTCTGTGTCATTCCTGCGTAAGCAGGGAATCAACGTGTTTCTCGATGCCGAGCATTTCTTTGACGGATACAAGTCCAATGCGCGCTTCACTCTTGACATTCTCAAAGCTGCAGAGGACTCCGGTGCGCGGACGCTCGTCCTTTGCGACACCAATGGAGGGACGCTGCCGCACGAGGTCGAGGAGATTCTCGGTTCCATCGGATCTCTTTATAGCACGGAAATAGGGGTGCATTTTCATAACGATTCGGGTTGTGCCGTTGCGAACGCACTGGCTGCCGTGAGAATGGGCGCGACTCATGTGCAGGGATGTATAAACGGTTATGGCGAGCGCACAGGCAACGCTGACCTTTCTGTCACGATACCGAATCTCTCACTCAAGATGGGAATCGAATCTGTTCCTCGGGATCGCATCGAGCTGATCTCCGCAGTCTCGAGGCATGTGGCAGAGATTGTAAACATAAATCTCGATCCTCAAAAGCCATATGTTGGGATGTCTGCTTTTGCTCACAAGGCTGGACTTCACGTCTCTGCCATCACGAGGCGGAAAGATGCGTACGAGCACGTCTCGCCAGAGCTAGTTGGAAACGGCTCGCGCTTCATAGTGTCGGAGATGTCCGGAAAGTCGACCTTGGCGATCAAAGCGGCAGAGCTGGGCTTGGACTTGAACTCGGATGAACTCTCAGGCGTTCTTGAGCACCTGAAAGACCTGGAGCACAAGGGATATCACTTTGAAGCTGCGGATGGATCCCTGGAACTCTTGATGCGCAGAGCGAGCGGATGGACGCAGCAGTTCTTTGCGCTCGAGTCCTTCCGGGTCATCACCGATCACCGCGAAGATGTAGGCGTGGTCACGGAGGCCACGGTGAAAGTCCTTGTTGGCGGTTCACGCATGATAGCCACTGCTGAGGGAAATGGTCCGGTTAACGCATTGGATTCTGCATTGCGCAAGGCGCTCTCTCCTTACTTTGAGAAGCTCTCGCGAGTGCACCTGACCGATTTCAGGGTGAGGGTTCTCGATTCTGCGCTTGGAAGTGGTGCGGTCGTCAGGGTGTTGCTTGACAGCTCCGATGGAAGCGATACGTGGTCCACGATGGGAGTGTCCGAGAATATCATCGATGCTTCGTGGCAGGCGCTTGAGGATTCGATTGTGATGGGCTTGATCAAGGTGGCAGAAAAGCCATCAATTTAGGGAAGCTCAAGTGTGCAGCAATCCCAGTGATTCCGTTTGGTAAGTCTTATGTGGTGGTTGTGACCGCTCCATTATTTTTATATATCCTGTGCTGGTTCAATGGGAAAGGAATTAACGAATTTATGAATTATGGGGTAAAGTATCAACTGTGAGTCAGCCAAATTATGTTGCGAGTCCGAAACACCAGACGGAGTTGGGGTTAGTTGAATTGCCAGTTTCTCATAGCTGGGTGCGTCCTAGGGTTGGAACTATCACTCCGACCGACAGGAGCAAGAGGAGGCTTGTCGGAGCGCCTTGTCCGGGAGAGGGATATGCATTCAAGCTAGTCCGGGAAAGGTCAGGGAAACTGGAGCTGGCCGAAGGCGAAGAGCACGAGGATGTGTTGGTCGGTCTCGCAGTAATTGTGGGAAAAAGGGCTGGCCTGTTCGGTAGAAGCCCAATCGCGTATGACGTTGACTTCTTCATGAAGCTGTTCGGTTTCGACGGCACAGCAGATGCCTCACTGGCAGAATTTCGAAAGATGTTCTTCAAAGGTGCGGCACACAGCTATGTCGTGCAGCGGCAGTTGGCGGATGCCCTTCCGGAGTCCACCCTGAAAATGACCGCCGACGCACTCTCCTCGGTCAAGAATCGGCATGAGCTCTTCAGGATCTGAATTCTGCGAATTTTGGGCGTCGAGGTTAGTTTTGGGTCGTTGGCTCCCTAGGTAGTCCGAGCACTCTTTCGCCAATGATATTCTTCATTATCTCCGAGGTGCCCCCTTCGATCGAGTTCGCTCTTGACCTTAAGAATGCTTTTGAAATGTCTGGGCTTCCATTGGCGAGAGCGGTCTTGACAGTCTCTGGCCTTTTCATTTCATAGCTGGAATAGGTCAAACCTGCGGGTCCAAGAAGATCTACGCAGAAATCGTAGATTTTCTTGTTCAGCTCGGCGCTAATCAGCTTTCCCACAGAGCCTTCCGGGCCGGGAGTCCCTGCCAGTCGAAGCTGTGAAGCTCGAATATTGGTTATCCTGCTAACCTCTGCCTCTATCCAGAGTCGGGCAAGCCTGTCGCGATAATGGGGCTGCTTTTCCTTTGATTTCTTCCAAAGCCTCACCGCATCGCCTATTGAACCGGACTCCCGTTCAGCAACACCTCCACCAAGCGACACACGCTCGTTCATGAGGGTGGTTAGGGCCACTTTCCATCCTTCCCCAACTTCGCCCAAGCGGTAGGAATCGGGGATTCTTACATTGGTGAGGTACACTTCATTGAATTCGGCTTCTCCGGTTATCTGGCGTAGCGGCCGAACTTCTACGCCTTTGGCGTCCATGTCGATAACAAAGTAAGTCATTCCCATGTGTTTAGGAGCCTTGGTGTCTGTTCGTGTCAGCAGCATTCCCCATTTCGATACGTGTGCCAGCGTTGTCCAAACCTTTTGGCCGTTGACCACCCATTCATCACCGTCACGCACTGCGCTTGTCCTGATTGACGCCACATCAGAGCCAGCTCCGGGTTCGGAGAAGAGCTGGCACCAGATCTCGTCGCATCTGAACATCGGCCCAAGCAGCCTCTCAGAAAGCTGACTTGAGGCATGGGTAATCACTGTCGGTGCACCCATGCCGATACCAATGGGGTTGATGAGGAAGTTTGAAGGCGCTCGAGCTTCTGCGAGCCTGGTAGCGACCAGCTCTGCGAATGAGGGCGATACTTCGAGGCCGCCAAATCCGTTTGGAAAATGGACCCAGGCTAGTCCCAAATCGTACTGCATAGCCCAGAACTCCCTGTCGGACATGCTGGTTTGCTCAAATCGCTCAAGCAGCTTGTTGATCTGGCCTTCGACAATGTCGCGCTGTTGGCGACGAAGATCGGAATCTTGAGCCATTGGAACTCCTTAGCTACAGCTGATTCAACAAGGGTATCAAATGGGGTTCGCGAAAGCTTCTGATGACGTCACCAATCCGTCAGTCTTTATGCCAAGAATTCGCACCTTGCTAAAAATCTTGGATCCACTAAAATCGTTTAGGTGCAAACATTTCAATTGACTGCAGAACACAGAGAGTTTCGGGAGTCCGTAAGAGCCTTTGCAACCCAAAAGATTGCGCCAAGGGCTGCCGAAGTAGATGCAAAAGCCGAGTTTCCGTGGGACAACTTCAATGACTGTGTTTCCATGGGTCTGACTTCTCTTTGGGTGCCTGAACCGTATGGAGGATCAGGGGCGGATCATGTCTTCCAGGCAATAATGGTCGAGGAGCTCGCTCGGGTCTGTGCCACCACTGCGCTAGTTATGCTTATTTCCAAGCTGGGTATGATTCCGATTCTGTATTGGGGTTCGGAAGAGCTCAAGCGCAAGTATCTCCCAAATATCGCTTCTGGCAAGGCCCAGGCAAGCTACTGCCTCTCCGAAGCAGATGCAGGCTCGGATGTCGCATCGATGAAGACCAGGGCAATCCGCGATGGCGACGAGTACATCATTACCGGAACGAAGTACTGGATCACAAACGCTGGTGTTTCTAGCACCTATACCGTGTTCGCCAAGACAGATCCCTCGGCCGGGCACAAAGGCATATCCGCCTTTCTCGTGGAGGCCGATATGGGTGTCAAAGTTTCAAAATTGGAGTCGAAGCTGGGCATAAAGGGTTCTCCAACCGGGGAGGTTGTTTTCGACGAGGTTCGAGTTCCAAAGGAGAATCTCATTGGTGAAGAAGGCCAAGGTTTCTACATAGCCATGGGAACTCTGGATCGCTCCAGACCGACCATCGGAGCCCAGGCTGTCGGAATTGCCCAGGGTGCGATCGACTATGCAGCTGGATACATGAAGAACAGGAAGCAATTCGGTCATCCGATTGCAGAATTTCAAGGTCTGCAGTTCATGCTGGCAGACATGGCGACCAGAACCGAAGCTGCCAGAGCCCTTGTGTATCAGGCATGCTCTTTGGTGGATTCTGATCCGATGGGTGATCTCAGCAAAATAGGCGCAATGGCGAAGATGTTTGCCTCAGACACGGCAATGAGCGTCACGACTGACGCAGTCCAGCTCTTGGGTGGATACGGGTATACCAAGGACTTTCCGCTTGAAAGATACATGCGGGACGCCAAAATTACTCAGATATACGAGGGCACAAATCAGATTCAAAGAGTAGTCGTTGCAAAGAAGCTTCTCGGGTAGGCGAAAGAGGCGATATGGGTCGCGCCACTAGCCGCATCATGCCCTAAACCTACCTCTGTCTCGTGCAACCTGGATGTATGTGAATTCGTCAGCCCTTTTTGCGGCTAGCTTTGAAGTGTGAATAGTTCTCTCAAGGTTCGGTTCGCCCCTTCACCCACGGGCTATTTTCATGTGGGTGGGGCGCGGACAGCGCTATACAACTGGCTAGTAGCACGCAAAGCTGGTGGAAAGTTTGTGTTGCGTATCGAGGATACTGACGAAACCCGAAATGCAGAGGAGTGGGTAGAGGGGATCATTTCAGCCCTCTCATGGTTGGGAATCGTCTGGGATGAAGGTCCGTACAGGCAGACTCAGCGCTCCGAGTTCTACCAAAAGGCTGTGGACCGTTTGATAGATGAGGGCAAAGCGTACTGGTGCGACTGCACAAGGGAGCAGATCGATCAACGTGCCAAGGAGCGCGGTGGTCCTCCTGGTTACGACGGCTTTTGCAGAGACAAGAACAGGTCGAGGACCGACAAGACTGCCCTTAGGTTTAAGATACCTCGCCCGGGTGTGACGGTTGTGCATGATAAGATTCGTGGCGACGTTGTGTTTGATCATGACAATCTCGACGATTTCATCATTGTGAAGTCCAACGGGTCCCCACTTTTCGTACTCGCAAATGTGGTCGATGACATCGAGATGAAGATAACCTACGTTATCCGGGCGGAAGAGCATCTGCCTACCACTCCGAAAGCGATCCTGCTTTTTCATGCTCTTGGTGCCAAGGACCTTCCACTCTTTGCGCACTTGCCCGTGCTCGTCAACGCCAAACGGCAAAAGCTTTCCAAGAGGCGCGATAGGGTTGCGGTGGAGGACTACCGTGAAATGGGCTATCTTGCTCCGGCAATGGTCAATTATCTTGCACTCCTCGGATGGAGCCCAGGCGGTGACAGGGAGTTCTTGACTCTTCAGGAGATGATCGAGCTTTTCGACATCGAGGATGTCAACCATTCCCCGGCCTTTTTTGACGAGCAAAAGATGCAGCATTTCAATGGCGTTTATATACGCCAGCTTGATCTGGACAGTTTTGTGAGCCATTGCCTGCCATTTCTTGAAAAGCACGATTGGTGGGCTGGAAGTGGCAAACAGCTGCAGTTGTTCCGGCAAATCGCCCCAATGGTTCAGGAACGGGTTTCCCTCCTAACCGAGGCAGCCGAGATGGTGGCATTCTTTTTCCGTCCGGTGGAAATCCCGAGCGACTTGGTTGACTCAGTCTTGCGCAAGGGCGAGAGCGCGGCGCAGATTCTCAAAGACTTGAGCGGAATCTATGCGCATCTGAAACGTTTTACCCACGGCGAACTCAATGAGGTCACCCGCGCCTATTGCGATACGATAGGTATGCCTCTCAGGAAAGTCCAGGCTCCCATTCGAGTGGCCCTGACAGGGTCCAAGATCGGTCCGCCGCTTTTCGAATCGATTGAACTCCTTGGCAAAGAAGTGACGCTTTTCAGACTAGCTGCGGCTAGAGAGTTGATTGGGACGACGCAGCCGTAATGTGTTTGCCGATCTTGGTGCTGAAGCTGATTAGACGAGTAGTCACGCTGGTCTTGGCTGCTTTGATCGTATATCTCGGCGTCACGCTGTATCAGGTATATCGAGAGTCGACAACGGCTAAACCAGTTCCATCTCAGGCTATTGTCGTGATGGGTTCGGCAGAATACAACGGCATCCCGTCTCGCGATCTCGCTGCAAGGCTGAACGAAGCAGACCTTCTCTACAAAGAAAAGTATGCTCCAGTGATTTACGTGACCGGCGGTTTGGCCCCGGGTGACAAGTTCACTGAGGCCGGAGCAGGAAAGACTTTCCTAGAGGGCAAGGGGGTGCCGGCAAGTTCTGTGGTTTCAGACGCAGTGGGTAGAGACACCTGGGAGTCGATAACGTCCGTGGCAAAAGAGCTTTCAACGCGCAAGATCACAAGCGTCATCATAGTTTCTGACGGCTTCCACCTCATGAGATGCGTCCAGATGATAACTTCCCTGGGGTTTAAGGCGACTGCAGCTGCGGCAGTGAATTCTCCTGTCAAAGGGACCCAATTGGCAATCGATTACGGCAGAGAAACCCTAGCCGTGGCGGCAGCGAGAATTGTGGGCTACAAATTCCTTTCGGTTCTCCGGCATGGTAGTTGAATTCTCGTCGCTAAATTTAACTAGTCGTTCAATCACCTTTCGGGGGTGGTGTAATTGGCAACACTGCAGGTTCTGGTCCTGTCATTGAGGGTTCGAGTCCTTCCCCCCGAGCGAAATGCGTACATTGGGGTGCATCTGTCGCTTCTTGGCGAAGTCACGGCAAAGGGTGGCGGTTCGAATATCGTCGACCGAGCGCACGGCGCTAAATCGTTGAATTCCAGCATCGCCGCTGCAAGCTCCGTGGCTTCTAATGCGGTTGCCATAGAAGTAAATCGCGCGCTAACAAATGTCTCTGTGAATAGGACGATCTGGTGACGACTGGCGTGTGTGAATGAGCTCGCTCAGATGAGCAGACTAGTCAGTGTGAGAATTCTTGACCTCCTCCCCTCCCTCACAGAAGGGGATTCCCGACAACCAGTGGCTCATGCCACTCGGGTGGTTCGCGCTTCATCGGGCCCGCAATCGGGTGTCCCTCCACACGCTGAGACCGCAAGTCCTGC
>JAJZBG010000043.1 GCA_021799035.1 Actinomycetes bacterium | reverse complement strand
CTAAGCGCAGTGAGGAAACATCGCCAATCAACAAGGTATTCAGTCAAGACCCATGCGCAAATGATCTGTTGGCGTGCTTGAAATCTCAAGTGCCACAGTGCGCCTTGGAGAACAGCCAAGATGAGCCTGATTGTTTCAACTGGGCAGGAAATTCAAACTAGGATAAACGAGTGCTCAGTAGAAGTTTTCTTTTAGCGACCCTGTTCATGGGCCTTGTGGCGGCGGGTTGTGGTAGCTCGCACAATGCCAAAACATCATCCACCACAACCTCCAGCCAGGTCACTACTACCACAACTAGCACCACCACCACAACAACAACAGCTCCACCAGGGGTAGTGCCTGCAGTTGGCTTGAAGAGCTACGTTACCTCTGTCCCGTCCCCCAACCTAGTCGCCAATATTTCCTATCCGATTCTCGGAGGCATGGCATCGAACCAGATTGAGTCGAATATCAACGCGACTATATACAAGGCCGTAACCGGATACGTGGCGAGCTTTGAAAAGCAGCTGCAGAATGTCAGTCCCACGACCACCGGTGCTGGTGGACCCGCAGGCAACGGAGCAGAGCAGAGCCAGATCAGTGGCTCTTTCACCAAGGAGCTAGTTGATTCTCGTTACGTGTCCTTCAAATTTCTCATCTCGACCTACGCGGTGGCGGCAGCATCGCCGACGACAGAGTCAGAGAGCCTCACGTTTGATTTGGGCAGTGGTGACCTCTTGAGCCTTTCATCCCTTTTTTCGACCACGAACTATCTGCAGACAATTTCGACCCTGTCAAGAACGGCAATCAATGCGAAGCTGGGTCAGAGTGCCAACCAGGCTTTTGTTAATTTGGGTACTCAGCCAAATGCCACGAACTTTGCAAGTTGGAATCTGACGAATACGGGTTTTGAGCTGACATTTTCTCAAGGTCAGGTAGCTCCTATGGCTTCGGGCGTGGTGACTATCGAGATACCTTACTCGCAGTTGTCTGCCGTCGCGAAGAGTCCGGGACCGTTGACAAAGCCGTAGTTAATGTTATGATTCTTTCGTCGCAAACTAGCTCTGAGGTGCAAGCTGTATTATCTTGTGTGCACTCGAGCATTTCTTGTCTTTTATGAGATACCTAAGGAGTTGAACTTGGCTACATCTGCGTTGAGCCTTAGAAAGCCGCGCGTGCTTGCGGATTTGGTTGCTGGAAGTGTGGGGCGAGAGATAATTCTCGTTGTGGGGTATGCAGCATTCATTGGGATCTTTGCTCAAATCAGTGTGCCCCTTGGCTTCACCCCTGTTCCCCTCACCGGACAGACATTTGCAGTTTTGATCGGAGCTGCTGCTTTGGGATGGGCAAGAGCGGGCGCAGGGACACTGCTATACGCGCTCGTTGGCCTCGCTGGTGTTCCTTGGTTTGCAGGAGGAACCGGAGGGGTCAAGATTGCTTCGTCTCCGAGTTTCGGTTATGTCGTTGGATTCTTTGTCTGCTCGGTTCTGGTAGGAATTCTGGCAAAGGCAGGTTGGGACCGCAAGGCTGTCGGAACCATCGCCACCATGGTTCTCGGGAACATAGTGATCTATGCCTTCGGTGTGGCCTGGCTCGCTGCAACGATTCACGTTGGGGCAGCTAAAGCCGTATCGCTCGGTATGACTCCGTTCCTGGCGGGGGATCTCATCAAGATCGTGATTGCCACGGCTTTGCTGCCGGGAGCTTGGTACGGCATCAGCAAGTTTTCCAAGTAATCGGTAGCTCCAGAAGAAGGCTTATTGCGCGGACAGCATGCTGTCCGCGCTATTTTTATCGTTTCAAGCGCGGAAAGAAGGTCAAAGGTCCAGAGATATCGGGCCTTTGTGCGGCAATTGAAATATTTCGGGAAGTGGCAGGGAGACTGCCTCATCGAGAAGTTCCAGATACTCGATTCGCGGGATTGTGACGGCTCCGAGAGATGAGAGATGGTCGGTGTTCCATTGCGCGTCAATGAGGATCCCACCCTGTTTAGCCATGCTTGAGGCCAAGGCCACCAGGGCTGCTTTGGAAGCATCTGCAGTTTTGTGAAACATTGATTCGCCGGCAAAAAGGCCTCCAATAGCCACGCCGTAAAGGCCTCCGACCAGATTCCTTTGCCCGTTACAACCGGCCCAGACTTCGAAACTGTGAGCCCAACCAAGTTCGTGGAGGCGGATGTAGGCCTTCATGATCTCAGGCGTGATCCAAGACCCTGGCCGACTCGGATCAGCGCAGTGGTCGATCACTGCCGGAAAAGCGAGGTTTACCGAAAAGGAAAAGTTGCGCAAAGATTTTCTCAGCGATCTCGAAACTCTGATTGGAGGTTCCGCGCTAGAGTTTGCCGCGGTGATGAAGACGCCCCTATTTCTGGGGCAGAACCAACCGAGATGGTCGTCCTCGAGCGGCATCGGAAACAGCCCAGATCGGTATGCCGCAATTAGAGTGGCTGGGCTCAGGTCTCCTCCGTGAAAGATCAAGTCGCCGCTTAAACCGGAGTTATCCAGGAGATTTACCATCTCGCTGATGGATGGAATGGCAAACTTAGATATTCCTGGATCTCTCCAATTCAAACTCATTACTCAAAAATTAGCGCAGTCTCAATAATTTTTGTTAGCCTAAATAACCATGTCGGAACAGCCGATCACTCAAAAGTTAGAAGAACTGCAGGCGCGCAAGGCTGAGGCCTTGGTGGCTGGCTCACCTCATGCAATCGAGCGCCAGCACGCAAAGGGAAAGATGACCGCACGAGAGCGGATCGAGTATCTGCTCGACGAGGGCTCGTTTCAGGAGCTCGATATGCTCGCGAGGCACCGGGCTCACGGTATGGGGCTCGAGAAGAACCGGCCTTACACCGATGGGGTCATTACAGGCTTTGGAACCATCGATGGCAGGAAGGTCTGCATTTTCTCTCAAGACTTCACAGTCTTTGGCGGAGCCCTCGGAGAGGTCTTTGCCGAGAAGATACACAAAGTCATGGATCTTGCCGCATCGGTGGGGGTTCCCATGATTGGACTCAATGACGGGGCCGGAGCCAGGATTCAAGAAGGGGTTGTCTCGCTCCATTCCTATGGTGGAATCTTCTACCGCAACGTGGCATCATCAGGCGTGATCCCACAGATATCTGTGGTGCTGGGCCCATGTGCGGGCGGCGCGGTATATTCGCCGGCGATGACGGATTTCATCTTCATGGTCAAAGAGAGCAGCCACATGTTCATCACCGGACCAGATGTCGTCAAGACGGTAACCGGAGAAGACGTCACCCTGGAAGAGCTTGGCGGTGCTATGAGCCACGCTTCCAAGAGCGGAGTCGCAACCTTCGTCACTGAAGATGAGAAGTCCTGCTTGGACGAGGTTCGCTACTTGCTTAGCTTCCTTCCTTCAAACAACCTCGAGGTCCCGCCCAGAGTTGAGCCAACCGATGATTCGGAAAGGCTGGTGCCCGAGCTTCTAGATCTAATGCCAGCATCGTCCAACCAGCCTTATGACATGAAGAAGGTGATAACCGCCACGCTTGACGATGGCGAGTACTTTGAATACTTCCCCCATTGGGCACGGAACATCACCTGCGGATTCGGAAGACTGAATGGTTACGTTGTCGGAGTCGTTGGAAATCAGCCGAGTGTGCTTGCCGGGGTTCTGGATATCGATTCCTCTGAGAAGGCAGCCAGGTTTGTTCGGAGCTGTGACGCGTTCAACATTCCCTTGGTGACCTTCGTTGACGTTCCTGGATTCATGCCCGGCGTTGACCAGGAGTATGGCGGGATCATCCGTCATGGTGCCAAGTTGTTGTACGCCTACTGTGAAGCGACTGTTCCAAGGGTTCAGGTGATAACTCGAAAGGCTTATGGCGGCGCTTACGTAGTGATGAACTCGAAGTCTGTCGGAGCGGATTTCGCCTTTGCGTGGCCTAGCGCGGAGTTGGCTGTAATGGGTCCGCAAGGAGCAGTCGAAGTAGTGCACAGGCGAGAGCTTGCACGCTCAGAGGACCCAATACAAAGAAGGCAGGAGCTCGTAGACGAGTACATCGATCGTTACGCCAATCCGTACATAGCTGCAGAGCGTGGATTCGTGGATGATGTGATAGACCCTGCCGACACTAGGAAGATCCTCATTTCGTCACTCGAGATGCTGCGAACTAAGCGCGAAGAGCTTCCCCGCCGCAAGCACGGCAACGTTCCTCTGTAGGAGATTGAAGATGGAGACTTTCAACGACCAGTTGGCTGAAGAAGAGGTGGTCGCGATTGTGTCAGCTGCGGTGACGGAGCTTATCGCAAGTCGGCGGAGAGTCGAATCTGAATTGGAGCAGGACTCCACCACCTGGCGGTTCTCAGGCCGCTGGTGGAACCAGCCCATCGCAATTGGGCGAAAACGCCCATCGAGGTTCTAACAAGCGCAAACCCAGGCTATCTTTCGAGCCTTTTAGCCACTACTAGCTCGAGCACCTCGTTCATGATCTTCGCGATCTCGTAGTTTTTGGGAGTGTATACCGCGGCAACTCCTTGAGAGATTAGAGCCTCACGATCGCTGTCTGGGATAATTCCCCCCACAACTACCGTCGCTTCGCTTCCAGCATCTCTGAGCTCCCTCACGACTTCTGGAACAAGCTGGAGGTGGCTTCCAGAAAGTATCGAGATTCCGACAGCATCAACGTCCTCGTCGCGCGCGGCAATCGCGATCTCGTGAGGCGTGAGACGGATGCCCTGATACACCACTTCGAACCCGGCGTCCCGCGCAGCAACGGCTATCTGCTCTGCTCCATTCGAGTGACCGTCGAGGCCGGGCTTTGCCACTAAGAGCCGCGGGGGTCCGCCGGGCAGTCTCTTGGCCTTCTCGGAGACCTCTTTCAGCTCCGAGCCACGTCTGCCGACTCCTCCTGCCACTCCCGTGGGGGCACGGTACTCTCCAAACACCTCTCTGAGCGTTTGAGCCCACTCTCCAGTCGTTCCTCCCGCGAGAGCAAGCTCAATCGTCGGAACCATGATGTTTGAGCTGGGGTCCTTCGCCGCCTTCTGGAGCGATTCAAGCGCCTGGTCTACTCGGTGCTGGTCTCTGGATCTTCTCCAGGAGATCATATCTTCGATGAGCTGTTGTTCAATTTTGGGGTCCACGACGAGGTGACTCTCTGCTCCTTCTTCGAGCAGCGGTGAAGGGGCGGACTCCTGGAAAACATTTACTCCGACCACCTTCTGTTGGCCAAGCTCGATTTTGCGTGTTCTCTCGGCTTGCGAGGCGACGAGCCGTGACTTGAGCAAATCGATCGTGTTGAAAATGCCTCCCAAGTCCAATATCTCGCCTAGTTCGCGGCTAGAGCTCGATATCAATGACGCGGTCAGCTCTTCCATGACTTTTGAGCCTTCGAAGATGTCAGGGTACTCAAGAACGTCGGTCTCGTAAGCGAGTACCTGCTGGATTCTCAGCGACCACTGCTGGTCCCATGGGCGTGGCAGTCCGAGAGCCTCATTCCAAGCGGGGAGCTGCAGTGCGCGTGCTCTGGCGTCCCTCGACAGGGTGACCCCCAGTGCTTCTAGAACGATACGAGTGACGTTGTTCTCAGGCTGCTGCTCTGTGAGTCCCAGCGAGTTGACTTGAACACCGTAGCGGAACCTTCGCATCTTAGGGTCTTGCACGCCATAGCGGTCTAATGTGATTTGGTCCCATAGCTTTGTGAAGGCTCTCATCTTCGAGATCTCTTCGATGAATCTGATGCCTGCGTTGACGAAGAAAGAGATCCTTCCCACAACCTCGGGGAAACGTGAGTCAGGTATCTGTCCCGACTCTTTGACGGCGTCCAGAACTCCGATAGCGGTAGCAAGCGAGTATGCGATCTCTTGGGTAGGAGTGGCTCCAGCCTCCTGCAGGTGGTAGGAGCATACGTTGATGGGGTTCCATTTAGGAAGCTCCTTGACCGTGTAGGAGATCATGTCAACGATCAGGCGCCTGGAATGCTCGGGCGGGAAAATGTAGGTACCCCTAGAAAGATACTCTTTTACTATGTCATTCTGGGTTGTGCCAGACAGGGCAGAGACATCTGCTCCCTGCTCCATGGCGTTTGCGATGTAAAGGCCCAGGAGCCATGCTGCGGTGGCGTTGATGGTCATGGATGTGTTCATCTTGTCGGCTGGTATGCCATCCATGAGCTCACGCATGTGTCCAATATGCGCCACCGGCACTCCAACTTTTCCGACTTCTCCTCTGGCAAGAGGCGAGTCAGGGTCGTAGCCTATCTGGGTGGGGAGATCGAATGCTATGGAAAGTCCGGTCTGGCCTTTTGCCAGGTTGCTGCGGTAGAGCTCATTGGAGGCCTTTGCAGTTGAATGGCCTGAGTAGGTTCTCATTACCCAAGGCCTGTCCGTGGCCGGCAGCCTCGGCTCGCTCAAGTTATCTACTTCAGAAGGGGTCATACGCTTCCTTGCACATCTGAGAGGCAAGTCTGAGTCCTCTAGGTCGGATGTCGATCAGCTCAACTCGCATGTATCTTGCTGTCTTGGTAGATTATCTCAATGTTTGGCCAAGTTGCTAACTGGGCATGGCTGTTTGGGTGCCACGAGATCAGAGAATTGAGCTGACCATCCTGGTCCGAGATTTGGATTGCCGGGTAAGCGCGGCTTCGATCCTTAGATCCTGATTGCTAAACAAGGGATTTGAGCCAGCTTCTGTCATTGACAAGGGCCGAATAGTTCTGGATCCGGCTCAGTGCAATGCGTCCGGCGCAGCTTGGTGACACAGGTGCTAGGTGTCGAGACTTCTTGCGTTAGCTGAGTTTGGCTTTCCGATATTCCGCTCTCTCAGTTTTCGTAGGAGTAGAAGCCTGCTCGGCTTTTTCTTCCGAGCATCTTCGCCGCAACCATGCGCTTGAGCAGAGGTGCCGGGGAGTAGTTTGGGTCGCCAAACTCTTCGTGAAGCGAGTTCAGAATTGCAAGTGCCGTATCAAGACCAACCAGATCCAAAAGTGCAAAGGGCCCCATTGGGAATCCACAACCTCCCCTCATTGCAGTGTCGATGCCCTCCTTGGAGGCGACATTCATCTCAAGCATTTTTATTGCGTTGTTGAGATACGGAAAGAGAAGGGCGTTGACGATGAAGCCAGCCCTGTCGCTGACCTCAACAGGCTCCTTGCCGCATTCAAGGGCGAAGCGCCTGGCACGTTGGATGGTCTCATCTGACACGACGAGAGTCCGTACAATTTCGACGAGCTTCATGACCGGGGCAGGGTTGAAAAAATGAATTCCGCAGACTTTTTCAGGCCTCTTTGTTTTTGCGGCAAGCTCGATTAGGGGAATTGTGGAGGTGTTTGATGCGAGAACTGTAGATGGTTTGCACACAACGTCCAGATCGTTGATAATTCTGGATTTGACCGAAATGTCCTCCACAACGGTTTCAATCACCAGGTCGCAGTTGCTCAAGTCAGCAATCTCAGTTGTCACGCTGAGCCTGCTTAGATCTTCCTCTGTTTGCGATGAGGCCTTGTGCCCCTTTTCCACTCTTTTAGATAACGAGGCCTGAACGCTTCGCAGTACTGATTGGGCACTTTGCGGGGTTCGCGCGAGTATCACCACTTCATGACCGGAATCGATTGCGGTCTCTGCGATCCCGGAGCCCATAATTCCTGATCCAACAATTCCCAAACTTTCGAATTCCGTCATCGGAATGCACCTCGTTTCAGAGATGGGGCTACAGGGCTGAAGCTCAATCCTGATGCAATCGCACAAGACCAGATGAGGATACTCTGGCTATTAACAATGTTATTATCGTTGCTAACTTGTTCTTGAGTCTCAAGAACAAGGTCTTGAGACTGCACAAAACCAGGTCATAAACGAGAACTGGGGCGGCTATGCACGAGCTTCTCTTGAAACTGGCTAGAGCTACCCTTCGGCAAGCGCGACTTGGGGTGTTCCAAAGGTGCCGAACCCGCCTGTTTCCTCGCCTGCTTTCTTGTCGTCTCGGGTCAGGATCGGGAGATTCTGTCACAACTCGCCTTGTCCGCAAGTAGATAATGTGTTGATGCAGACTGGGAGCTGGCAGAACTCAAGAGTTTGTGAACCGTTCGGACAGAAGTGCACTGGCACAAGGGAAAGTAACTGGGCATGCAACAGGGGCAGAGCGGAGATAGGCTGAACGCTGATAGGCACTTAGCCAATTCCGGAGTTCCAGCAAGGATTGAGTGGCTGCAAGAGTTGGTCGAGAGATCCAGAGATCTGATGGCCATAACCGATTCCAGCGGCAGGCTGCTCTATATCAACGGTGCAGGTAGCGATCTTCTGAAACTGGCGAATGATGATCGAACCGCCGTTCGGCTCGTGGAGTACTTTGAAAATGACGGCTCGGCGCTATTTGAGCAAATAATTCTCCCCACCCTTATAAAGAATGGGATTTGGCAATCGGATTCGCATATGCTCCACCATCTTCGTGGAGATGTATTTCCGGTGATTGTCAGTGCTTCATTGCTGCTTCAAGACCGGCAAGGTGATTCAGCGATTGTCTGGACGATCCGCGATCGGAGCGTGAGACACGAGCTGAACCGTCAGATTGGCCAAAGGGTTCATGAACATCGTGTCGTTGCCGAACTCGCTCAGCAGGCTCAAAAGGTGAGGTGGCTGGATCTGCTTAGGACAGCCGTGGCAGCTGTTGCGAACACTTTGTCGGCCGACCTGGTCGTGATCGCGCAGCCGATCGAGGGAAGTGACAAGCTTCACATTGTGGCTCGCCACGACAATGTCGCGATGAACCTGAACATGGTAAACGGCGGCCCCAACTCCCAGTCAGGATATGTGGTTCTATCAGGGCAGCCGGTTATTGTCTCAGACATAGCTCTCGAATCACGTTTCGACACCTCCAGTGCACGTCGTTTTGGCATGATAAGCGGTGTTGCGGTTCCAATCCTTCAAGACGGGCAGCCTTGGGGTGCCTTGAGCCTTCACACTTTGGAGAGGCGAGAGTTCACTCAAGACGATGTCTCATTCTTGGAGGCTGTCGCGAGCGTCCTTTCTTCCGCTCAAAAAAGGATCGGGGTTGAGCGTGAGCTTCGCCATCTTTCGATGCACGACGCCTTGACCGGTCTTCCCAATCGAGCGCTGGTTCAGGATCGCATCGAGCATGGGCTGAGGATGCGCAAGGGCCGCAGCATAGAGAACCTCATGGCTGTGCTTCTTTTGGATCTTGACAATTTCAAGGTCATAAATGACACGCTTGGGCATGATAACGGTGATCGATTGCTCGTAGACCTAGTGCCAAGGCTTCAAAATGCAGCTCATGAAGGTGACACAATTTCCCGGTTGGGTGGAGACGAGTTCCTCATTGTTTGCGAGGACGTCAGAACGCCTTTCGAGGCGTTTGATCTCGCCAACAAGGTTCGCCAGACGTGGAGGGAGCCGTTTCAGGTTGACGAGCGCTCGGTGTTTCTCAGTGGTTCGATCGGCATCACGATTGCAAAACCGGATTCCAGGTCGCTTCAACTGATTCGCGAGGCCGACACTGCGATGTACAGGGCAAAGAAGTCGGGTGTTGGTGGAATAGAGCTCTACGAGCCGATGATGGGGGAGGCATCTTCTGACAGATTTAATCTAGCAACTGATCTTCATACCGCGATAGAGCAAGATCAACTCTGGCTTTCCTACCAACCGATCATCGAGCTTTCCACAGGAAAGATCGCTGCGGTAGAGGCTTTATGCAGGTGGAATCACCCGATCAAGGGTGAGATACTTCCCGAAGTGTTCATTAAGCTCGCCGAGGAGACTGGACAGATCCAGAGACTCGGATCGTGGGTGCTGGAGACAGCTTGCAGAGATGCAGGGCTCTGGCGAAAAATTAATAATTCGATCAAGTTGCGGGTGAACGTCAGTGCGCTCCAGATCAAAGATGACGGATTCGTCAAAGACGTGAGAGGCATTCTTCAAAGAACGAAGTTCCCTCCCAACCTATTAGGTCTCGAACTCACCGAGGGCGTTCTTCTCGAATATGGAGAGTTCACAAGGTCGACGTTCTCTGAGCTGAAGGCCCTCGGCTTGGAACTCCTGATCGACGATTACGGAACGGGATACTCTTCGCTGGGTTACCTGGTCAGATTCTCGGAAATGTCAGTGCTAAAGATCGACTCAGAGTTCATTCAGTTGGCGGAGGATGAGAGGCATGAAGCCATCATCGTCTCAATGGTTGCGCTGGGTCATGCCCTCGGCATGCAGGTCGTTGCGGAAGGTGTGGAAAGACAGGAGCAACTCGAATGTGTCCGCCTCGCTGGTTGCGATTATGCCCAGGGTCATCTGCTGGGCAAGCCAGCCGCTGCCGTAGAAATCATGGCTCAGCTCGAAGTGGAATCTCGCGGAACGCTTTGATTTTCCTATCAATCGAAGGTCAATCCCGTTTTTTCGCCTAGCTTGGAGACCCATGGACATACGCCGCAGGCAAATTGGACCTTCATACTCTTTTGCGCGAGCATACGAGATTTTGATGCCGATTGTTGAATCGGCAGGATTTTCCAAGAGGCGTCGTGAACTGCTTGGTCAAGCTCAAGGCAGGGTCATCGAGATAGGCGCCGGAACCGGTCTGAACCTTCCCTTCTACTCACGTGATGTGGATCTGGTTCTCGCCGAGCCAAATCCCGAGATGGTAGAGATCCTGCGACCCAAGGTCGAAGAGAGAGGCGCAGTACTTCTTGAAAGCACGGTCGCTGACGTTTTCTCATGTGATATCGAGCCAAGATCGTTTGACTTTGTAGTCAGCACGCTGGTCCTTTGCTCGGTTCCAGACGTTAGGGAGTCGTTGAAGACAATAGCGAAGCTCCTTGCGCCTGGTGGAAGATTCCTTTTTATCGAACACGTGGTGACGCCCGGGGGGTACGAAATCGTCCAGAGGCTTGCAAATCCGATCTGGAAGAGGTTGGCTGGCGGGTGTCACCTCAACAGGGACATTTTGGGGGACTTTGACAGTTCAGACATGGTTGTCACCGATCTATTGCGGTTCAACTTTCCACTTGGCAGGCCTCTTATCCCGCACGGGATTATGGGAATTGCCAGATTGAAGAGCGATTTCTTTGGTTAGATGTTGTTAGTGTCCAGGTGTTCATTGAACGAAGGTGAGCGATATGACTGTTGGTATCCTTGGACTAGTGGGTGGCTCGGAATGGAACGATGGCTGCAGCTTTGATGAGTACCTGCTCGATAGGTCACGCACTCGCGAGGTGACATTGTTGCCTACTGCAGCCGCTTACGAGAGACCTGAGCAAGCAATAGCGCATGCCACCAAATGGTTTTCCAGCCTCAATGCTCATGTGAGTCCCGTGATGGTAATAACCAGGCAGGATGCACAGGATCCGAACTATGCCCAGATGCTCGCTGACGCGTCGTTCATCTACATTGGTGGAGGCTCCCCGCTCCACTTGTTCTCCGTTCTCAAACATTCCATGTGCTATGACGCTATCGTCGCTGCATTTAGCAAGGGCGCTATCTTGGCTGCCTCGTCTGCTGGCGCGATGGTGCTTGGCGATCCCATGGTGGATCCCAGGGGCGGTGGATTGATGCTCGGACTCGGTCTGATCAAAGATCTCGCCGTAATGCCGCACTTCTCGTCTTCGTCAGCTGAGCTTAAGCACCGGACGCAATCCCTTGCAGAACCAGACGTGGTTATAGCTGGGATAGATGAGCGAACCGCTTTGATTAGAGAGTCAGACGGTAGTTGGAAGGCGATGGGTGCGGGCTCAGTACAACTTATTTCCAACGGCTCGGAAATAGAGATAACTGCTCTCGCTGCTCGCGTGCAACTCGCCGTCTGAGGCTCGTGGGGATGCAGCCCTCAGATTCTGCTAGTCCTCGGCGACGGTGATGGTCACTGATTCGATGGTCACTTTCTCGCTTGGGCTTCCAGATCGCGATCCAACCGACTCGATTGCTTGCAGGACATCGAGGCCTTTGATTACTTTCCCAAAGATCGAATATGCCGGCGGAAGACTGGTCCCGTCTTTTCCGGAGACAATGAAGAACTGGCTTCCGTTGGTGTTGGGACCAGCATTTGCCATTGCCACAGTTCCGATCTCATAGCGGCCGGCGGGAGGAAGTTCGTCTTCGAAGCGGTATCCAGGTCCACCCCTTCCGGATCCTTCGGGGTCGCCGCCCTGAACCACGAATCCGGGAATGATCCGGTGAAAGAAAATACCGTCAAAGTAGTGATAAAGGGCGAGGAAGACGAAGTTATTGACCGTCTTTGGCGCCAAAGTGGAATCAAGTGCTATGACCATCTCACCTTTGGAGGTCAACATCTTGGCAGTGTAACGTTTTGATGGGTCAATCCCCATTGTTGGAGGCGTGGAAAAGTGCTGAGTCTTCGGAGAGGAGCCGTCTAATTCCGGAAAAGCTTCTGTCATCTATTTTCGCCCTTTCGAATATCTTTTCAACTGCTGGTTCAGTTATGGTCCCTGAATTGTAACGGAGATCATCTTGTGGACCACCTTTGGTGTTCCATTTGGCGCAGATCCACCGTCGGCAGCTATTTTTTGCACAACGCTCATTCCTGAAGTCACCTGGCCGAATAACGAGTACTGCGGGGGAAGTTGCTCCCCTTGAGTCCCAACGATGATGAAGAACTGGCTTCCTCCGGTGTTTGGTTGGCCCGTGTTGGCCATGGCGACCGACCCGAGTTTGTATGCACCGGCTTTTGGAAATTCGTCTGGGATCGTATATCCGGGACCTCCGCTACCGGTGCCAGTTGGGTCGCCTCCTTGAACCACGAATCCCGGGATGACCCTGTGGAATGTGACCCCATCGTAAAAATGGTATCTGGCCAAGAACACGAAGTTATTCACCGTCTTTGGCGCTTCCTTGGCATTGAGCGCAATGTCAAAGGTTCCAACGTCGGTCTTGACAATCGCGGTGTAGTTCGCGGAAGGGTTGATGCACATGGGCGGGGCCTTGGTGAAGGCGATCTCCCTCACTTTTGATCCCGAAGCTGGAGGACATACGGGCGCCACTGCTTTTTGGGATGTCGGCACAGAAGTGCTTGAAGAAGTCGATTTTGGCGCCGAACTCGTCGATGAACTGCCTCTTGAGACGAAGTAGATGGCGGTCAATGCAACAAGAGCGCCAACCACGATGTAGATGGCGCGTCTGCGCGTCTTGTTTCTGCGTTTTCTGGCCGCTTCGGCCTGAGCCTTCTTGGCTTGGTTTTCACGAATTCGCTGTCTTTTTTCACTAGGCACGGAAGAAGAACTTAGCAGCTATTTAAGCCAATGCCATTTGTATTGAGCTAGATCGATGTCAGCGCTTTCTCAGACATGAACTTTGTCCGAGTGAATAGAAGGCTCGCCAGTTTCTATTAGCTTTGAGACGTGGCATTGATAGTTCAAAAATTTGGTGGAACATCCGTAGGAGACGTCGACCGGATAAAAGCGGTGGCCGATCACATAGCGCGTACGAAAAAGCACGGAAACGATGTTGTTGTCGTTGTGTCAGCGATGGGAAAGACTACTGACGAGTTGATCCATCTTGCTAACGAGGTTTCGCACTCGCATCCGGGGCGTGAGCTGGACATGCTTCTTACCTCTGGCGAGAGGATCTCAATGTCTCTTCTGAGCATGGCGCTCGCCGACCTTGGCATTAGTGCGGTCTCATTCACTGGCTCTCAAGCAGGGATAATTACTGATACTGACCATACAAGGGCAAAGATTGTCGAGATTCGCCCTGACCGGCTTCTCCAGGCCATCCAGCGGGGATCTGTTCCGGTTGTTGCCGGATTCCAAGGGGTTTCCACCGAAAAGGATATAACTACCTTGGGCAGGGGTGGCTCGGATACTACCGCTGTTGCTCTCGCTGCTGCCCTTAAGGCGGATATGTGCGAGATTTACACCGACGTTTCCGGAGTTTTCAGCGCCGACCCAAGGGTTGTTCCCACGGCGCATAGGATTAACGAGATATCTTTCGACGAGATGCTAGAGCTAGCGGCCTCCGGAGGAAGAGTGCTCGCACTTAGAAGCGTTGAGTTTGCAAAGAATCACCGAGTGCCATTGCACGTTAGGTCAAGTTTCACCTGGGAGCCTGGGACCTGGGTGCGTGAGGAGAATGAGGAGATGGAACAGGCCGTAGTCTCAGCAATCAGCCATGATGTTTCGGAAGTCAAGGTGACAATTACCGGCGTTCCGGATAGGCCAGGTATTGCTGCGCATATCTTCAGGGAGATCGCCGACGTCGGCGTGAACGTAGATATGATCGTCCAAAACACCTCGACTGAAGGGCTGACCGACATCTCTTTCACGGTGCCCAAAGATGACATGAACTCCACCATCAAGGTTGCTGAAGGTGTGGCAAAGGAGATCGGAGCTAGGGACGTCTACGCTGATCCGGACATAGCAAGGGTGTCTCTTGTAGGAGCGGGGATGAAGACCAATCCCGGAGTTACCGCGAAGATGTTCGAGACTTTAGCGAACGAGGGAATCAACATCGAGATGATATCCACCTCGGCGATAAGAATCTCGTGCGTCGTCCGAGAGGACGCGATTGAACGGGCGGTCCAGACTTTACACGAGGCGTTCGAACTCTAAATTATCAAATGCTGATAGCCCGGTGATGTGGTGGGCAGGTCTTGACCTCACCCGGCTTGTCAACCCTTAGAATTTACTTTCGTGAATATTGCAATCTTTGGAGCGACCGGACAAGTTGGTACCGTAATGAGGACCATACTTGAGGAGCGAAATTTTCCCGTTGACACTATCCGATATTTCGCCTCATCGAAGTCGGTGGGAAAGATTCTGCCCTGGAATGGATACGAGATTGCTGTCGAGGATGCTGCCTCAGGCGACTATAGCGGGATCGACATCGCGCTCTTCTCTGCGGGCGCCTCTGCTTCGACCGAGTTTGCTCCCAAGGTGGCTGCACAGGGAGCGGTGGTCATCGACAACTCATCGGCATGGAGAATGGATCCGGATGTTCCACTCGTGGTTCCTGAGGTAAACGCCCATGCACTTGCCGACATGCGGAAAGGAATAATCGCAAATCCAAATTGCACCACGATCGTGACCATGTCGGCCTTAAAGGCGCTTGATCGGGCTGGTTCTCTGAAGAAGTTGGTGGTGAGCACTTACCAAGCTGTGTCGGGGGCCGGGCTTGCGGGCGTCAACGAGCTCGCACAACAGCTAAGCGACAAAGAGGGTCAATTGATGTGGCTTGCTTACGACGGAAGGGCAGTAGATTTTGGCAAGCCCACTGCATTTGTAGGCCCGATTGCTGCAAACGTTCTTCCCTTGGCTGGGACGCTAGTCGACGAAGAGACAAATGAGGAGCACAAGTTTCGAGACGAGTCTCGGAAGATTCTTGAGCTTCCTGAGCTGGAAGTCAGTGTCACATGCGTGAGGGTCCCTGTTTTCACCGGACACTCAGTTGCCGTCTATGCAGAGCTGGCGAGAGATCTGTCAACCTCGGAGGCAACCGAGGCGATATCCCAGGCTCCCGGAGTGCGAGTAGTTGATGTTCCCACGCCTCTTGATTCTGCGGGAAGGGACCTGTGCCTGGTTGGAAGGATTCGAAAAGATCGTGGTTCGCGGCCAGCGGTCAACTTCTTTGTTTCAGGCGATAATCTGCGAAAAGGGGCTGCTCTGAATGCGATTCAGATCGCGGAGACCATCGCGGGCAACAGATCTTGACCTTGAATTTCCGTGCCGTCGATATCGCGCTTTGTTCATAGCGCCCAAGACTGAATGCTCTTGTGCGTGGTTTGCTGGATCTATGCGACCTGAAATGAACGCTTCGCAAGACCCCACCAGAAGCCGTCGATTACCGTATCGGGACGGGTGCCTGGATCTTGGGCGGCTCCCAGAACCACAAATAATGGGGCAAAATGCTCGGCTGTTGGATGGGCGTATGGCATTCCGGGAGCCCGCTCAAAGTTCATCAGCTCATCGAGATCTCCGCGTCCGAGTGCCTCTTTTGCCCATGAGTCAAAATCTGCTGACCATCCGGGCGCAGCGGCGTTGGAGCTGAAGTCTCTCAGGTAGGGAAGTCCATGAGTCATGAAGCCAGACCCTATGATCAGCACTCCTTCGTCCCGAAGGGGCCGGAGTAGCGCTCCTATCTTCAAGAGCTCTTCAGGATCAAGGGTCGGAAGAGAGAGCTGCAGAACAGGTATCGAGGCATCAGGGTAGAGGACTTTGAGGGGAACCCACGAGCCGTGGTCCAGACCCCGGCTGGGGTGTTGGTAAATCGAGCGGCTCTTCGGGATGGAGGCGGTTATCTTTTTGGCCAGTGCGCTGGCGTCGGGGGATGGGTAGGTCATCGAGTAGAAGCGACTCTCGAAGCCCCAGAAGTCGTAGACAAGCGGGGTGGCGGCTCTGGTGGCGCTCAGCGCCAGCGGGGCCTCCTCCCAGTGAGCTGAAACGATGAGGATCTCCTTGGGTCTCGGCATTGCCGCTGACCATTCGCTGAGTTGCCTGGTCCATTGTGCGTCGTCAAGCAGTGGAGGTGCACCATGTCCTAGGTAGATTGCGGGCATTCGCTCCTCTTGTAGCTTGAAGTCCTCCTGTTGTGTGCTCATCTTCCTCGAATCCTTGTTTTTGAGACCGCCTTTCTCAACACGTTCGATATGGGAAATATTTCTCCAGGTTTGAAGGTGAGATTGTGAAGGTGGTTTCTGCGCTGCCAGGCGCATGCGTTGCTGATAGCTTTGTAGTTCAGTCGCCAAATCTGCACAGGCGCATCTCCTAAATGAAAGGATCATTGTTGAGACTATCGATCTCCTCCACTTCGACCAGGACATTTGTGGCGATTCCTGCAGTGGTCCTGGCCGAGCAACTAATGTCACGCCGTCGCCTGCATCTCAAGTATCTCCCATTGCTTGCCTGGGGTTACCTTCAGTACAGGCTTAGCGGAGACTATCGCACGAAGGTCGCTGGGGGGCCGTCGGGAATGTCTCAGGGATTTCCCGACGGCATAGTGACGACAGGAATTTACAAGTGGACCAGGAACCCGATGTACCTGGGCCACATGATCTTTCTGGGTGGCTTGACACTTCTGACCAGGTCCCCGATTGCTCTCGCAGCCATATCCTCGGTGATCCCCTGGTACAACGAGAGAGTCAAAAAAGATGAAGAGCGCTTGGCGAAGAAGTTCGGTTCCGTTTACGAGGAGTACAGGGATAGTGTTCCGCGCTGGATCGGAATTCCGCCGGAGCTTGACAAGCTTGTCGAAGAGGCGAAGAAGAAGCTTCCCGTCCGATAGTGACAGCAGAGGC
>JAJZBG010000042.1 GCA_021799035.1 Actinomycetes bacterium | reverse complement strand
GGGATCTCCTTTTTGAGATTGATTCGCTAATGACATTTCAGCAGGAGGTCCCGCCCCATCAATCCATTCAGACCAGAATTCCCAGCCAATCCCTAAAGACTCCAAACACAACTTTCACGTATAGCTCCTGTCTTACATGAATTTGTTGAAGATGGACCTGTGCTATCCAGATCCAAATCTGTCTGCGGGTAGTATCTAATGCGTGGAGGCATACTTAGATCATGCCGCGACAACCCCAATTCATCCCGCGGCACTTCAGACACAAATTGAGGTATCGGCCCTTGTTGGCAATCCATCGGGCTCGCATAGAGCGGCACGGGTAGCAAAAGATCTTCTTGAGAGTTCGAGAGAGGAGATTGGAAGGCTGCTTGGAGCAGCTGCATCTGAGGTCATCTTCACTTCTGGGGGCACAGAGGCAGACAACCTGGCTGTTTTCGGATCGATCAGTGAAGGGAAGATCGCGGTTGCAAGTGCGATTGAACATCACGCAGTTCTCGATTCGGTTAGAGCAAGTGGCGGAAAGCTGATAAATGTGACTGGCACAGGAATCATCGACCTCGAAGCGCTTGAGCGGTTCCTCAAGGAGAACGGCAAAGAAGTGGGAGTCGTGTCGGTCATGACAGCAAATAACGAGACTGGCGTGATTCAGCCGATGGCTGAGGTGCGAGAGCTGGTTAGGAAGCATTCCCCATCTGCGTTGCTTCACACAGATGCTGTTCAAGCGCCACGCTACCTGGATGTCGCGGATATCGCTGCAGGTTTTGACCTCGTATCCATTTCGGGCCACAAGTTTGGCGGGCCAAAGGGAATCGGCGCTCTGGTTGTGAAAGGATCTGCTCAGATAAAGCCGATTTTTCACGGTGGCGGTCAGGAACGTGAGCTCAGATCTGGCACTCCAAACCTGCCTGGGGCAGCCGCCATGGCCGTTGCTCTGAATCA
The DNA here is from genome assembly GCA_021799035.1 of Actinomycetes bacterium. GTDB lineage: Bacteria > Actinomycetota > Acidimicrobiia > Acidimicrobiales > Acidimicrobiaceae > SCQM01. Next base: position 16,326 of record JAJZBG010000042.1, on the reverse strand, counting down.
CGCGCATGGGGAGCGAGCTCCGAGCGTAAAACGCGTAAGAGACCTTACTGAAAAACTTAGGGACGGTCTTTCTGCTAAGTTTTCAACCATCAAGCCAAACGGACAGGAAGAGCCTCAGTTGTGCAATATCACCAATTACTGTTTTGATGGGTTGAACTCGGAGGAGATACTCTTCTTGCTGGACTCCAGAGGCGTTTACGCCTCCGCTGGGTCTTCGTGTGCGTCCGGGGCGCTGAATCCTTCGCACGTGCTCATTGAGATGGGCAGGTCTAAGAGGGAAGCATCTGGTTCTCTCCGGCTGTCTCTGGGTACTACGACAACAGAGGAAGAGGTTGACTACGCAATTGAGGTAATTGGGGACGTCGTTCTTGGGCTTGCTGACAAAAAGGGAGTTGCGTGGGTCTAGGTTCGAGAAGCCCAATATTCGATGTGCTGATATTGGCGCATATTGTTTGCGCAATCGGCGGCTTTGGAGCAAATGGCCTTGCTGGACTCTATGCCGGTCAGCTTTACCCTGAGGTCAGTGAAGGTGCAATCAAGTATTTCAGTTCACCGAAGTTTTACGCGGAGAAGCTCATATACCTAGTGCCAGTGTTTGGCCTTATCATGATTGCGGTTTCTCACGGTGTTTCGGAGTTAGGAAAACCTTGGGTGATCTTTGGCATTGTGGTCTGGATATTTGCGGTCGGTATCGCACACTCGCTCGTGTGGCCCAACGAGCGAAGACTTGCTCAGATGGTAGTCGCTGATCCAAGAAGTCCCGAAGTTCGAGGTCCTGCAAGAAGGCTTGCAAGAGGTGCAATGATACTGGACCTGATTTTCGTGCTCGCGTTTGCGATGATGATTGCCCAGCCCGGAGGCAAGTGAAGAAAACGACTGCCTCACGCTGGCTGCTTTAAGTTGGAGATGGAGCCAACTTGTGTCATTTCGAAGGCGACTAACCTTGTGTCGGTGGAAAGACTTGGCCTAATTGGACTTCCTAACTCTGGAAAGTCGTCATTATTCAATGCACTTACTGGCGGATCTGCTGTTGTAGCTCAGCATCCATTCTCGACAACTGAAACACTGACAGGGGTTGCCATTGTTCCAGACAAGCGCCTCGATGCTCTCAGCGACATGTCGAAGAGCAAAAAGACGGTGTATGCGCACGTGGAGTTCGTTGACATAGCTGGACTTGTCGCGGGCGCAAACGCGGGTGAAGGGTTGGGGAATCGGTTCTTAGCGGGAATAAGGGAAGTAGACGCTCTATGCATGGTTCTCCGGGCGTTTGCAGATGAGAACGTTCAGGGAGAGACAGATCCTGTCGAAGCACTAGGGATCCTCGAGCTCGAACTTGTTATGGCGGATCTTACAACCTGTGAATCACTTGTCGAAAGACGTCGGAAATCAGCGCGAACTGACAAGTCAGCAGCTTCTGAGGTGGAGGCGCTTGAAAAGGCCATAGCCGTTTTGACCAGCGGAACGCCGATATACAAGAGCGATCTTGCTGATGATACGAGGGAGATCTTGAAGGGCTCTTTTCTCCTCACGAACAAGGCTGTTCTAATCGTTGTAAACCTCGGAGAAGACCAATTGGACGAATCGGAGCAGATTTGCAACACGATTCGCGAAGCTGCAGGTGGGTCGATTGACGTATTGGGCGTTTGCGTCCAGCTCGAGTCTGAGGCCATGGCTCTGCCGCAAGATGAGAGAGAAGAGCTCTTGGCTGGGCTTGGGCTCGGTGAGGGCGCCCTGCCGAGAGTCGCGCAAGCTGCGTATCACATGCTGGGACGGCGGACCTTCTTTACAACTGGTGACAAGGAGTCCAGGGCCTGGACTTTTAGGGCAGGAGCAAAAGCACCTGAATGTGCAGGAGTGATACATTCAGATCTACAGCGCGGTTTCATCCGTGCAGAAGTAATCCACTGGGATGAGTTGCTGGAAATTGGCTCTTGGACTGCTGCGAAGAATCAGGGCAAACTGGGAGTAGAAGGAAAGGACTACGAAGTAAAAGACGGCGATGTTCTCGAAATCAGGTTCAACGTCTAACGGAGATTTCGGCAAGCTGCCTAGAGACGCTGTTCTTTGGGTGGTGCGTAATGGGCACGTCCTAGCATCCTGCGTTCAGCCACAGGCCTTCTCAAAAAGGGTCTTCCCGGGACTGATCGACAAGTCATGGACGAGTGCAGCTGTTCTGTACGGCAAGTTCCCAACAGTCGTGTTTGCTTCCAGACATCGTTTGGCGGCAATACATCTGGATGGATCGATGAAGGTCATAAAAGTGTCCAGCATCTCCCCGCTGGGAATTTCAATTCCAGCTTCCAAAGCGAAAGTGCTCATAGTGCTGTCCGAAGAGATAGTCCGAAGATATGGCGTTGCTGAAGGCGATCAGTTTGAACTCAAGTCCTAGAGTTGCTAGCAGCGAAAGTGCTGGTTTCCTGATTCTTGTGGGAACGCCGATAGGAAACCTTTCCGACATCTCCCAGCGCTGCGTTCAGGCACTTAGAGATGCTGACATCATTGCGGCCGAGGACACGAGAAGAGCGAGGGCGTTGCTGTCACACTTGCAGATCAGCGGGAAGGAGCTTCTTTCGATCGATGCGAATCGCGAGGAACAATACCTGGGCAAGGTTCAGGATCTCGTGAGGTCGGGGAAGAAGGTGGCGTACACCACTGACGCTGGAATGCCCGGGATTTCAGATCCGGGTTCGAAGCTTGTCAGGGCACTTGCATATTCGGGGCTTCAGGTCGATGCTGTTCCTGGTCCTTCAGCGCCGGTTCTGGCGGCCGCGCTTTCAGGACTATGTGATTCAGGCTTCCTGTTCACCGGATTTCTTTCAGCAAAGTCGGGGCCGAGAAGGAAAGTGCTGGAAAAGGTCGCACGTTGTGGTTTCGCGATAGTTGTTTTAGAGTCACCGAAAAGGATCGGAAGGCTTCTGGAAGATGCGACTCTCGTCTATGGAGGGGGCCATCCCGTATTTGTTGGTCGAGAGCTGACCAAGCTTCATCAAGATCTGTACTACGGCAATATCGAAGAGGCGGCCAAACATTATGGGTGTTCTGAGGTCCGCGGGGAGCTTGTGGTTGTCTTCGGGGCTCAAGAGCGTCGAGATGAGTCACCGGCTCGGATCCTCGACCTTGTTCTAGAAGTGCTCGGCGATGGAGCAAGCGGAACAAGGGCTCTGGCTGGTGAGCTTGCGGAAATCACCGGCATCGGGCGAAACGAAATTTATGAGAAACTGGTTGCTTTGCGAAAGAACAGTGTCCGCGCAAGAGAGTCTTAACAGAGCAGCCTTGGAACTCGGCAATAAGAATAAGCATTTGCAGCATTTTGCTCCGCGAAGCCTTTCCGTGTTGTCTTTGTAGCAGCTGGACCCTTTTTCTTGCTAAGGTGCATGTCGTGTCGAGGTTTTTCATCACAACTCCTATCTATTACGTCAACGACGTACCTCATCTTGGGCATGCCTATACGATGGTGTCGGCTGATGCTCTGGCTCGGTGGCACCGCCTCAACGGAGAAGAGGTCTTTTTTCTGACCGGCACAGATGAGCATGGCTTGAAGATTGCTCAGGCCGCAGCAGAAAACGACATGTCACCTAAGGAATGGACGGATCGGCTTTCCCCCCGTTTCCAGACTGCCTGGAAAAGACTCAATATTTCGTATGACGATTTCATCAGGACTACGGAACCAAGGCATTACGAGACTGTTCAGTCGTTTCTGACATCGGTATACGAAAATGGGTACATATACAAAGATCTTTACAGAGGTCTCTACTGTGTTTCCTGCGAAGCCTATTACCAGGAGTCCGAACTCGCTGGAGGAATGTGTCCAATCCACAACCGTCCCGTTACTGTCATGGAGGAGGAGAACTACTTTTTCCGATTGTCAGCATTTACGGACCGTCTGCTTGAGTGGTACGAACGATTTCCAGAAGCCGTCAGGCCTTCTTCTAAGCGCAATGAGGCTTTGGGATTTATCCGCCAGGGACTCCAGGATATCTCTATAACTCGGACCTCGATCGACTGGGGAGTGCCGGTGCCTTGGGACAGTGAGCACGTCTTCTATGTGTGGTATGACGCTCTGATCAACTATCTCACGGCGATCGATTACGGCAGGGACAAGGCGAGATTCGAGAGATGGTGGCCAAATGTTCACCACGTGATCGGGAAGGACATAATCCGTTTTCACTGCGTCTGGTGGCCCGCCATGTGTATGGCAGCTGGAATCGATCCACCAGCCAACGTTTTCGTACATGGTTGGCTGCTCGTAGGCGGTGAAAAGATGGCCAAGTCTGCAGGCAACAAAGTTGATCCACTTGAACTCGTGGATGACTTCGGCCTGGATGCAGTCAGGTACTACCTGCTGAGAGATACAAACTTTGGTTCTGACGGAGACTTCACATATGAGGCTTTGACGGCGAGATACAACGCCGATTTGGCAAATAACCTTGGCAACCTGCTTCAAAGGGTGACAACCGTGGTTGCAAATAAGCTTGGTGGCAGAGCACCAAGGCCCGTCGCAGATTCTCCGCTGGCAGGTATTGCCTCGCATGCACTTAACAGAGCCCAGGATTCCTGGAACAAATTCGCACCTCAGGATGCACTGGAGGCTGTGTGGCTGCTCATTCACGAGACCAACGCCCGTCTGGAAGAAGTAGCACCATGGAAGCTTGAACCCGGTCCAGAGCTCGAGAATGTGCTGGGCGACGCGTTAGAGAGTCTCAGACTTGTGTGCATAGCCGCCTTCCCAGTCATGCCAGATGCCGCCTCAGCTGTTTGGAGCCGCATCGGGTTAGATGGATCGCCAAAAGATCAGTTAGCGCCCGCTTCTTTTCATTGGGGACGGTACCAGTCGCAGAAGAAGATTGAAAAAGGCGAGCCGCTGTTTCCGCGACGTAAATAGCTGTCTAGAAAACTGTATCTAGATTCGTGAAAGAGTAAAGACCATGTGGATAGACACGCATTGCCACATTCACACCGAGGAGGATCCTCTTGAGGTTGCCAGAAGCGCACTGAATTCACAGGTTGAAGCTCTCATTTGCATTGGCACTGATGTAGTCAGCTCGCAACAGGCTCTTGGTTTCGCTGCCAGCATTCAAACTGCAATCGGAGCAGGAGCAACAGACCTGCCAAGGGCTTATTGCACGATTGGGCTTCACCCGCACGATGCTTCCAACGAGAAAATGACCGGCGTGGAAGGCATAGCTCATCTAGCAGCTCTTAACGCTCCCTCGCGATACGGGAATCTCGTAGGAATTGGAGAGTGTGGTCTTGACTACTATTACGAGCATTCACCCAGAGAAGCGCAGCAAGCGGCTTTCATTGCGCAGATCGAGCTTGCACTGCGCTACGATCTGACACTCGTGATTCATACCAGAGATGCTTGGGATGACACTTTCGCTATTCTGCGGGGAAATCCGCTTCCACGCAGGGTGCTATTCCATTGTTTTACAGGCGATAAAACCGTGGCATCAAAGGCTCTTGACATGGGTGCGTTTCTTTCGTTTTCCGGCATGGTGACTTTCAAAAATGCTGAAGAAATTCGAGAAGCCGTAAGGTTCACTCCCATTGATCGACTTTTGATTGAGACAGATTCTCCCTATCTCGCACCTGTTCCGTATCGTGGAAAGCGGAACGTGCCGGCGTACGTTGGAATCGTTGGTGAATACGTCGCTAATCTAAAAGGCCTTAGCATTGGAGAGTTTTCTGATGCTACTATCACCGCAGCTTACGAGTGTTTTTCGTTAAAATGACGCGAAAATGAACGGATTTTAAAGAAAACGCACTAATTTGTCCAAAGCGTTTTGACATAGTGAAGGGCGACAAACAGCCAGTAGACACGAAATCCAAAATCCAGAGGCCCTATCCCCGAGTGGAAGGAAAAAATCCTGAGGGTAAAAAGCTCCTGGAGGAGTAGGTTCGTGATGTCACTTGGTTTGAGTGCATCCGTACTAGTAGCACCGCTTCTCCTTTTAAAAGACTCCTCTTCAAGCACGATTTTGAATGGGATAATCAGCACAAATAGCAATAATTCTCTGACCGCCTATGAGATGAGCGGCACGACGGCAAGTTTCGTGATCGGAGAGGCTCCGGCTAATTCCACCACTGAAACGGTTGGTTCGACCACAATAGTGGACAATCTATCGTCGGAGCTGCATCCGGTAGCAGGCACACTTGCTTACAAATCGATCTCAGTGATTACGGCAGATCAGATCGTTCTAGCAGAGACGGATCGGCCTAACACGCTCCTGGCTCCCGCGCACCCGGTTCTGCCGCCTCCGCCTCCGCCATCGGCGGCTCCACCGCGGCAGTGGCGTGCCGTCGTGACACCGGTGGCTCATGTGGCTCCGGCTACTCCGGTTGTAAGCTACACGAACACCAGGTATGGGATGGCGTCGTGGTACGGCGCTCCCTTTGGAACGTGTGCTAACACATGGCTGCCGTTCGGGACCGTGGTGCACGTCACTAACCTTGCGAATGGAGCTACAACTACTTGCAGGGTTGAAGACAGGGGACCGTACGTTGGCGGACGGGTGCTAGATCTGTCTCAAGGCACATTTTCTCAAATAGCGAGCACTGCCACGGGCGTCATAAATATCAGGATGCAGTGGTAGCTACGCCTCCTTCCTTGCTATTCTCAGCTCAGGTAGCAAGAGGAAGGTTGGCACTTGGGTCTGGGACTAAGCGAGATCATCGAGATTCTAGAAAGATATGGGCTGGCTCCAAGCCGTGCTCTTGGGCAAAACTTTCTGTGTGATCCCAATGTCGCAGCGAAAATCGTTAGGATCGCCGACATTTCAGATTCAGACTCGGTAGTTGAAATTGGACCTGGCGTCGGCTCCCTCACGGTAGAGCTTGCAGCTGCAGCTCGCCAAATTGTCGCAGTCGAACTGGACAGGTATCTATTTGCAGCCTTAACCGAGGTATTAAGCCAGAGGGGAATTGACAACGTCGAGCTCGTGCTGGCGGACGCTCTGAAAGCGGATTATAGGAAGATTTTGTCAGCTGCTCCATTTTGGAAGCTGGTAGCAAATCTGCCTTATAACATTGCTACGCCTTTGGTGCTCTCCATTCTCGAACAGCACATGATGGTCGTGGAGATGCTAGTAATGGTCCAGCATGAGGTAGGCGAGAGAATGTGTGCCGTACCGGGAACATCGGCATTTTCCCAGGTTGCGCTCAAGCTTGGCTATTTTGCAACTGCGAAAGTAGTCTCGGTCGTTTCCCGTGAGGTGTTCATCCCCAGGCCAAACGTTGATTCTGTCCTGGTCCATATAACAAGACGACCTACGGAGCAGCTTGATCTTGATGAGCAGACGTACAAGCAGCTCTTTTCTCTAGCAAAGATAGCCTTTTCCAACCGGAGACAGATGATCAGGCGTACGCTGTCTACGATTTTGTCAGCTGAAGAGATACAGAGCGTTGGCATCGATCCATCGCGACGGCCTGAAACCCTTGAGCTGAAGGAGTGGAGATTGCTGGCAGAGGCATCGATGACGACGAAGGGGTAGTAATGGAGGTTGAGCTCTTCTCACCTGCAAAACTCACGAAATACCTGAGGGTGACCGGTGTTCGCTCCGACGGCATGCATGAGATCGAATCTGAGATGGTGTCGCTTTCATTTGGTGACAACTTGGAGCTATCAGATGGGAGCGGAATTGAGATCGTAGACGCTTTGGGGATTCTCGCAAAGCTGGAAGGAGATCTTCGAACAGTACCTGCCGATGAGTCCAACCTCGTGGCTAAGGCTCTCAAATTTGTTGGCCGGGATTTGAATGTGCGTCTTTTGAAAAGGATACCTCCAGGATCAGGTCTAGGGGGAGGATCCTCCAATGCGGCGGCGATACTTAGATATTTCAGGGGTGGTGAACTACTTACAGAGGCTGTTCAGCTCGGTGCAGACGTGCCATTTTGCGTTAGAGGTGGTAGAGCCATCGCTCGTGGAGTAGGGGAATTCGTTGAGCCGCTGCCGTACGACTTTGAAACCTTCGTACTTCTTCTTTCACCTTTTGGGGTTTCGACAAAGGAGGTCTACCGTCAATTCGATGTTATAGGCAGCAAGCACGATGGCCTGAATGATCTTGAAGTCGCTGCTCTGCTGTGTGAGCCTCGCCTTGCCGAGTCGAAGGATCTCCTCTACCAACTATCTGGGGTTGTCCCAACCTTGGCGGGAAGTGGGTCGGCATTCTTTATTGCAGGAACGTTCGAAAATCTGGAGCTACCATCTGTTCCAACGGCTGCCGAAGGATTTCGATATGTGAAACTTGATAAGGATGGCAGTCGTTACTTCCTGATAGAGACTTCCACCTTGCCGGAACTGGTTTGAAATATTCGTGAGAAGTTCTGCCCCTGGGGCGGCCTACGCCTCGAACCCCAGGGCTACTTTCCTGCAGCACGCCGTTGCCAGCGAGTTGCCTTCAGCATCTTCTTGTGCTTCTTCTTTCGCATGCGCTTTCGGCGCTTTTTAATTAATGATCCCATAGGGAACAAAACACTAGCCGGTTTTTCATGGAGTCAGGTATATCGGGCATGGATAACCGCTGAAATTGGTTAAATAATTAGGCCGTCGCAGCCTAGGCTGGCGCCAATCTCGGGTAGGTCAGTCTAGGATCTCTTTGTCGATTGGCGGGTAGTTCAACCGGCAGAACGCCTGACTTTGGATCAGGAGGTTGGAGGTTCGAGCCCTCCCCCGCCAGCTAGAAATTTGCAGTTCACGGCCTATATGTTGCAAGCCCTTCCCCAGTTTTGTTTTCCTTCTGACAGTGGCTTGACAGTAGTGGAGGAGATTTTCTACTCATTTCTTGCGCTTTTTGCTGCTGTCGATCGTGTTCATTGACTCAGCCGCCATCTCGCTGTCTTGGTCGGTGAAGTGTGAGTAAACGTCCATTGTCACGTTTATTGAGCTCTGTCCGAGGGTTCACGAAACAATTTGAATTTGGATTCGAGCACCGAGCATGTGCGTCGCTACGGTATGGCGTAGCTCGTGGAGACCCCAAGGGGTACCATCTTCATGAGGCTTGATCCCGGCGGTTCTGCTGGCAGCAATGAATCGCTTGCGTAGGTTATAAGGACGGATTGGAGTTCCTGCGGAACTTGCAAAGATCGATTTAGGTTGATCCATACCCCGCTGTTCAAAGAACTCTCACTGCCGTTCTCTGTGCGCTTCTAGGTCTCCTACTAGAGAAACTCGGGCAAGCCTTAGCTTCCGTCGCGATTTATCGGTCTTAAGACCTCTCCTTACGACTGATCCGCAAACATCGGTGGTTGCCAGTCGCGGAGGTCTAGGACGTCCACATCGAAGCTGCCTTGTTCCTGTGCCCGACGCTCGATCCAGGGCACGACCAGGTCCGCAGACCAGGTCTCTCTAGTGCTGCCTACACTGATCTCTAGCTTCAACAATTACAACTCTCCCTATAGGCCCGTCGCTGGTGCACTCTCGGTCTCAAAGGCATCCTTGACCAGATTCTGCTTCGGCGACTTGATGACGAAGATTGTGATGAGGAGTCCAAGAAAAGCGACGATGGCTCCCACCTCGAACGCAGTTGTGTAGCCGTGTGTTACGGCGACGGCTTGCGCTGCTGCACTGATGTGGCCGTGGGCGACAGCTGCAGCGTTGCTCAAGTGGTTCTTGGTGACGTCGATGGCCACGGTGGCCAGTACGGCAAGCCCTAGAGCGCCGCCGACCTGTTGCCCCGTGTTGAGCAGTGCTGATGCGAGACCCGTCTCGTGGTGTGGCACTCCGGCTACAGCCGTGAGAGTCAGAGGAACGAAGGATAGCCCCATCCCAACCGCTATGAGAAGCAGTGGGCCGAACACATCCCAGTAGCTACTCGATACGCCAAGACGGGAAAGCCACATGAGGCCCACGACGGTGCCAGCAGGCCCGATTATCAGGGGCAGGCGGACGCCTACCTTGCCGACGATCCTAGACGCCAGCCCGGCGGCGATAACGATACCGACGGTCATTGGCAGGAATCCTACGCCCGTTCGAAGAGGACTCCAGCCCAAGATGTTCTGGAGGAACTGGGTCAAAAAGTAGAACATAGCGAACATGCCGGTGGCAATGCAGAGCATCATTGCATAGGCACCTGATCTGTTCCGGTCGGCGAAGATGTGGAGCGGCATAAGGGGTTCTTCCGCCTTGGTTTCAATTATCCCGAAGGCGAGTAGAAGAACTGCGCCCAAGACGAGGGGGATGACGGTTCCGGGATTGCCCCAGCTGTGGCTGGAGGCGTGCGAAAGGCCGTAGACGACTGAGATCATTCCGGCTGTCGCGGTGAGTGCGCCCGGGACGTCGAGCTTGCCGGAGGTGGTAGCTGATTCATTGAGCGCTCGTGGGGCCAGAAACAGGACCAAGGCCGCGATTGGCACGTTGACAAAAAAGATCCAGCGCCATGAGACCAGGTCGGTGAGGACCCCACCCAACAGCAGTCCGATGGCACTCCCGGCACCTGACATCGCTGCATAAACTCCCATAGCCCTATTGCGCGGCGTGCCTTCCGGGAAGTTGGTAGCGATTAGCGACAGGGCGGTAGGAGAGGCGATCGCTCCGCCTATTCCCTGGAGGCCTCGAGTGATTATCAGCCAGACATCGCTCTGGGCGAGACCGCCGAGGAGCGATGAAAGCGCGAAGACCCCAATGCCGACCATGAACATGCGCCGCTTGCCATAGAGGTCACCGGTACGGCCTCCGAAGAGCAGCAGTCCCCCGAAGGTCAGTGCATAGGCGGTAATAAGCCATTCAAGGTTCGAGACCGAGAAGTGCAGGTCGGTATGGATTGTGGGCAGTGCGACGTTCACGATGGTGGCATCGAGCACGATCATCAGCTGGGCGGCGGAAATTACGACCAAGGCTAAGCCAAGGTGGCGCCCTACTGTGTTGGTGGCGTGCTGGACTCCATTGGTGGTCGACATAGAAGGTCTCCTAGTGAGCTAAGTGGTCCAATTAGGCGTCTGTTGCGGTTATGCTTCGGTCTGGTGCGGCGGTGGCCAAGGGAAGAACCACGTGGTCCACGATTCGCTTTGCAAACTCGGCGTCAGGCAACTCTCCCGAGGTTAAAAGGTGCTTCAGGATCAGAGCGGGGACCAACGAAGCCAGCAAGTCCAAGTCATGGCCTTCAGGAATTTCGCCTCGATCTACGGCTCGTTTGAAAATTGCCAACATTGCTTCCATCCGGGGCTCGAGTACCTGGTTTCGAAAGACTAGGCGCAACTCCGGGTCACGCGCCACGGCATTGACTACTCCAATTGTGACTCGGGCGTCGAATTGGTCATCGGCGCTAGTCACGGTCTTGATGACGGCGCTGAGATCCCCGCGAAGAGATCCGGTGTCAGGGAACTCCAGGGCACAATTTTCATGTTTCAAGGCGTCGGCTATAAGTTCGGCTTTCCCGGACCAGCGCCGGTAAATGGTGGTCTTGCCAGCATGAGCGCGGGCTGCCACCTCGTCCATCGTAAAACGGTCGAAGCCGAACTCGGCCAACAGCTCGAGAGCTGTTCTTCGCAAGACGTCATCGCGAGAGTGGTCGAGGTGGCGGCCTCCACGGTGTGCAACCTCATAATCGGCCTTGGCTTCTCCCGACACCGGGTTCATGGACTCCTCCTTGGCGTAACTAATTTGCCGTCATAAGCTTTACTACGGTACTATACCGTAGCGTAGCGATACCAGGCAGTACCGACAAAAAAATCTTTAGCAGCAACTACTAACCCAATGAAACACCCATTATTTGCCTAAATGACAAGAAATGCCTCGTTTTTATTATCGGGTTATCAGCGCCGAACACATCTCACATGCCACTAGCGTCTAAAATCGAAAATTGCATAAATGGGGCAGTGGAACCAGGAAGCCGGTGCGAGACCGGCGCGGTGCCGCCACTGTGACCGGGGAGCGACCCTCATCAACACCACGGCAAGCATGGCTGGAAGGTCGAGGAGAGTGCTGATCCGGGAGTCAGGATACTGACTACTGCCCTCCCGACAACGGGGCGAGATCACCCCAGAGGAGAATAAACCATGACACCCGCGTCGTTCTTTCAGCAGAATCATCGTCGAAAGTCTTCGACAATCCGGTCCTTTGGTCCAGCCACCGCAGTATTTCTTTGCGCAGCCATATTGCTGACCGCGTGTGGAAGCAGTTCCGCGTCTGCATCTGGTCAATCGGCTTCCACCAATTCGCCGTCCACAACTGTTCTTATTACAACAACCAGCAGTTTGCCATCCACAACCGCCCAAGTTGCCTCCAATGGCGGTTCCTCGGGTTCATGCACGGGTGTTTCGGGAGAATATCACGCTCGGGTCGTTGTGGAAACCTCGGTATCGTCAATTCTCCAGCGATGCGTAGGTTTCTCGACGCCCTCCATTTCCGCTACGACCCTCCTCTCCGATGCAAACGTGACGCTTGGTACGCAGAAGTACAGCTTTGGCTTGGCCGTCTGCCAAGTGGACGGCGTTCCCGCTCATTACACCCAGTGCCTGCCGCCCGGCAAGCCGTACTGGGCAATGTTCGTCTCGCATAGCGGAGGAGCGTGGGTCAGCGCTCCTTCAGGAATAAGCGACACCACGCTCAGTGCTGGCGACTCCTTAGGGTTGGTGTACGACCCCCCAACAAACAACCCCGCCCCCCCTCCTGCCAAAACCGCATGACGCGGCCTGCGGCTCTGTGCCTCTGGGTTATCGGAGGCTTGGGCGTGACTCTGGCAGGCACAGACCCTGTCACCCAGGTACTGGCTCTGGGCGTCGCTTGGGCTCTGCTATTTCGCCGCAAGGCGCCAGAAAGGCGGTTGCGTGCTCTTGCCATCGGGCTGGCTGTCATTACGGCAGTCACAGTGATTGTGAACGGGATGCTCAACCACGTCGGCGCAACCGTGATGGACACAATGCCGTCATGGGTGCCATTGATTGGCGGACCAATCACGGCTGAGGGGTTCGCTCAAGGCGCAGACATCGCTGTCGGGATGGTCGCTGCCATCTCGGTGGCAGCCACACTCTCTATCGTGATAGATCCCGCCGATCTTGTCGACGCGTTGCCCCATCCGTTGGAGCGGACAGGCGCAGCACTCGGTGCAGCACTTAACCTGGTGCCTGCAACCGCGGCAAGCGTGGTTGCCGTTCGCGACGCGCAGCGGTTGCGCGGTTGGCGGCCCAGAGGACCCCGCGCAATGGTTGACCTAGCCGTCCCGGTGATTCTTGGTGCAATCGAACGGTCTACTCAGCTTGCCGAATCCATGGAAGCCAGAGCCTTCGGCAGCGGTCCGCGCACCAAATCAGCGCAAGAAAGCCGCACCGGTAGAAACGCGGCCGTGGGCGCGCTTGCCCTTCTTGCACTTGCAGTTCTAACTGCAACTCGCTTGGAAGGAACGGTTAGTCCATGGGCCGCGTATCCTACTCCGATACCACCGTCGTTTGCCCCTTCAGCGCTGGCTCCGGCAATCCTCCTCGGGTTGGCAGCGTTTCTCGTGCCAGCCGCCTCTTGCTGAGTACAATGTCGGATCTTATTGCCCTTGAACAGCTGACATACAGCTATCCGGCATGGGGCGATTCCCCTCCTCCATCCCTTGAAGCTGTCGACATGATCCTTGGGGCGGGCCTCACCATAGTCGAAGGTGATTCGGGGGCGGGAAAGTCAACCCTTCTCCGTGTGCTGAATGGGCTCGTGCCCCATTTCCATGGGGGAAAGATAGCTGGCAGTGCATCGGTTTTGGGCATGGATGTCATCGCAACACCGACACGCCAGTTGGCTCGCCACGTTGGCTTTGTCTTTCAAGAGCCGGAGGTGGGATTCGTGCGAGCGACAGTGGAGCGCGAGATCGCATTTGGTCCAGAGAACCTAGGTCTCACCCCGGCTGCGATACGGCGCCAAGTTGGCACCGCATTGGAACAATTGGGGATTGACAACTTGGCCGGGCGCAGGCTACGCACACTTTCAGGAGGCGAACGCCAGCGGGTAGCCATCGCGGGTGTCCTGGCTGCTGAGCCTACAATCTTGGCCATTGATGAGCCGACATCACAACTAGACGCAGCTGGTTCGGCAGCGCTAGCCCAAGTAGTGGCTCAGTTGGCAGCCAGCGGGCGAGCCGTCATAGCGGCTGAACACCGTCCTGGGCTCTTCACCGGCGTTGACCATATCGTGAACCTAAATGCAGGAAAGATCTGCTCAGCGGAGCCTTCTAGTCAGAATCTACTAACTTCCGCGTTTTCACGTTCCAGGGAAACGCGAAGCGATGGAGTCGAAGCCTTTTCGCTTTCGGCAGTCACGCTAGGCGTTGCTGGGCGTGCTCTCGCGGAGGATGTTGAGCTGGCGGGAATCTCCGGCGACGTTCTGGTGCTGACCGGCGCCAACGGAGCGGGCAAAACAACGCTTCTCCGCACTATCGCCGGGCTGATCCCGGCGCTGGCCGGTCGCGTTGAACGGCGACCTGGGAGGGTGGCCTATCTTCCCCAGGAGCCAGGTGTTCTCCTGCATCGAACCAGTGTACGTGCGGAGGTTGAGCAGACCCTTCGCTGGTCACAAGCTCCCGGCAACGTCGTGTCTGTGTTGGACCTCCTTGGATTGTCATCTCTGGCCGATCGCGATCCACGCGACCTGTCCGGAGGGCAGCGCCAGCGAGCTGCAATTGCGGCCGTGCTTGCGGGACAGCCGATGTTGGCGTTGCTCGATGAGCCAACACGTGGAATGGATGCCGCCGCTCGTATTTCTTTGGCAGCCACAATCAACTGCCTGGCGCAGGCGGGAACGACCGTAATGATGGCCACCCATGATACCCAGCTGGCTTCCGAAATCGGGGGCCGACGTCTCCATTTGGAAAACGGCAAACTCCACTCCCTTGAAACGGAAGCTTCGTAATGAGCCGGGCGCCATCTGAACAGATCCTCACCGTTGAACAGCATGTTCTCCGCTCTGGACATCGGGAACCGATCTTGGCCCACGCTGGGCTGGTAATTGCGACCATGATCGGGGCTGGAATTTTCGCTTGGCCCTTCATTGGCTGGGGTACTCCTAGCCCGTTTGCGACAGCCGCGGTTGGGCTAGGAACAGCAGCAGCGCTCGTAATTGTCGAGATTCTCACTCGTGGACTCGACACTCGCAGCCTGGCACTGCTTGCAGCGCTTGCCGCACTTGATTCTGTCGCTCGCGCAGCCATAGTGACCGGGATTGGAGGCTTCAGTCCGATTTTCCTCCTGATCCTCTGCGGTGGCTATATCTTTGGCACGGGCTACGGGTTTTTGCTCGGTGCATTGTCTCTCTTGGTGTCTTCGCTGGTAACTGGAGGCATCGGCCCGTGGCTCCCGTACCAGCTCTTCGCGTCGGGCTGGGTGGGAGTTCTTGCAGGACTGGCAGGAGGAAGGCGCGTCGGACGGCCAGGTTGGAACGACGTGGGCATACTTTGTTGCGTGGGCGTCATCTCTGGATACGGTTACGGCGCCGCCATGGACATCTGGAACTGGACGTTCTATCAGACATCACCGGCACTCGGCTTCCATCCAGGCATGCCTTTGGGTGTGGCACTTTTGCACTTCGGCCGTTTCTACCTGGTCACTTCTTTGGTCTATGATAGCTTCCGGGCTGGGGGAAACGCAGTCATGATCGCAACTCTTGGAACACCTGTTCTTGTTGCTTTGGCACGGATCCGGTCGCGGCTCCGTACGGAGGTGATATCCGTGGCAGAGACGAGTGCCATGTCAGCGCTCCAACGTCTCCGAGCAACCGGCGACATCGAAACAACCGATACATGATTTGAGCCAACGGTGCCGGGATCCTCGACAACTCTCCCCTGATTCCACATGGAATTGTTATGGAGGAATATCGAGGCTTCAAGAGATGATAGCACACGGGGTGAAGGAGGCTTGAGCGTTCAAATTGTGAGGACGCGTCACTCTTTTTACCGCGTATCCTCGGGAAAGGGAATTGGGATTTTGGTGATCGTCGTCACTTCTCGTTCACCGCCCTTACTAAAAGCGCCGGATCCTTGTACGACATCAGTGGCTCTAGCGGATTCCAGAAGCTAGTCCAGCCGGTTTGAGAGCCACCTTTCTATGCCTTCCATTGCGGCTTTTGCCATAGCGGTGGGGTGGGAAGTGAAGCCGTGCATCGCCTCAGGAAAGACCCGGAGGTCAACGTCATTGCCGGCTGCAGACAGTCTTGCCGCCATGGCTAGATTATCCTCAAGTAGCACATCTAAAGTGCCTACCACTAGCAACATCGGGGGCAAGCCAATAAGGTTCCCGTACAGAGGAGATATGTCCGGGTTCGTTCGATCGGGAACATGCTTTGTGTAGGCTTCGATGAACCACTCGTCGGCGTAGAGTCGGCCACCCGGGGATAGCCCGCTGAGGTCGTAGGCACCGAAC
>JAJZBG010000041.1 GCA_021799035.1 Actinomycetes bacterium | reverse complement strand
TGAGAGCGGGTGACGGGAATCGAACCCGCATAGCCAGCTTGGAAGGCTGGAACTCTAACCATTGAGCTACACCCGCAAATTCAGCATTAGACGAGCTCGTCGGGGAGGGGGGACTTGAACCCCCGACCCCCTGCTCCCAAAGCAGGTGCGCTACCAAACTGCGCCACTCCCCGCAATCTCATTTCTTGCCGACAAGGAATTCTAGCTGTAGATCTCTAAACACGGTCGCCTATTTTGGAAGCGTTCGCCCGAATCCTCCTGTAAAAGAATGCTCCAATAACGACGACTGCCACGACTGCGATCAGATATCCGATATCTTGCACGTCTTTGACAAAGGCGTGATAGTTCGAACCGACGGCATAGCCGACTCCCGCAAGAAGTCCTACAAATGGAACAGATCCAAGGAAGGTATATATTCCGAAGCGGACTGGCTCCATTTCTGCAACCCCCGCAGGGAGCGATATGAAAGTTCGCACCACGGGAAGCAGCCTTCCAAAAAATACCGCTGCCTGCCCTTTTCTGGCAAACCAACGCTCCGCCCTTTCCAGGTCGTGCACCCTGAGAAAAACGTATTTCCCATATCTCAGTACAAGTGCCCTACCACCGGTACGCCCCACTGCCCACGCAATGTAGGCGCCGACGATATTGCCGACAGCGCCCATCAAGATGACTAAGGCCAAGTTGAGCTTGCCAGTGGCTGCCAGAACTCCTGCAAACGTCATTATCAACTCAGAAGGGACTGGGATACAAGCAGACTCGGCAATCATAAGGATGAATACGGCTGCATACCCCGAAGAAGTGATGAAATTTTCCACAATGTCAGGCTAGCGGCACATCAAAGATCCAAGAATAGCTGATCCGCAAATACTCAGGCAGATCTTATAATCGCCTACGCTACCCAAAGGAGGCGCTTACAAGAGATGCCTGGTGGGCTATCAGCTTCCATAGCGCGCCCTTAGAATCGCGACAAAACACATTCAGGCTCGAGACCGATGGTCCGAGTGCTTGACCAAGAATGTTCTCTGTGCAGAATACGAGAGCAACATCACCCTCCAAACGAACCTCAGTGTCAGTGAGAAGAAACTGAAGTCGGGAATCCGATTGGAACAGGTTGAAGAATGAACCCGAGACAGCTCCCCAGCCTTTCAAAGTGGGCCAACCCGGATGGGTGCATCTGACCTCGTCTGAATGCTCCCAAACGTCACTCATGCGGTCGAGGCTCTGGGCCTCGAAGCAAGAATAGAATTCTGCATTCGCCATAAGGACTTCGTCTATCGTTTCAATGCCATGATTATATCTAGGCGGCAACTCCACGCAACCTACACGCATGGTCAAGGCTACAAATCGCTGTGAGTGCCAAGACTAAATTGGCGGGTCCGAAAGTCGCAGGAGTAGGAACCTCCTAACTCCTCTTCCTGCGATCCAGAAACGCCTGCATCCTTGTTCTCTTGTCGTCACTCTCGAAGAGAAGGGCCTGTGCAACTATATCGAGCGTTGTGGTTGGCTGCCGATTGAGTCCCAGGGATAGCTTCGTAAGCTCCAGTGCACGCCAGGATCTATTGCTGATGGTCTCCGCCAGCTCTAAGGCGGCCTCCATCAGACTACCTTCTTCGTGCACGTAATCTATCAGACCACATGAAAGCGCCTTTTCGGCATCTATTATCTCTCCCGTATACAGTAGACGCCTCGCCATCGCCACACCAACGAGCTGGGGTAGTCTCCAATTTCCCCCTGCCCCTGCCAGGATTCCCAAGTCAAGTTCGGGCTGGCCAAAACGAGCCCTAGGCGATGCCAACCTCAAGTCGCACGCCATGGCCAGTTCGCAACCGCCCCCAAGGGCGTATCCATTAATGACGGCAATAGTCGGCCAACGGAACCGCTCCAGCTTTTCGAACAGTCCTGCGTTGATTGATCTCATTGCGCTATCCGCATTGCGATTAATAAGCTCACTGATATCGGCACCAGAAACGAACACATTCTCTACCAGTGAGTGGAGCACGAGGATCTTCGGCTCACCCCGAACAGCGTCATCCAGAACTGCGTGCAGCTCGTCGATCATCTGCTCGTCCATGGCATTACGCTTCTCAGGCTTGTCTAGCCCAACGAGAATGGCATTACCCAGATACTGCGTCTTTACTGTGGACAACTGTAACTCCTCGGCAAATCAGGCATCTACGAACTGACTCAAGAACTTCACCACTGCCTCAACGACTTCATCGGTGAACTGGAGATGTGGCGAGTGCTTCGCACCAGCCACAATCTTTCTCTTGACCTCTCCGGCAACACCATGATCGATCAGATCAAGCTGGGCAACAGTACCATATTCGTCCATGTCCCCCTGAATTGCCAAGATAGGAACGTCGATAGAAGGAAGGTACTCTTCGATATTCCAGTCTCTGAATGGCGGCGAAAGCCAGACTCTGTTCCAACCCCAGAAAGTTGATTCCGCATCTATGTGGTATTTGCTCATCTTTTCAGCAAGATTCGTAGTCAAAAAAGTTTCCCGGGCCGCCGATATGCCGTTAATGGATTGATCCTCGACAATCACGTGCGGGGCGATCAGCACGAGCGCGCTCACCGGAAAACCTGCACCAGCGTAGATAAGGGCAATAGAACCCCCATCGCTATGCCCGACGAGAATCGGTTTTTCTATCTCGAGAGCCTTCAACACCTGCGGAAGCGTTTCCAAGGCCTCGCCATGCATGTAGGTGACAGGGCGATCCCCTTCGAGGGGCGTCGACTTGCCGTACCCTGCACGCGAATAGACGAGCATCGAAGGACCGCCAAGCTGTGCTCGTATCATCTCTGGAACACCACGCCAAAGCGCGGAACACCCCAAACCTTCATGCAGAAAAACGAGTGTTGGAAATCCTTCTCGTTCCGGAGAAGAGGGGTACAGGTAGTATTCGATCTGCAACCCGTCGATAGAAAAAAACTTGACTTCAGTGTTCACTAGTAAACCTATCTTGCTTGACGACCAGCTCCAATCCGTGAAAAGCACACGCCATCTGCTTTCCAACGACCACAGGCTCCGAAGATCGGATTAGTCTTCGGCTACCACTCGTAGAAGCCTTTGCCCGATTTCTTGCCGAGGTCACCTCGGCTTACCATGTCTCGTAAGAGCTGCGGAGGAGCAAACCTCGATCCTAGTTTGGATTCAAGATACTCCGAGATCGCTAGGCGAATATCCAAACCGACCAGATCCGTAAGCCTCAAAGGGCCGATGGGGTGCTTATACCCTAGAACCATTCCCCGGTCTATGTCCTCAGCGGAAGCAACACCTTCCTCCACCATCCGGATAGCTTCGATTCCGAGTATGATGCCGAGCCGGCTCGTCGCAAATCCTGGTGAATCGTGAACAAGTATCGACTCCTTGCCGAGCTTGCTCACAACTGACTGCGCTGATTCTATTGTCTCGGCAGCTGTGTCTTTACCTGCGACAAGCTCAATAAGAGAAGATCTTGGCACTGGATTAAAGAAATGCATCCCAACAAAACTCCGCGGCCTTGAAAGCCTTGATGCCAGCACATCTATGGAAAGAGAGCTGGTATTGGTTGCGATCAAAGGGCAACTTGGATAAGTCGCTTCAACTTCCTTGAGCACCCCGGACTTCACATCAACGTCCTCGAAGACAGTCTCAACGACTATGTCTGGACTCCATGAGGCGCCTGGGCTTGGAAGACCCACCGACGTTGTCAACCGCGAAATCACCTCAGCGGTCGCCTTCTCCACCTCTGGGCTTTCCTGACGACCATTCTCATAAATGAGCCTTGCCCTCACATCATTGCGCACATGATCAGATGCGTTTTGCGAGCGCCTTTCGTCAACTTCGACTAGAACAACAGAAATCCCGGATTCGATAAGGACCTGTGCGATTCCAGAACCCATTGTCCCGCCGCCTATGACTACTGCATGTTCAAATTCTGTCTGCATCAACTACCTATTTGCTATCTGTTCACGGAGCTGGTACCTCTGGATCTTCCCGGTCGCGGTCTTTGGCAGCTCGGTGACGAACACAATAGTTCGTGGCCTCTTGAAAGACGCCATCCGAGCACGGCAGTGAGCTTCGACAGAGGCTTCATCTATCGCCTTCCCCGCTTTGGGAACAATAAAGGCTACTGATGTCTCCAGCCCATCGTCGTTATAGCCACCCACGACAGCGGCCTCTAACACGTCTGGATGCTCGACAAGGACACCTTCGACCTCTGCAGGGGAAACCCAGATTCCACCCAGCTTTATCATGTCATTGTTGCGCCCTAAGAACTGGTAGTAGCCATCCTCTGACCTTACATAGACGTCGCCAGTCCTCAGCCACTCACCTCTGAAAGCGTTCTTGGTGGCATCCGTCCTGCACCAGTATCCGACCGCAGTGGATTCTCCGCTGACGTGGAGGTATCCTGGCACATCAGCATCTGCTATCTCGCGGTTCTCGTCGTCCAAGAGCATGAGCTTGTAGCCCTCGACAGGACGCCCGGAAGTGCCGTAGCGAACATCATCCGGACGGTTTGACAAGAAGATGTGCAGCGCCTCAGTCGAGCCGATTCCATCTAAAACAGGAAACCCGAATTGACTGGAAAAGTGCTTGTTGATCTCCCCTGGCAGCGCCTCTCCTGCAGTAACGGCAAGGCGCACTGAGGAAAACGAGTCCGAGGGAACCCCAGCGTCAAGAATCGACGCCAAAAGCCCCGGGCTTCCGAAAAACAGCGTCGGCTTCATCTTGGAAGCTGTCTCAGCAACCCCGCGGGGAGTCGCCCACGCAGAGTCCAAAATCACCGATCCACCCACTGAAAAAGGAAATGTCAGAGAATTGCCAAGGCCAAACGCAAAGAACAGCTTGGCAGCCGAGAAAAAAACGTCATCTTTGGTCACATTCAGCACCGTCTTGGCGTAAGTGGTAGCGGTGGCCTCAAGGTTGAAATGCCTATGGATCGTTCCCTTTGGAAAGCCTGTTGTTCCCGAACTATATAGCCAAAAAGCCGGGGAGTCCTTGTTGGTGTCAGCCACTGGGGCTTCTGCCGAGTCTTGAAACTCATACCAGTTAGACACCTCGAGATCCGCATCTGACGATTCACTTCCGACGACGACTCCATACTTAAGGTGCTTTGCTGCTTTGGCGATCTCAGGAAGATGACGAGCGTACTGGGCAGATACAACGACCACCCTTGCCAGCGAGTCGTTGATTATCTCTCCAAGGTCATTGCCAGTCAGCATGGTCGATAGTGGAATCGGAACCACCCCGGACCTCATGCACCCCAAGAACCAGGCGGGAAACGCTGGCTCGTCATTCAGAACCAGCGCAACCCGCTCCTCTCTTCTCGTATCGAGCTCTTTGAGCGCATTCTGAACTCGATAGATGCTCTTTTGCAAAGCCGAATAGCTTATAACCTCGTCATTGGTTCTGATCGCCGTTCTTTCCCCGTTACCCTCCTCGAGGTTGCGATCAACCAGCCACGAGCTGGCGTTATAAACGTCCTTCATTGGAACCCCCGTCACGCGATCTTAGGGAGAGATCTTAGGCGCGAACGTAGGTAAAGTCCAGCGGCTTTGAGTGGATGCCAGTCGCCGGCGCGGCGATCCAGTTCGCCATTTTCCCAGGCTCGAGAACTGGGTTCATGAGCGAGGCAACATACTTGCGGTCAGCCTCGGACGGAAGCCACTCATTGGCAATTCCATCGTTGTATTCTTCCTGCGACACAAGGCGGCCGTCTGGAGTCACGGGCTGCCCGGCAAAAATGCCAACATGGCGGTTGAAGCCCACATGCGGAAGCTTGAGTTCTAGACCAGTCTCAGACAAGAGCCTATTCCAGCGCTCCACCCCCTTGGCACAGTCAGCGACGTAATCCTCACGCAGCGTTTCGTTCAGAGCCGTCAAAGCCGGCGCTTCCCTCCATTCAATCTCCCCATTGCTGATCGAAGGCACCAATCGGGCTGCATCCTTGAGCTTGTGGTCGTCACTTCTCTGATCTTCGTGGAACCGCCCCTTCAAGCCTGCCGCAAAGTAGTTGGCGACATTGGTCGAGGTCTCGGCCCCGAAAAGATCCAGTGACAGCGTGAAGTGAAGGTTCAAATACCTCTGAATCGTCGAGACATTTATGCCGCCGAACTCAGAGATGTCTTCGGTGTTGTGCTCCTTCATCAACTCCACTGAGCGCTGAACGACGCGGCCAATTCCTGTTGCGCCAACAAACATGTGATGAGCCTCTTCTTTGAGCATAAACTCGCACGTGCGCGCCAAAGGATCAAACCCGCTCTCTTTGAGCGAGGCAAGCTGGAATTTTCCATCACGGTCAGTGAAATATGTGAAGAAGTAAAATGACAGCCAGTTCGTGACCGGCTCGTTGAACGCACCTAGAATCCTTGGGTTATCCTGGGCGCCAGAGTGGCGCTCCAATAGCTCATCCGCTTCATCACGTCCATCCCGGCCAAAGTAGCGATGGAGCAAGTAGACCATCGCCCAGAGGTGACGACCCTCCTCTACATTAACCTGGAAGAGATTCCTCATATCGTAAAGGCTTGGAGCGGTCTGGCACAGTTGCCTTTGCTGTTCCACAGAAGCCGGCTCAGTGTCACCTTGAACAACGATCAGACGGCGCAGGTCAGCCCGATATTCCCCCGGCACCTCCTGCCACGCATCCTCGCCCTTGTGGTCTCCGAAGGTAATCTTCTTCTCTGGCTGAGGATCAGAAAGGAATATGCCCCACCTATAGTCAGGCATCTTGACGTAATCGAAGTTGGCCCAACCCTCCTGGGAAACAGAAACAGCTGTGCGAAGAAAGACGTCGTTGTCTTGGAACGCGACCGGTCCAAGCGTCTTCCACCACTGGATGAACTTGGGCTGCCATGACTCCAATGCACGCTGTAGGCGACGGTCTTCCTTAAGATTTACGTTGTTAGGTATTAGCGAGTCGTAATCAACCTGAGTCATCTTGATGTCATATCCTCTCTCGATTGTAATTTGGTCTTGATCCAGTTCCATAGCTTTTCAGAGCCCCCTCGGGACCCACCGCGTTGGGCCTCTGAAATATCCAGTTCTGCCAGGCAGTCAGCCGAGCAAAGATCTTTGATTCCATCGTTTCGGGACCGACGAACCTGCAGTTGGCCTCTAGGCCGGTGAGAGCGTCGGGAGAAAAGCTTGCCTGCTCCTCCAACAGGATCCGGACTTCGTCGTCCCAGTCGATCTCGTCGAATATGAAAGTGACAACACCGAGCGCATCACAATCCTCCGCAGAGAGCTGCTTTCCAAATGCGCTGCGCACATTGGCCAACTCTTCGGGCCTTCCCCAGAACCGGCTCTCAAGACGGCTTATTCTGTTCACCATCTGATACCACTCGTCGTTCACCTCGGTTAGCACCATGTATGCAGGCTCGGACGAGTCATCGTCTGAGAAGGTTCCATCCAGCATCAAAGAGCGGTCGGCTAGCAGCGCCAGTTCGGCAAGCGTGCCCACAAAGCAGCTACCTGGCTTGATGAGTGTGACCAGAGTGCGAGATGAAAGCTCAAGTCTGTTGAAAGTCCTCTTGAGGTAGTGGCGAATTTCCTTCACCAGCCAGTCGTCTGGATTGTCGCGCAGCAGATTGTCCGTCGCAAGCACTGCCTCCGGGTCTCCCGTTGAGGAGAACACCCAGCTGCAGATCTCAGGCTCGTTGAAGCGCAGCCTCAGCGCAGCGTCGTCGAGTTCTCGGCAAAGCGCAAGAAGCCAGAATGATGAGCCCTGCGCCTTCAGCTCTGCAAGATCTGTAACGCCGCTCGAAGAGGGAGCCTTGATTGTGAAGAACGCGGCTGACAGTTCTCGATCGTAGCGAACGTCCAGATGAGGGTAGGACAGCCGTTCTTCGTCTTCCTGTCTCTCAAGCGGCAGCAACGCAATTCCGCTCTCGTTCGAAGGTCTGCTTGACTTTGCCGCACGCTTGAGGGCGTGCTCTCTGACATGTTCGTTGAATCGGCTCTTTGGCACAACTTCGTCGACGAGCCCCCACTTGACAGCTTGAGCCCCCTTGATGCCTTCCGCTTTGACAGCGAAGACGTCGGCAAGGTCGCGCCGGACGTGACGCTTGTCTACAACTCTCGTCAACCCTCCGGTGCCCGGCAGCACTGCCAAGAGCGGAACTTCAGGGAAAGAGACCGTTGAAGACTTGTCGTCGACAAGGATTATCTCATCACATGCCAGAGCAAGCTCGTAGCCACCGCCGGCTGCCGTTCCATTGACCGCCGCAATCCAAGCCGTCCCTGTGAACTCGGTTGAGTCCTCGATGCTATTCCTGGTCTCGTTCGTGAACTTGCAGAAATTCACTTTGTGATGGTGCGTGGATCCAGCAAGCATTTGAATGTTGGCTCCAGCGCAAAATACCTTTTCATCTGCACTTGTTACAACTACCGCCTTGACCTCAGGATGTTCGAAACGGATCCGCTGGACTATGTCGTAAAGCTCGATATCCACGCCGAGGTCATATGAGTTAAGCTTCAGCTCGTAATCGTCCCGCAGACCCGCAATTGGATTGACCTTCATCTTCAGGGTGGCTACGGAATCATCAAGTTCGAGCTCCCAGTGTTTATAGGACTTGGGGTCAGTGTCAAAGTTGACCTGCTGCTTCAATGTCACACGGTCTCCTATTCACTAGTTGAAATTCGTATTTGATTCATAATTCTACAAGCGTTATGCTATTTGTCAACCGATCGTAGAACTTTTTTTCTCAGTAGGATAAACTATGCATATTCACCTCGCGTCGGAGATAATGGATCGTGCCTGAAAAATCAACGCATGCTCGAGTCGAAATGAATAGGAGGGCTGAAGTCCAGCGAGACCAGGCCCTCGGGGTTCCGAGTGCAAGAAGTTACCTCTTGACGGTCCTCGGTGAATTTGCGGTGCAGCAGGATATGCCAATCTGGACAAATGCATTCATCACCGCCCTTGGTGCACTTGGGGTCGATGAAAAGACGGTCCGGCAAACTCTTGCAAGGTCATCGGCAAAAGGACTTTTAGATCCTGAAAAGGTTGGTCGCAGAACACGCTGGCACCTAACGCCAAGAGCAAGGACCCTCCTGCGCGAAGGAAGCCAGAGAATCTACTCGTTCCATACCAGAGAGCGGGAGTGGGATCAAAAGTGGATCATCATTCTCATTGCGATTCCTGAAGCACGCCGTGATGCCAGGTATAGCCTTAGGGTGAAGCTCGGATGGGCCGGCTTCGCTCTTCTGAATGCAGGAGTGTGGATATGTCCGTGGACAGATCGCCTTGGTGAGGCTGAGAGTGTCCTCGAAGAGCTATCCCTGGGCGAAGTTGCGCACATCTTCATCGGCAACCTCGCGGACGTGGGGGAACTCACCGACCTTGCAGCAGAAGCTTGGGACCTCCCGACCGTTGAAGCTGCGTACGAACACTTCGAGATCAACCACTTCGGAAACATGCCTCAGAGCGATGAAGATGCGTTTGTTCAGCTCACGAGACTGGTCAACGATTGGAGAAGGCTTCCACTTCTCGATCCCGACCTGCCCAAAGAGCTTCTACCGGTCGACTGGGTTGGAACAAAAGCGGCACGGCTGTTCCTAGAGCTTCGAGACCAGTGGAAACCCAGCGCGTCAAGATGGTGGAAAGAGATCACTTCTGAGCTCTAGGCGACCCAAATCGCCAGAGCATTCTCTTTTCCGCTAACACGCTGAAACTCAAGACCGATTCAAAGGCCACTGCCAGTGGCATCTCGTTAAAGCGCGGGCGCATCTGCCACAAGTTCATTTTTTCTTGCGCTGGGGTTTAGAACCTTGAATAATGTTTAGTAGAATGCTGAATGTTAATCGTTCACATTTTATATTTCGTGACTAGAGCAGAGCGCGTAGACAGATGAGTTTGCCAGTACCAAGTTCGTTGACACCATCAAAAGTGTCGTCTTTTAGGGAATGCGCCTACGCATTCCGCCTCTCGGTGATCGATCACGTACCTCAACCGATCAACTCGCACACACTCAAGGGGACTCTAGCCCATCGATGCCTAGATCGACTCTATTTTGACTTCCCTCCCCAAAGTAGGACGATCGACGTTGCCAGAGAGATATTTCACCAAGTCTGGGATGAAGCTAAGATCAGTGGCGAGCTTGACTACCTGGAGGAATGCGAGGGCTCAGTCGACTTAGACGAGCTCGCCAGAGACACTATCTTCCTAATCGAACAGGACTTCATAGCTGAAGATCCTCAGAAGGTGAAAGCCCTTGGAACCGAGTTGCAGCTTGAGACTCACGTTGGTGACATGACCTTGAGGGGCATCATAGATCGATTGGATCTCAACCCTGACGGCACCATTACGGTTACGGACTACAAAACAGGCAGGATGCCAGGCGTCATGCAGGAACACGACCGCCTATCCGGCGTATACTTCTACGCTCTCCTCTGCGAACAGGTCCTCCATGTCGTTCCGGATACCGTGCAGCTTGTCTACCTTCGCGATGCTACGAGAATCATTTCAAAGCCAAGCAAGCAATCATTATCGGCACTTCTGAACAAAGCAGGCGCTATCTGGAAAGCGGTCAGAACTGCCTGCGAAAGAGATGACTTCAGGCCCAAGCCCTCAAGACTCTGCGGGTACTGCAACTTCAAGGTCCTCTGTCCGACTCATCCAGGCGAATAACGCTTGAGCAGCTTGCACCAAAGTAAGCAATCCATGAACTTTCGCTGGCATGTCTTGAGTCGATAACTGATAGTCTTTTGCCACAATCACTTGTAAAGCTTTGCTCAGGGGTCTAACGAATGGATCGGGAAAAATACCGGCTGTCATTGAAGGAGTTGGCAGCATTCCTCAAAGATCCCCTAGCAGCTCGAGAGGCAATTTCACGCTTTGACCAAGCTGTTGATGACCTGTTTGAACCGCTTCGAGGCAACGTATGGCTTGACCGGCTTTTCTACTCAGCTTCAGCAGTAGCCGACCACTCGATCATCTGGTTCCTTCTTGCCGGCATTAAAGCTCTGCGGTCAGACCAGCAGGCGAAACTGGCTAAACGTGCTGCCATCGCCCTGGCAGCAGAGTCCGTGGTTGTAAATCTGGGAGTAAAGAGCCTCTTCAGAAGGCAACGGCCATCGTTCGAGGGTGAAAGGCCTCTCCCGCTTCGCCAGCCGTTGACCTCTTCTTTCCCGAGCGGCCATTCCAGCGCTGCAGTATGCGCTTACGTATTCCTTTCAGAGAACGACTGCCTTGCTCCCTTGTACCTTCTCATCGCCCTGATCGTTGCACCAAGCAGAATTCATGTGAAGATTCACCATGCCTCCGACGTTGTCGGCGGCCTCATCGTAGGATGGATATTTGCGAAGCTTTTTCGCAACCTGTTCCGCGACTAGATTGGAAAATATGAAGTCGAATCACGAAATTCTCGCAAACGGAGGCGTAGTAATCCGAAAAGGTGGACACGAGGAACAAGACTACTTTTGTGCTCTTGTCCATAGGCCGCGCTACGACGACTGGAGCTTTCCAAAGGGCAAGCAGGACGAAGATGAAGAGCCGCTGGACGGAGCGCTGAGAGAAGTCCTCGAAGAGACTGGCTACAAATGCCGTCCTTTGCAGGAGATCAGCTCAACTGCTTACGAAGATGCTTCCGGCAAATCGAAACTTGTGCGTTACTGGCTCATGGTCGCTTCTGACGGAGAATTCACTCCCAACGATGAGGTTGACTCCATAGCTTGGGTACCTTTTCACCTGGCCAAAAACGCTCTTAGCTACGAACGGGACCATGAAGTCCTTGAATCTGCACAAGTTGCTTTGGAACAGCTCCAACTTGACTGAGCAAAAGCTAGTCAGTCAATTTTGGTGGAATTGATGCAAGTCTCATGTGGTTGTATTTGTCATGGAATCTATAAAGTTTGACGTCAACTGGGACTATCGCTGTCCGTTCGCAAGAATAATTAATGAACACGTAGTTGTCGGGTTACAGCATGGAGCAAACTGGCAGGTTAACTTCATTCCTTTTTCTTTGACCGAGGTACACACGGAAGAGGGCGATCCCCCCTCATGGGAAGACCCTTCAAAAGCAGACGAACTCCTTGCCGGTCAGGTAGGCATCGTCATCAAGGACAAGTATCCATCGCAATTCTGGCAGTTTCACGTTCTACTCTTCTCGATGAGGCATGACCAGGGAAAAGACCTTCGCGAAAGAGAAGTTCTAGAAGATGCGATTGAACAAGTCGGGCTCGATCCGCAGTCGATCTTTGGTGAAATTGCACTGGGCTGGCCGCTAGAGGAGTACCGCAGAGAGCATGAAGGCTCAGTTGCCAAGTATTCCGTATTTGGAGTGCCAACGATCTTCGTCGACGGAAAGGCGGCCTTCGTCCGTCTGATGAAGCGCGCCGACGGCAATCCGCTGGCCTCCGTAGAATATATAGAGAAGATTGTCGACAGCATAGCCAATCATCCAGAGATCAACGAGCTGAAGCACACTACAATCTCGCACTGAGCAACACTTCCCCAACACGGCGAGAAATCTATCTAAATTGAGTGGAATTTGCACATTCAGGGGTGGCGACATCTCCTCTAAGCATCAGCCAACTTTAGGGCGCCTAGCATTTTCATGTTGAAAAATGATCCTAACTGGGACGCCCTTTGGAAGAAAAGCTGAGAATGCAGCAGACTTCCGATCAGTGAGGCGAAAGACCAAGCCATTCTCATAGCCGGAATCATCATTAGAAAATTCTCATCCCTGCATAATCAAATGATGGCTCGAGTCCGAGATACTGTATTCACTGACTTAGGAGGTTGAAATTGCTGTCCAGAGCTAGTTTGATAAAGTTGGCCGCTGCAGTGGGAATTGGGGCAGGATCTGCCACTGCAATACATGCGGTCACGTTGTCTGCACCACCATCTCTTCCAACAAGCCAGGTCGTCCCAACTACCACCTCTTCCACGACAACCACGCAGGACACAACGGCTTCAGAGATTCAGCAACTTTCGAACGAAGAGTCCAAATTGCAGCAAGAACTCAATTCTGCAAAGTCGACGCTAGTCAATACCCTCCAATCAGCTGCAGTCCAAAATGCAAACAGCAATGCTACCACTACGAGCTTGGCCCCTCCGACAAGCGCTACGACCGGCGCAAGCTCCGTCAAGTCCGACGATGGATCTTCCGACGATTCGAAAAATCACGTGGCCACTGGCGGAGAATCATCGGGCGGAAGCTCAAAACACGTTAACAAAACTGACAACTAGCCAACAATTCGGATGAGACTTTCAAAGGAACAGCAAACCAAACTCAGAAAGTTTGTTCCGCTGGTAGTGCTGTATCCTCTTTCGGCTGGAATCGGAGTGATCTCAACCATTTACGTGGCAAAAGAGATCAACCGCAGCTATCCGATGTCAAACACCTCGTCCAACAGCCAGATCGAACAGGAGTCAACCACTACAACGTCGATCACTCCCTCAACTATTAGCAAGAATCAGCTGATCGAGCAACAGAAGATCGCAGATCTCAAAGGTCAGATCGCAAGGCTGGAAAGCCAGATCCAGAAGTTGGTCGGATCCACAGGAGCCCCAGGTCCGAACCAGTCCAGTGCCCAATCGACTCCACAGACTCCGCCACCTTCCAGGCCCCCTCTCATCTCTCCAAAGCCCGTAGTGACCGCTCCGCCACCCACGCACGCATCAACCGGGGCCTCACGTGCTCTTCGATGAAAGCCCTATCCCCGCTTTCATCAGTTCATTTCGTTCCATGGCGACCTCGGTCACAGTCTCGATCTGCCCTAACGCCACAAGTGAACCACCGCACCAGAGCCTGGAAACAATTAACTCTATTTTCGCCAAGACAGAAAGGTCTTGTTCCCGATTCGATCAGACCAGCGACCTGTCAAAGATCAACAGTGCGCCTGATGACTGGCATGCGGTAACGCCAATATGCTTCGCCGCAATCCGGGAGGCCCACTCGGCGTACCTGGAAACCCGAGGCCTCTTCGATCCCCGAATCTTGAACGACCTCGTTTCTCTGGGTTATGAGGAGTCTTGGACTGTTAGGCGTCCAGACGCGAAGTCAAGCTCGGTTGAACGGGAGCGCAAGCCGCTTGCAGAGTGGCACCCCCAGTTCGAGGCCAATGCCAGGGTCCGTGTGGGCAAGCTGCCGATCGATCTCGGGGGGATCGGAAAGGGGCTCGCACTGAGATGGTCATCGCAAGCCATCGATTCTGAACAAGCCGATTTCTTGATTGAAGCTGGGGGTGACTGCGCCTGTTCAGGGCAGGGGCCCGACGGTCAGGGATGGAACATAGGGGTTCAGAATCCTTACAATCCTGACGGTGACCCAGTCATGGTGCTGCGCCTCTCCGACGCGGCTGTTTGCACCTCTTCGATTGCCGTGCGAAGCTGGTGGCGAAATGGGGCTCTGAGGCATCACATCGTCGATCCCAAGACAGGCCAACCCGGCAAGATTGGACTCGCGGCTGTCACAGTCGTGGACCAAGATCCTGCTGAAGCGGAGGTCTGGTCGAAGTCTCTTTTCTTGATTGGCAGATCAAACATTCGAGAATTTTCCGAATCCGTGGGCAAAGCAGCTGTGTGGGTGACCGATAATGGCGAGACTGTCACGAACTCTCTTATTGAAAACCACATCATTTGGAGAAACGGGTCATTGTGAGATTTTCAAAGGTTTCAATTGAAGGGATGAATGTTGCCTAAGCCACAGTCACCCAGCAACGATACCCTGATAGACGAGTATGAAGAGGAAGCCCACTCGCTGATGGGTGATCTTTTCACGCTGCTGATAGTCACCGCAAATGCAATTGGAATTGGCTATCTGCTAACAATTTTCGAATCTCGCGCGCTCGAACAGGCCAAAATGGCGCCCTGGCTCCTTGCCCGTGCGAGCGGCATAACCGCGTACCTGCTTTTCTGGCTTTTGGCAATGACCGGCATCCTGCTATCTCATCCTTGGAAGCATCGCTTCAAACTCTTACACCCTGTGACTCGGATGCGGTTCCACACCCTTCTCGCCATATTCACACTCAGTTTCACCTCGATACATATCATGACCATCATTCTCGATAGCTATGCCAATGTCGGACTGGTTGGAGCCTTCATACCATTCAGGTCCGGCTACAGGCCATTGGCCGTCGCTTTGGGGACTATCGGACTCTACGCAGCTCTGCTAACCGGCCTTTCAGCGCGCCTGAGAATAGGGCTCGGGAAGCGCGGATGGCTCAACATACACAGATTCAGCGTGATCTCACTAGGGCTGATCTGGATTCATGCCGTGTTCGCCGGAACGGACAGCCCAGCTCTCGCCTACATGTATCTGGCTACCGCCCTGGCACTCACTGCATTTGCGTACTCTCGCTATACGGCCCAGCGCAAGGCCAGAGATCCTCGAGTCCAAAGAGCTAATTGAAATAATCTCGGGCAGCCTTGGCTACCTCTTCAGGGGACACGTCGAGAAGCGGCTCTTCAAGAAGGCGCTCGAAATAGGTGACGTCGCTGCGGTAATGCCTATCGGGATTGGACCTGACAAGTATTCGAAAGACCAACCTGAACCCCATGCTCGAAGATTCCGGACCACCCCCAACCAGAGAATAATTGAATGCGGAGAAGTTGTGCGCGTCGTAGTACTTGAAGACTCGAATCATCCCTTCGGCAAGATCAGAGGTATTCTCATCACTTAGTTGAACGATATCTCCAATGTCACTAAACACACCCCACACTTCCTGAAATCCCCTTGGAGCAAAAGGAGTCAACCAGGTGACTGAACCCGTCGTTCCCACGTAACGGGAACTGTTCTTCTCCTGGCTCACCAAGTCGTCGAAGTACGGCCTAGATGTCTCATGAAAGTACCTCTTCGCCCCCTCTACCCACTCATTTTGACCCAGCATCGGTTGAAAATCGTGGGAAGACTGAAGATGGGGATGCACAACTGACGATCCCGAGGAGGGGAGATAGTTGGCGCTTATTGACGACCAGGCTAGATCGGGTCTGGCAAGGCGAACGGCTTTGGCATGTTCAACCATCAGAGAAAGCGCATCAGTCAATAGCTCCTTGGTGAACTGACCAAGCTTGATGAAATGCCTCGTCGTATCATAGATTCCCACCGAAGAGTAACCCGAGTATGCCATGATATTTGGCACTATCGCCGCTTTGTTCTTCCGGAGTCTGCCCACGGGAATGACGTCACGCTCGAACTCAAAGGTGACTCGCTCGAATACATCTTCGCAAAACGGGCAGAAACCCCCCGAATCCGTTATCTCTGCCAGATCAGGAGGACTTTCCGGTTGCAACTTGACTCCGGTCAGAATCCTGCAAGTCTTCAAGGTCAGAGGATCAACCCTTTGCACAAGTGGAACCGATTTCCACTTGCCCCCATCTGAGATATCCGGAGCTCTAGCTCCAAGGTCTATTTCGCTGAACTCGATCATTTCCTGCTTCCTCCTGGGCCATTGGACTGAGATGCCCATATCGTCAACTCTTGGCGCACCAAGCGACGTCAACAGTGTAACCCAGCTAATCGACAAATTCCGGGAAGCGCAAGCTCGTGAAATCGAAGACTCTCCAATGACTACCGCTGCGTGGCTCCAGTGGCTTAGAATCTAGCCATGACGACCGTGGCACTGGATAAGGCCCACCTAGCTGAGGCGTATCCCCCGCCACCTAGAATTCCGGCCCGACGACCTTGGGTAAAAGCCAATTTCGCGACCACTCCGAACGGTGTCATAAAGATGGAGGGAAAGAGCATGGGGGTTTCAGGACCCCCTGACCGAAAGGTCTTCGAATTCTTGCGAGCCAACTGCGACACAATACTCGTTGGCGCATCAACTGCTCGGATCGAGAAATACTCGACCCCCAAGCCAAGCACCCCAGAGGCAAAACCTCCGCTTCTCGTGGTAGTAACCAACTCACTCGACTTGGACGAGCGGGCAGAGTTCTTCGACCAGCACCGGCCTCCGCTTATCGCCACAAGCACCCGAACTGCGCAAGCCAATAAGGCAACAATAGAGAGAATCTCTGAGCATGCGAATGTGATGGCTTTCGGCGACACCTCTGTTGAGCTATCTGAGCTTCTGGCGCACCTCCGAACTCAGGGCGCCACGACTCTACTTTGCGAAGGGGGATCGAGATTGTTCTCCGAACTACTCAAAGAGAAGCTTGTCGACGAGCTCTGCCTCACTATCTCTCCGCGCATCGGGAACGGCTCACCCACTGGCTTTGCTGACATTGGAGACGCTGCTCCAATTGAGATGACACTGGCGTCCTTTTTCGAAGTCGACAACTACCTCTTTTGCCGCTATTTGATCAACGAGCACTGAATTGGGTAGGGGGACTGGGTCACCCAGCCCCCTCCCACATCACCGGACATGCGGGCCCGCATCCGGCGGTTCGTCAAAATAACCGACGACGGTTCCAACACTGCTCGAATCCTTGTAGTCCGAGTTTCTCCCAG
>JAJZBG010000096.1 GCA_021799035.1 Actinomycetes bacterium | reverse complement strand
AATCTGTACCGGATTCTCCGCAGCCTTGAGACAGATGGCGTGGTCACGTCTGCTTGGCAAGATGGCCTCTCTGGACCCCACAGGCGCAAGTATGAAATCACTGACTCAGGTGTACTGCTTCTCGACTCATGGGTAGAGGCGCTCAAAAAGAACTACGAAATCGTCTCCTCCTTTTTGCACCTATATGAAAGATCTGCAGTGAAAGGTCCGCAAAAAGGCAGGCAAAGTAACTCGGGCGGGCAGGCGTCGACGGGTCTACCTGGAAGTGTGGAACTTGGTGAGCGTCTTCGAGAGCAAAAGTGACGAAAATGAAAGTTGAGGTGGAGCATATGCGAGTATGTGTCCCGATTGCAGCTGACGGTGTCGTCGATCCACGGTGGGGCCGTGCCGAGCGACTGGCGTTTGCCGACGTTGACAATGGTGAGATCAAGAGCTGGGAAGAGCAAGAGGTCAACTGGGGGCAGCTTCACGAGATATCCACCGAGGCTCGTCACCATGCCAATGTGGCTCGACTCATGCGTGACCATTTAGTGGAAGCTGTAGTCGCAGACCACATGGGTCCAGGCATGTTGGCGATGCTGGAGCGAATGAAGATCCGAGTTCACTTGGGCGCTAGCGGTGACGCTCGAAAGGCAGTCGTCCTAGCCTCGCTGTCACCTGCGTAAAGCTGGATCGAATACAGCTACTTATAAGGTCATCTCAGCCAAAGCAGGGATATCTGGATTGGCTATTCGTCAGGAAGTCTGGCGGTTCGTTACCAGCTTCGCTGGACCATCATAAGCGTGTGCCCACTTGGGTCTCGAAACCAGAAGAGGGGAGGAACCGGATCTCCCATTCTTGACACTTCGGCATCCACGTCCACATTTAGAGATTTGAGCTCGGCATGCGCGGCGTTTATATCCTGGGTCGCCAGTGTAATTCCGGTCAGCGTTGGCATGACTTTTTGACCTGGTGGCGGAGGGGTCAGCGCGATCCCGGTGGCATTCCCAGGCAGGTAAACCTCTATCCAGCGGTAGCCATTTCCAAAAGGGTCGTCGGTGCGCTTCTCAAATCCCAGCATCTCATAGAATTCGATTGCGCGGTCTTGGTCTTCTGTGGGTACGCATATAAGGCGTAGTTCAACCGTTTCAGTGATCTTCGTCATCTCTTCTCTTCTCAACGAGGAACTTTTCTGGTATTTGTAAGTTAGACCAGTCTTAGCCCACGCGACAGAGTCTGCGATGAAAATCTTGGAACGCCGTTATTTTCTTGATTGGGCGCGGGCTCAAAGGCAAGTATTCGTTGCCGTGTTCGGACAATTGCGCCAGATGACCGTGACGAAGCAGATGAGCAGCTGGGTATGTAATGATCGAAGGCGCTGAATTCGCCTTTGCATGATCCAAACGTCTCATGCAACCGGACAGTCCAAGTCGTTTATTGCTGGGACTTCCTCGGTTCCGTCATGGCATCTTCTATCCGATTAATTACTGAGGGCCAGCCCCTGCCCATCCCGTCGAATGCCTGCTTTCCCTGAGGGGTGTCGGTGTCGAAGCCACCATGCTCCAAGAAGAGCCTTGTTCCGCTGCCTTCGGGAACCAGGCACCAAACTATCTTGGCATTCAAGAGCCCTTCTGCAAAGGTGTGGCTGAGAAGAGCTTTTTCCTCGACCTCAAGGACCTGGCACTGCTGTGTACCCCAGGGTCCGAGATCCAAGGTGAACCTGTGACCGACTACTGGTTTGATGTCGCCAGGAACCCACCACTTAGCTAGAAGACCGGGATCAGTCAGGGCGCGCCACACTGATTAAGGCGAGCGTGCAATGAACTGATTGAACTTGAGCACATCGTTGGACTTCATTCGGCTTCCTTTCCGTGCATGTTACGCACCTCACCCACGTGATGGCGTCAATTCCTTTCGAATGGGCTGAGCCAGCTTGCAAGCTTTGAAGCTGGTTTGGCAATAGGTCGCAAACCTCCGGTGGCTTCGAGGCTCCTCTCGGACCAGGCCTTACACCCGAAGGTGTGCCAGATGTTCTGACGCCGGCAACCTTTTTAGAGTGGACGCTCGAGCGAGGTTGGCAACGATGCGGTTATCTTTGGGCAAGAAGGAGAGGATCTCCCGCCGGACCTGATTCGCCGGTGCGCCGAAGGCACATTGTGACATGGGTGTGATCATATGCCGGAGCCTCCAGATATTTCACGCAATGTCGACAAATTTCAGCGTGTAGCCACTGAATCGGTGATCACCAGTCGCGGTAGGAGGTTTTCCCCATCTGGAAGCTCCCAACCCGAGAGTGGCGAAGGCAATGTGGAGCACCTTTCAGGGGAGCATTGCTGACGTGTTTTATGCAGATCAAACTGGAATTAGCGGGGCTCGTAGCGTCGCCTGAAGCAGCCATCTTCTCGACATGGGCGATGGTTGTTTGCATGTGTAGCGAGCTAGGATCGTAAAGAGCAAGTCAATGGCTGGCAGTTGTTTGCATGGCATTTGTGACCTAGAAGCCTCTTCGAGGATCAAGAGAAACGTGGAGGTCGCGTGATGAAAAAGAGCCTAAAGCCTGTACTTATCTATCTGCCTTTCCAAATCGCTGCGGTGGTTTTCACATGGCGTGATATCAATAGGCGGCCAGCAGAGAGAATCCGGGGTCGCAAGGGAATCTGGAAACTAGCCAGTGCCGCCAATACCGTCGGTGCCGCGTCTTACTGGCTTGTCGGCCGCCAATGATTGCCAAGAGCTAGCTAGCCCGGTTATTTGTTGAATTAGGGCGATCAAAGCTTTCGGGAGGTTGGCATCATCCTGAAGCTGCATCTGCACTGTGTCTGAGGCTTGGGATGGGCCGCGCCTGGTGCCTTGCTGTGCCACTAAATGCTGTCGAAGCCGCACTTTGTT
>JAJZBG010000040.1 GCA_021799035.1 Actinomycetes bacterium | reverse complement strand
GGTCTCGCCTCGGGCTTCCTTCCCACCCCACTTCGCAGTGACGCAGTTGCCTCCGGCTCAGGGTTAGCATCGCCGCTTCCCCTAGAGGACTTTCACCTCCAATCGATCACCCATGCCGGGCGTACAACCAATATTGGATCAGCTCAGCTGGCTGATCCAACAAGCCTCGACAAGCTGACCTTGTCTATCTTGTCGCCAACGATCGGCATTGTGTCGACGATTGCCACCTGCTCAGGACACTTGTACCTTGCCAAGCCTTTGCCCAAGAGATGACTTCTTAGGATTTCGAGATCGGGAGGATCATCGCTAGAAGATGGGACGATGCAGGCGCAGATGCGCTCTCCGAGAACGGGATCGGGAACTGCTATCACAGCAACTTCGGCCACGTTCGGATGGGTCCTCAGAAGGGCTTCAACCTCCACCGGGCTGACTTTGTCACCTCCACGCACTATGACCTCTTTGAGGCGGCCGACAATCACCAGATTGCCATTCTCATCAAAGCGTGCAAGGTCGCCGGTGTGGAACCATCCATCTCTCCACGCTTTGCGACCCTCGTCTCCCAGAAAATCACTGACTGCACAGGGCCCTCGCCCAATGAGCTCGCCATCTGAGCCTTGACTTACGTCATTTCCACTATCGTCCAAGATTCTGAACTCCGTGCCTCCCCTCGGACGTCCAACAGTGTTCTTTCTGACCTCCTGGGAGCTGGAAAGATCTGCCGACGACCAGCCCCCGAAATCTGAACCACCATACGTGGAGATCACGATGCCCGAAGTCCTGGTTTCCAGGTCCTCTACGAGCGTGGGAGGCACAACTGAACCAGCTGTGTACCAGATTCGAAGAGATGAAAGATCTGCCTTGTCCAATTTGGCGGCAAGCATGGCAAGCTGGGCAGGCGTGCCACAGACCATTGTCGCACGCAGCCTTTCGGCCAGAGCCAGAGCTGAATCGGTCCCAAATCGAGGCATGGCAACAACACACGAGCCGGCAATGGGGGCAGCCAGCCAAGCAGCCCTTGCCGGCCCCGTCCCAGGGGAAAGCACCAAGATGACATCGTCCGGGGAAAGCTCCAAGAGCCTCGACTGTGCATGAGCTCGCTCTAAGGCTGCGGCAAGGGTGTAGACGGCCAGCTTTGGAATTCCCTCAGTCCCCGAGGTCGGCAAAGCATGAGCGCACTCATCAAGATGCAGTGCTGCGGCTTCATCTGGAGGTGTGCCGCTCAGTGTCAACAGACCATCGTCAGGGAGGGTGATTCGGATTGGACTTATTCCCAGGTCGCTAGAAAGCTGGTCGGCTTCTGCACTATATTCATGATCTCTGAAGCGCCCCTTCGTCACCAAAACGCTCGGCTTGGTCCGGTCAAGTATCGATCTGAGCTCCCTCATACCCTGGCTCGTGGGAACAGGAACCCAGAAAAGTCCGGTTCTTTCGCAAGCCAAGCGCAACAGGTGCCATTCGAGGCAGTTTGGGAGCCAGCCGAGAACCAGTTCACCTCTCTCAAGCCCCAAGGTTGAAAGCCACCCTGCAGCGGAGTTCATCCAGCTGCGAACCTCGCTCCAGGTTAGAATCTCATCTCCATCGGTTAGTGCAACACCACTTGGCCGTTCCTGTGCGTGCCTGCAAACCGCCTCTACTATGGTCTCCATCAGCCCTGGGCGCGGTCCAAGGCACTGAAATAGTCGCTGTATGGCCTGCCTTCCAGCGTCTCTGGCAGCTCCTCTAGAATTCGAACACTGCAAGGATCAGGATCCTTACAGCCGACGACAGACCGAAGCCATAGCAACGGCTCTCCCGGCCGGGGTGGCTTGGACACAATCGCCTTTACATTGATGCCGCGGTATTTATACCTTCCTGGAGTAAGGTCTCGCAAGGTGAGAACAGACTCCTTTCCGGATAGCACCATATCAAGATCACGCAAAAAGGTCTCGTATTCAGTTACCATGATTCCTCCTGTGACTAGAGCCCAAGCAGCTTGTACCGCTCTGTGACAAGCTTCTGGATCTCCGGCGAATACATCGAATCAAGAGTTGCGCGTATAGGGGTGGTCTCGCGCGGCCAATCCGGCGGCCAGGTGGAGTCGAATGCCACGGTAGCGCCGGAGTGTGAAACCCTTTCATCGAGACTGTAGGCAGGTGTCAGAGCATTCGCCCTGCCTTCGTAGCGATGAATGTGGGTTCCACGATCAGGATGGCACTTGGTCGCGAATGCGTGGATTACCGCTGACATGTTGAAGACATCCACATCTTCATCAACGATGATGATCTTGGAAAGCAGCGCTCTTCGCGCCGTGAGAATTTCGACCACCTTCTGGGCTATCTCGGAGCCACCTCGTTTCACCGACACAACGGCCAGGTGGACGCCGCTTTCAGGCGGAATATAGACATCAACCACTGGCACTCCGTGCTTCTCAAGACGCCTCTTAATTGCGATCGCACCGGATATGGAAGTGGTGGTGGCACTTGAGTCCTTGAAACCCGTGGTGTCCAAGGTCAGGATCGGATCTCGCCTGTGCGTGATTGCGGTGACGCGAGCACAAAGAGAGTTCCCCATCTCTCCGCTTCGATATCCGGGGTACTCCCCGTAAGGCCCCTCTTGGGCAATGCGATCTGGGTAGACCTCTGCTTCAACGACTATTTCTGCACTTGCCGGAACCAGAAGATCAGAAGTCTCGCACTTTATTAGATCGATCGGACGGCCTCCAAGACCGCCGGCAAGCTCTGCCTCGTTTCCCGTGATGCGAAAAGTGGCAGCTGCCGCAATGTGGCTGGGAAGGTCGGCCCCTATGACGATTGCGATTGGCATAGGGCGATTCTTCGGAACGTACCCATCCAAGAGCATCTTGCCCAAATGGCTAGTGGGCCGAGGATACCCTGTGAGTATGTGCTCATTGTGGATCATGAACCGGTACATTCCCCAGTTCACCCAGTCTGAATCGGAATCCTTAGAAACAACCAAATCCCAGGTACCCAGGTACCTGCCCCCATCCCCTTCATGAACCATCGGAACAGGAAGATCGAAAAGGTTGACATCTCCTCCAGTGATCTTCACCTCTTTGCACGGACCGTCAGAAACGACCTTCGGAGGGATCATCACTTTTTCCCGTTCGGCGTACACCTGGTACAACTCCCTGAGCGGGATGTCGGCAGACAAATTTAGCGCTACGGCCAAGCGACGCCAGGTAGCAATCGGATTAGTGGCAACACGCCACTCCGGTGCGTAATCTCTCACGTTGTTAAAGAGGAACGCTGGCCCGTCTTTTTCACAGCTAAGACGGCCAATGCCAGAGAGTTCCTGATCCCAATCGACCTCATCGTCGATCTGCACCAAATCGCCGGATGCGTCAATCGCTGCCAGGAAGCTGCGGAAATCCTTGTTATCCATTAGACATCATTCTCCTCGACTGCATTCTTGGCGGAAGCCAGCCCGATCAAAACAAGTACTCTCGACCTAGCCACCCTTGATCGACAGAGGGGACTGCCAACTTCGAGCCGACACCCACAAACAGACTCCCCGACTGCCGTGCTGCAATTTAACCGACTTCATTTTGTCCAAGCGGAGAAGCCACGCTGCCTTGCCCCTGAAGAGGCTCACAAGACATGTCAGCTTCTCCGCTATCATGAACACTCGCCAGGCCAGCTGAACGAATCCAAGCTAATTCTGAGGCATCCCGCCTGGGCCAGAAGCCTGAACGAACTGAGTGCCGTTCCAAGTGGTCATATAAACGCTCTGCAAAGTGATCCCATTGTGATCAGTGTTGCTCATGCGGTATACCCCGTAGATACTCGGGAAGTTGGATTGCTGCTCGATGAAGCCCTTGATCTGCGAAGCAGTCGCACTAACCCCTAGGTGGTCGAGTGCTGCAATCAGAATCTGAGCAGGTCCATAGGCCAGGCCCCAACCGTCGTTTGGATGGCCGCCAGCCTTGGAGATTATCGACTGGAACGTTGAAACCGGCGACGAAAGGTTGCTCGGAAGGCTTGAGGGGGTAAGGTACAACGGCCCGCTCTGGAAATACAGGTTCTTCGGCAAAATACTGGAAAGATGCTGCATCTCCCCCGCCACTGCATTCCCCCCACTTGTAAAGGTAGGAAGGTTACCCAGCCCTAGCTGCTTCTGTGCTTGCAGCGCGGTGCCAAACGGGGTTCCGGTGGTCCAGATTATCAGCGCTTGCGGATTTGCTGCCTTGATCACAGACATCTGGGTTGTCACGTTGACAGCGGTCGGGTCATAGGTCTGATGGCTTACAACCTGAATCCCGCTATAGGTCGACTGCGAAAGCAGCGACTGCATCACCGGCCATCCGCTTGCGCCGCTGACATCAGTTGAGTTCAGAAAGGCGACCTTGGTGAGCCCCTTCGCCTTCACCATGTTCAAGACTGCCTCGAGATCCAGCTTGTACGAGATTCCGGAGGAAAAGATGAAGCTGTTGGCGGGCGCCGGATTTACAGGGGTCAAATCCCAAATGACCGGCCCGTTCGAAGTTGCCAAAGCGTCAACCGCTCTCGCAGCGGCCGCGATGCTGCCATTTAAGATGAACGGAACTCCTTGCGACACCCACTGGGTCGCAATTGAAACGCTTGTGGAGGGGCTCGACTGATTGTCTTCTATCTGCAACTGGACCTTGTGGCCCTTAATGCCTCCGTTGGAGTTCAGATATGCCACAAGACCGGTAAGGGCTTTCGCCTCCCTCGAACCCAGGAACGAACCCTGCCCAGTTTCTGATAGATCCGCGTGGAACACATATGGCGCCAAGCTCCCTTGCGTGGTAGAACTGCTCGAACTCGCCGCAGCTGAAGTTCCGCTGCTTCCACAAGCTGCCGCAAGAAGCGACACTGCGCCCAGGACGGAAACGAGCTTGACTTTTCCGGCATTGGACCCGATACTTCTGAGACTCATATTTTCCCCCTCAATTCTCGAGATCTATGACCTTTGTTCGGCGGTCTTTCCCAGAGACCCCACTTGACTTCGACCTCGAAACTACAAATTACCCACAGTAATAATTACTGCCTGTGACCGGGCTTGGCCCGATCCACACTCGCCGAAGATACCGCAAGGTGCCTTCTGGCACCAAATCCGGCATCCACAAGCGCAACCTTCTTCGCAAGTAAACCGCCCTTGGAAGAAAGCGAAAAACTAAGCTCTACCTCACCACAATTCGCCATCACAGCTGGCGAGACAACCGGCACCAATTGACCCAGACCCGGGAATCTCCGACAATCGCTTTTCGAGACAGGGCCAGACCAGTTGAACCCGTCCTGCCGTTACCCACAACCTTGTTTCTCGAAACCACTCGGACTCCCTGAGCAACAGCCTTTCCCGCACCTGTTCACTCTTTAGCACTTTTCTCTACCCACGTGGCCGATGCAGCACCTGCTTTATGCGATGGCTTATCTAAGCAAGCTCTGATCCACATGGCCTAGCTGAACAGACAACTCTCTGGCAACCTCGAGCAGCTGTGGAAGCATAGCTTCTATGGCGCCTTCGTCGAACCGACTCTTTGGGCCGGAAACTGAGATGGAACCCACAGTCCCTGTGTGACCAAAAAATGGAGCTGCAATTGCTCGAATCTCTTCCCAGAGATCCCCGGGATTGGTGTCGTACCCAGCGCTTCTAATTATCTCCAGTCGTTCCTCTAACTCGTCGGCAGCCTCCTTACCACGTTTTCTGTGCACACGTTCTACCGCCAGGCTTATCTCAGACTCGCTGGCAAAGGCCAATAGGCATCTCCCGCTGGCAAAGTCCTCTGGCCTTTCCACCGTTCCAGTGCTGGTGTAGTTGCGCACCCTGTGACGACTCTCGATTCGATCAATGCAGACCGCCCAGCCATTCTCCAGCACCCACAGCGTCAGCTGCTCTCCTGTGAGCGCAGCCAAGCGCTTCAGATGCGGTGCCGCAACACCTCGCATGTCTATCGTGCCAACAGCCAAATTCCCCAGCTGCCAATTGCGAAGGCCCAGGCGATACCGCCTGGTATCTGGGTTTTGAGCCACGAATCCTCTATGCAGGAGAGTCTGCAGCAACTTGTGGACGGTTGACTTCCCCATTTGAAGCTTGTTGGCAATCTCTCCCAGAGCCATCTCAGGCTTTTCGTGGGAGAACACTTCTAGAACGTCGAGCGCCTTGCTAACCGATCCAAGAATCTCAACATTTGATTCACTATCTGGAAACTGCATTTCCCCCACCGGAACACCATATCCCGGCATGTCGGGCATGTCAATGCGTACCGCACATAACAATGCTGGGCAAGACGACCTGAATGCCGAATCGAATGCGACTGGACTAGAGATTTACCAAGAAGCGAGGATGGGTTGCTACATCGGCCGTTGCATCATGCGCGAATTGCACCCAGAA
This sequence comes from Actinomycetes bacterium, assembly GCA_021799035.1. Lineage (GTDB taxonomy): Bacteria > Actinomycetota > Acidimicrobiia > Acidimicrobiales > Acidimicrobiaceae > SCQM01. The sequence goes on along the minus strand of JAJZBG010000040.1, from coordinate 12,052 downwards.
GCTTCATGAACCCCTGATGGAAAGTCCGAGCTTTCAGTCTCCAAGCAGGGCACGAAGCTCAAGCTTCTTCGACTCTGACATGGCAACCTCGGACAGAAGAACCTCAAAAGTCTTTCGAACATTGCTTAGTGATGCCTCCAGATCCATTGCCCTAAGAAGGTCCTCCTCGCTTAGATCAACCTCGGGATCATCTGCCAAGACTCTGGCAAAAGCCACGTTGGAGTCCCATGCCTTGTGAGCACAGCGCTGGACAATCCTGTATGCGTCGTCTCGACTCAGTCCAGAGGCGACTAGAGCGAGAAGAACGGGCTGGGAAAAGACTAACCCCAGTGTCCTATCGATGTTCCCCAACATCTGTTCCGGATACACTACCAGTCGCGAAATTAGGCCATCGAAACGCTTAGTCATGTAGAAGGCCAGCGAAAAAGCGTCTGGGACAATTATTCTCTCGACCGAGGAGTGAGAAATGTCTCTCTCGTGCCACAGAGCCACGTCCTCAAGAGATGCGATGAGGTAACCCCTCATGATCCGTGACATGCCAACAAGCCTCTCAGCGAGTATCGGGTTCCGCTTATGAGGCATTGCGGAAGAGCCCTTCTGTCCTGGGCTGAAGTACTCCTCCGCCTCATGGACTTCGCTCCTTTGAAGATGGCGAATCTCCGTCGCAAATGTCTCAATGGAACTCGCCAATGCTGTCAAAGAATAGAGAACCTCTGCATGACGATCTCGGGCAATTACCTGTGTTGCCGGCACGTTCCTCAGTCCAAGGTGCTCGCATACATAGCTTTCCACCCTCGGATCGACATTGGAGTATGTTCCCACCGCACCTGAGAGCTTTCCGACTGCTATGCCGATTCGCGCCTTTCGCAGTCGTTCGAGATCTCTGTTGACCTGAAGCGCCCAGAGGGCAACCTTGTTTCCAAATGTCGTTGGCTCAGCAGCCATCCCATGAGTCCGGCCGAGCATCGGCGTCTTGAAATAGACAAATGCCCTGTCTACAAGTGTTGAAAGAAGTTGCTCTACCGCGTCAATGACACTGTCCAGCGCCTTGGTAATCAGAAAACACAGGGCGGTGTCCACGACGTCGGAGGAGGTGAGGCCATAATGAATCCACGATCCCTCGGGAAAGCCGACCTTGGACTGAACCACGTCGACGAAAGCAGCCACATCGTGATTGGTGATCGTCTCACGTTCGTTGACCAGCTTCACAAAATCAGCGTCAATCGTCGGAGCATTAAGCCTGACTGCCTTGGCGTGAGCGGCCGGCACGACACCTAGTTCAGCCCATGCCTCCGTTGCGAGAATCTCTACCTCTAGCCAGGTGGCAAACCTCGACTGGTCAGAAAATATGTCTGCAATCTGCTTTGGGCTGTATCTTTCGATCACTTCTCATCCATCTGGAGCATCAAACCTCGCCTGACTTAGACAACATGGTTTCCAATTGGCTCGCACGAAGTGCTATATCCTTCCGATACTGCATATTGTCGAAAGCAATCTGCGACAGAGAATCGTAAGCGAGCCTTCGAGCGGCCTCAATGTCCCTGCCTTTAGCAGTGACATTTAGCACCCGCCCACCACTTACAACTAGTGCCCCGGATTCAGCCCTCTTTGTTCCGGCATGGAAGATTTGAACACCATCTCGTTTGAAATCCTCCGCGCCGATTATCACAGCCCCCATTTTTGGGGAGAGCGGGTAGCCCTCAGCAGCCATAACCACGGTGACCATGGCCTCTGAGATGAACTCCGGTTCAGTACGAAGCTCTCCGGAAGCAACTTCCATGAGAATCTGCGCTAAGTCGTTCTTGACTCTAGGAACAACGACTTGGGTCTCCGGATCGCCGAATCTGATGTTGAATTCGACTACCTTTGGCCCCATACTGGTCAGCATTAGGCCTGCATACAAGATTCCCCTGTAGTCAATTCCCCGCCTCTTGAACTCCTCTATTAGCGGATCGATGGCCTCTCGCATTATCTGGTCTACGAGCTCTTGATTCGCTTCTGGAACCGGACTGAACGCACCCATTCCGCCGGTATTAGGGCCTTGGTCACCATCGTAGATCCGCTTAAAGTCCTGCGCCGGAGAGAGCGCTTTGCCTTTATTACCGTCACAAAGCACCAAAAGCGATAGCTCTGGCCCTTCCATAGCCTCTTCAATTACCACGGTCTTTCCGGCTGCACCGAAAGCCTCTCCACTTAGCTTTTCGACGACGTCTCTCACAGCTTCATCGCGACGGGAGGTCACGAGCACTCCCTTGCCTGCCGCCAGCCCGTCGGTTTTAACGACGTAAGGCCCTTCGTATGAGCCCAGATACTCGACAGCACTTTCTGCGTCGGAAAACGTGCGGAACCTGGCAGTCGGAATGTTGGCGCTCGCCAAAACCTCTTTCATCCAGGCCTTGGATCCTTCAAGCCGAGCACCATCCCGTCCGGGCCCAACTACAAGCTTGCCCTGTCCACGCAACAAATCAGCCAAACCTTCGACCAACGGCGCTTCGGGGCCGACCACAAACAAATCAGCTTCAATCTCCTCAAAGGGACCCTGTGACAGCTTGGCCAGTTTTGCGATTCCAGGGTTCCCGGGAAACGCTACGACCTCGTGCCCATGTTCGACAAAGGCGGCAACTAGAGCGTGCTCCCTTCCTCCTGACCCATATACGGCAATTCGCACCTAGATCTCCACATACTGTTCTCTAGATGGGCCTACTCCAACAATTGTCACTGGCACGCCGATCTGCTGCGACAGGAACTCAATATAATTCAGAGCCTCCTTTGGCAGATCTGATCGCTTTCGCACCGACGAGAGGTCGCACTTCCAGCCAGGAAACTCTTCGTAGATGGGAACTGCTTTGTGGAAAACCGACTGGTGATACGGAACCGAATCATACCTCTGCCCATCCGACTCATACGCCACCGCCACCTTGACTACGTCGAACGGGTCCAGCACATCGAGCTTGGTGATGAATACTTCAGATAAGGAGTTGATTCTGGCCGCGTGCCTCAACAGAACCGCATCAAACCATCCTGTTCGTCGCCGCCTACCCGTGTTTGTTCCAAACTCGTGGCCTCTGTCGACCAACTGCTCCGCCACCTCATCGAAGACTTCTGTTGGAAATGGTCCCGACCCAACCCGTGTCAGGTAGGCTTTGGCAACTCCAATCACTCTGGAGATGTTTCTAGGCCCGATGCCAGACCCGGTTATGGCGCCGCCCGCAGTCGGGTTAGAAGATGTCACAAAGGGGTAGGTGCCGTGGTCAAGATCCAAGAACGTTGCCTGTGCCCCTTCCAAAAGGATCCGCTTTTCCGCTACTACCGCATCATTCAAAAGTGCGACAGTATCAGAGATCAGCGGTGCAATACGCGGTGCATACTCGTTCAGATAGGCGTCGGCAATCTGATCTGCAGAGAGAGGGAGCCTGTTGTAGACCTTTGCCAATATGGCGTTCTTCTCCTTCAAAACCACTTCCAGCTTCTGCCTGAATATCTTTGGATCCAACAGATCCTGCACTCTCAGACCGATGCGGGCCGCTTTGTCTGCATAAGTAGGCCCGATGCCACGCTTCGTCGTTCCAAGGGAGTTCTTTCCCAAGTGCCTTTCAGCAACTCGATCCAGCTCAATGTGATACGGCATGATGAGGTGGGCTTGACCGGACACCTTGAGTCGTGAAGTATCCACGCCTCTCGAAGCGAGCTGGTCAATCTCGGCGATCAAGACACCTGGGTCTATCACGACTCCGTTGCCGATGACTGGGGTGACCGACTCGTTCAATACGCCTGATGGAATCAGCTGGAGCGCGAAAGACTCGCCGTCTACTACCACTGTATGGCCGGCATTGTGGCCGCCCTGATAGCGAACCACAAAATCCATCTCGCCGGCGAGTAGATCCGTTAGCTTCCCTTTGCCCTCATCGCCCCACTGAGTGCCCAGAACTATTGTTACGGGCAAGGCCTACCTCCATCTTGTTTGAGAACGATTCAGATGCCTGAATTCGTTGTTCTCGTAAATCTGCGTCTGTGTGCGCCTATTCGGCACAGATTATAAATACTAGTTGCCTGGCAACTCAAGATAGAACAAGATGCGGAGCATCAATTGAGGGCGCATCGACCTTTATGACCGAGCCTTCGGCATAGCGATTTTCCAAGAGCGCGATGGCGATTGGATCGCCAAGCTCCTTCTGTACCACCCGTTTGAGCGGGCGTGCCCCATAAACGGGATCATAGCCAGATTTTGAAAGCCACCTCTTGGCATCTTCTGTTAGCTGCAAGTCGACAGAGCGATCTGCCAGCCGTTCGCGAAGCGATTCCACGACCAGCTCCACAATCTGCGAGAGGTCATGTTCGCTGAGAGAATGGAACCGAATTATCTCATCTATTCGATTGATGAATTCAGGCCTGAAAACAGAAGAGGGCTCGCCAGCAATGTTGGAAGTCATGATGAGAACCGTGTTGGTGAAGTTCACGGTCCTCCCCTGAGAGTCGGTCAAGCGACCGTCGTCAAGAACCTGTAGAAGAATGTTGAAGACATCCTGATGGGCCTTCTCCACTTCGTCGAGCAAGACTACAGAGTATGGCCTCCTCCTGACCGCCTCTGTCAGCTGGCCCCCCTCATCGAACCCCACATAGCCCGGAGGCGCCCCGACGAGCCTGGAGACTGTGTGCCTCTCCTGATACTCGCTCATGTCGATTCTTATCATCGCTCTTTCGTCGTCGAAGAGAAAATCGGCCAGAGTCCTTGCCATTTCAGTCTTGCCCACTCCGGTCGGACCCATGAAAAGAAAAGAGCCAATTGGGCGATGCGGATCCGAAAGGCCTGCACGAGAACGCCTGATGGCGTTGGCTACCGCCACAGCAGCCTCGTCCTGACCGATCACACGCTTGTGAAGGAACTCTTCCATATGTACCAACCGGGCAACCTCGCTCTGCAAGAGCTTGGAAACTGGAATGTTTGTGGCCTTTGATACGACCTCCGCAATGTCCTCTTCGTCCACCTCTTCTTTCAACATTCTTCCGTGAGCCTGAAGATCCAGAAGCTTGGCGGTTACGGCCTCCACCTCTTTACTGAGACGCGGGATCTCTCCATAGCGCAGTTCAGCCGCTCTTCCCAGCTGACCTTCACGCTCGAACCGGTCAGCTTCGTCCTTAATGCGCTCCAGCTTCTCCTTGGTCGCTCGGATCGCATCGATAGCTTCCTTCTCGGCTATCCAGCGGGCTTTGAGAACGTTGAACTCTTCATTTAGATTCGCTATCTCGGCTTCCAGCCGTGCGAGACGGTCTTCGGAAGCCTTGTCCGTCTCCTTCTCGAGAGAGATCTTCTCTATTTCAAGCTGCCTGATCCTTCTATTGACAACATCGATTTCGGTTGGCATCGAGTCGATCTCGATGCGCAACCGCGATGCGGCCTCGTCGATGAGATCGATTGCTTTGTCAGGCAGGAACCTGTCCGTGATGTATCTATCGGAAAATACCGCCGCCGCGATGAGAGCGGAATCTTGGATGCGGACACCATGGTGGACCTCGTACTTTTCCTTGAGTCCACGCAGTATGGCAACCGTTGCGTCCACAGTTGGCGGATCGACAAGCACCTTTTGGAAGCGTCGCTCCAGCGCTGGATCCTTCTCGACATATTTGCGGTACTCGTCGAGAGTCGTTGCGCCGATCATGCGCAGCTCGCCGCGCGCGAGCATCGGCTTCAGCATGTTGGAGGCATCCATAGCGCCCTCGGTTGCCCCAGCACCCACAACGGTATGCATCTCGTCGATGAAAGTGATGACCTCTCCCTCGGAGTCGGCGATCTCTTTGAGCACCGCCTTCAGCCTTTCCTCAAACTCGCCCCGGAACTTCGCACCCGCAACCATCGCAGCAAGGTCAAGCGCTATGAGACGCTTATACCTGAGCGATTCGGGGACATCACCTTCCACAATTCGCTTTGCGAGCCCCTCCACTATCGCCGTCTTTCCGACTCCCGGCTCTCCTATGATCACCGGGTTGTTCTTCGTGCGCCTCGAAAGAACCTGGATTATTCGCCTGATCTCGTCATCCCTGCCTATAACCGGATCGATCTTCCCCTTGCGAGCCTGGTCGGTCAAATCGCGGCCATACTTTTCCAGGGCCTGGTATGCAGCTTCGGGATTTTGAGAGGTCACGTTGTGTGAGCCTCTGATTTCGCGCAAAGCAACCATCAGGTCTTCTCTAGAGACTCCTATCAGATCTGCCAAGTTGACTAGGAGATGCTCTACCGAGATGTACTCGTCGCCCATCTCCTGCCTCAACAGATCTGCTCCGTTTAGGACCTCAATGAAAGCTCTGGAGTACTGCGGCTCTGTCCCGTAGGCCTTAGACATCTTCGATATCGCGTCAGTGAGAGTGTTTCGAAGAGACATTGGGGAAACTCCGACCCTATTCAAGATCGGAAGCGTAAGCCCCTCGGGCTGCGACATAAGGGTTAACAGAAGGTGCGCAGGAGTTATCTCAGATGCCGACGCGGCCTTCGCGCCTGCAGCTGCTTGGCCTATCGCCTCTTGAGTCTTGATTGTCCAGCGATTCGGATCGGTGCCAGCCATTCAGTGCCTCCTTGCCGTGCCAATCAACTCCGTCCCAGGTAGTTCGCAAAAATCTTCAAACCTTGAGAAACAGGAACGATCTCTCTCTTATAAAGACGGTCCGTCTCCTCTCTTTGCCTCTTGAGTTCTGCCTTTGTAACCTCCAGCTCCCTCTTCAGAGTTTCGATCTCGCTCTCCATCTCCATGAGCTTCTTGACACCCTCGAGGTTCAGGCCCGCGTTAGTCAGCTCTTGGATCCTGCGAAGCTTTCTGACGTCCTCCTCGCTGTAGCGCCGAGAACCTCCATCCGTCCTGATTGGATAGACAAGGCCTTTCCTCTCGTAAATTCTCAGAGTTTGGGGATGCATGCCAGCAAGTTCGGCGGCGACGGAGATAACGTACACCGCCTTGAGTTTCGGACTTTTGGGCTGCAGATATCCCTCATTTTCTAGCATATGACTCGACCTCCAAATACTTCCTGGGAGACTCCGTCGTGGCTTTGGCGTACTCCTCAACTGCCTTACGCTGCTCTTCGCTGAGATTCTTTGGCACATCGATTTCGAGTGTTACCAGCAAGTCTCCCATCTCTTCAGTTTTACCGCTCTTTGGCAATCCCTTGGACCTAGCCCTCAAGGTCAGCCCAGACTTTGCTCCAGGGGGTACCCGCAACGTCACCTGGCCGTCCAATGTCGGAACGGTTAGAGTTGTTCCCAAAGCGGCTTCGGCAAAAGTGACCGGAACCGTCAAGAGAAGATCCGGTCCTCGCCGCGAAAAGATCTTGTGTGGCGAAACGTGAATGGTCACATACAGATCACCTGCGGGGCCGCCGTTCGCACCAGCACTTCCCTTGCCCTTTAGCCTTATCCGAGAGCCGTCTTCCACGCCATGAGGAATTCTCACCTTGATCTGCCGGCTCTTAGATTCGACTCCGGTGCCCCTGCAGGTTGGGCAGAGCTTCTCAATCCGGATCCCGCGCCCGCCACATGCTGGACACGGCAGCGAAAATGAGAAGAAGCCCTGATTGTCTGAGACCGAACCGGTTCCCTGGCACCGCGCACAGACAACAGGCGAAGTGCCCGGTGCGCTTCCAGTGCCATGGCAGGTGCCACAGGTCACATCAGAGACCATGTTCAGAGTTGTGGTCACGCCGTTGGCGGCATCTTCAAAACTGATATGCGCCTCTACATCTAGATCTGACCCTCGCACTGGGCCCCGGCCACCGCCGGACCGCCGGCTCCCGCGGTTGAAGAGGCCTCCAATAAGATCGCTGAGATCTTCAACCCTCGGCCCGCTCCATCCGCCACCAGTCCCGGCGCCTGCACCAGGGAAGGCTCCCGAACTGGCCATGGACCGTACCTCGTCATATTCCTTCCGCTTTGCCGGATCGCCCAAAACGTCATAGGCGGCGGATATGTCTTTGAACAGGTCCTCTTTGCCGGGATTGGTGTCTGGGTGGTACTGCTTGGCCAACTTTCGGTAGGCACGAGTGATCTCCCTGTCGGTCGCCGTCTTAGTAACGCCGAGAACCTTGTAGTAATCCTTCTCGAACCACTCGCGCTGTGGAGCCATTTTTAAGCCTTACCCTTGTCCAACTACCTTGACCATTGCCGGGCGGATAACCCTTTGCTTCCACTTGTACCCTGAACGAAGAACCTCAAGCACCTTTGCACTCCCCTCGCCAGGCTCGTGCATGACGGCATCGTGGCACGTGGGGTCAAAATCGACGCCGATGGTGTCGATAATTTCCAAACCCTCTTTGACCAGAATGTCCAGAAGTCCATTTGAAATCTGCGACAGTGCAGACATCAGCTCTGGATTCTCCTTGGAATGCGCCAAAGCAAGTTCGATGTTGTCGAGCGCAGGAAGCAACTTGGTGATCAAGCCCTCTACCTTCTGATCGCCAGCATCTTGAAACTGCCTGTTTACTCGCTTGCGATAGTTGTCGAAATCCGCCGCAGTCTGCTGGAGTGTCTTCAGATAGTCATCACGTTCGGCCGTGAGCTTTTCAATCAGATCCCCAGTCGTGGGCTCCCCGCCAGGTCCCACCTCTTCGGCCACAAGCTCGGCGTCAACAGCCTCGCCTTCTTTCCCAAGAGAGGACAGATCGTCCGGGATTTCGATGTGCTCGTCAGAAAACTCGGGATTATCTTTGTCAAATTCACTCATATCTTCTTTACCCCGCAGGATCTGAGGGGCGTTCAACGAACTCCCTCAGACAGCCAATACTCTTAGTTCTTGTCCTCATCGACAATCTCGGCCTCGACTATCTCCTCTTCCGAGGCAGCTGAACCCGGCTCGCCTTCTGACGCCTCCTGGGCGGCACCGGCGTTCTTGGAGGCCTCTTCATAAAGCCGCTGAGTAAACGACTGGCTTGCTGTCATCAGTCCCTCTGTGGCGGTCTTTATGGCCTCAATGTCGCTTCCTTCAAGTGCCTTTTTGAGAGTCGCCAGAGCACTCTCGACCGACTCTTTTTCGGGACCAGAAATTTTCTCCCCTTGGTCCTTCAGAAGTTTCTCGGTCTGATACACGAGAGTGTCTGCATTGTTTCTAGTCTCCGCCTCCTCGCGACGCCTCCTGTCATCCTCTGCGTGAGCCTCGGCGTCTTTGACCATCCGCTCTATGTCTTCCTTGGAAAGAGTGGACTGGCCGGTTATTGTGATCGACTGCTCTTGGTTGGTAGCGCGGTCTTTCGCAGAGACGTGCACTATTCCATTAGCGTCAATGTCGAATGTCACCTCTATCTGAGGCACTCCCCTGGGGGCAGGAGGCAGCCCAACAAGCTGGAATTTTCCAAGAGTCTTGTTGTACATAGCCATCTCGCGCTCGCCCTGGAGCACGTGGATCTCAACTGAAGGCTGGTTGTCATCTGCCGTAGTGAACACCTCCGAGCGACGGGTCGGAATTGTAGTGTTCTTCTCAATCAACTTGGTCATTACCCCACCCTTGGTTTCAATGCCAAGGCTCAACGGGGTGACATCGAGAAGGAGAACGTCCTTCACCTCGCCCTTTAGGACTCCAGCCTGAACAGCAGCACCAACGGCTACCACTTCATCGGGATTCACGCCCTTGTGCGGCTCCTTGCCGGTCAACGACTGAACCAAATCCTGAATTGCCGGCATACGGGTTGATCCACCAACGAGAATCACGTGATTGATCTGATCTTTGCTCAGACCCGCATCCTTTATGGCCTGCTCGAACGGCCCTCGGCACGCCTCTGTAAGGTCATTGGTGAGTTCTTGGAACTTTGCACGAGTGAGCTTGAAATCGAGATGCTTAGGACCTTCTGAAGTGGCGGTAATAAAGGGTAGGTTGATGTTTGTCTCCTGGACGGATGATAACTCGATCTTTGCCTTCTCTGCCGCCTCCTTCAACCGCTGAAGCGCCATTTTGTCAGACGACAGGTCAACGCCTTCAGTGTCTTTGAATGATTTGACCAACCAGTCGATGACCCTCTGGTCCCAGTCATCTCCACCCAGGTGGGTATTCCCCGATGTCGACTTGACCTCGAATACGCCTTCGCCAATTTCAAGGATTGAGACGTCGAAGGTTCCGCCTCCCAAGTCGAACACCAAAACGGTCTGCTCTTGACCTTCCTTGTCCAATCCGTACGCCAAAGCCGCCGCTGTCGGCTCATTTATGATTCGCAGAACCTCCAGGCCAGCGATCTGGCCCGCTTCTTTGGTGGCTGTCCTTTGAGCGTCATCAAAATACGCAGGCACGGTGATCACAGCTTGATTCACCGTGTCGCCTAGATAGCTCTCAGCATCTCGCTTCAGCTTTGAGAGGATCCTGGCAGAGATCTCTTGGGGTGTGTATGCCTTTCCATCGATGTCAATGGTCCAGTTGGTGCCCATATGACGCTTGACTGAACGAATGGTCCTATCTGGATTGGTAATCGCTTGGCGCTTAGCCACTTCGCCCACCAATACCTCGCCGTTCTTGGCGAATCCGACAACCGATGGTGTGGTGCGACCACCTTCTGCATTGGGAATTACGATAGGCTCGCCTGCCTCGAGCACGCTAACCACTGAGTTAGTAGTTCCCAAGTCTATGCCTACGGCCTTTGGCACTTTGAGGCCTCCTTATAAAAGCTTGTAAAAGTTATACCACCCATTATATCTAAGTTGAGTGTATTCCTATCAACTTTTCTATGTTTAAGACGATAATACTCAGAATTCTCTGGTCTACAAGCTGGGCGCTGCCCGAATTTGGCGACCCGCAATGGCCGAGCCGAATCAAAGTCTCCGAGCGACAAAGACAGCTGCCGCAGTGAGCTCGGCCACCGAAAGATCCCGAACACGGATCAAAGAACCCCACAGATTGGTAAAGTGCTCCCAAAGGTTGATTTAAGGCAACCATCTGGACGCGCTAGAATTGACGCTGCTGCAGCACGATAAGTTACAAGAGTGTATTTATGCAGCTGCACATATTGACCCATCTTAGAACGGGAGCTTTTCTGCAAGCATGGCAAGATTGATACTTCTCCGTCACGGACAGAGCACATGGAACTTCGAAGAGCGATTCACCGGCTGGATCGATGTCGATCTTACGGACAAAGGGGTCGATGAGGCCTACGAAGCGGGCCGGCGCCTTTTAGAAGAGAACATCAGTATCGACGTGGTGCACACCTCGGTCCTGCTTAGAGCAATAAGAACAGTAGATGCGACTCTCCACGCCTGCGGCAGATCGTGGGTTCCTGTGTACAAGCACTGGCGCCTGAACGAGAGGCACTACGGCGCTCTCCAAGGCCACAACAGAGCAGAAATGGCGGCGATACACGGAGCCGACCAGGTCAAGCTTTGGAGAAGAAGTTATGATGTGCGACCCCCACAACTGGAGTTTGACGACGAGAGGCATCCCAGGTTCGACCCCAGGTATCACAACCTGGCACCCGACCTGCTCCCACGGGGTGAGTGCCTCAAAGACGTGCTTGAGCGCATGCTCCCATATTTTTTCGATGCCATAGTCCCTGACATCATGGATGGCAAGAACGTTCTGGTATCTGCACATGGAAACTCTCTCAGAGCGATGATAAAGCACCTGGAGAACATCGGGGATGAAGAAATCCTCGACCTTGAGCTGCCGAACGGAGTCCCAATCATCTATGAGTTCGATGAAAGTTTCAAAGCAGTCAAGACTCTTCAGTTGGATTAGCTTTTCGCGCACGGCGGACGATCACAAACGGCGCTAACACCGAGGTGATCACCACAGCCAGCACCGCCTGCAACTCTAGCGAAGACGGAATCCTAGGCTCAATCAATACAAGTCCTATTCCTGCCACCTCCGCTCGGGGGACCATCGAAAACCAGTAGAGCACCCTGTCTCTGACTTCAGCTCCAACAGTGAGTGCGTTGGCCCATTTGGCGCAAATCAGAGCGGCCGAGAGGACGGCGATTCCGGCGACGTCTATCAGCGATACCCCATGTCTAAAACTCACAAGAAGTCCTATCGACACGAGGAAGAAAGGTGCAAGGAAGCTGCTGATCTTGCTCAAGGTCAGCTGATCCTCGCGTGTT
>JAJZBG010000039.1 GCA_021799035.1 Actinomycetes bacterium | reverse complement strand
GGTCGTGTGGTCATCACGGTACTCAACCCAGACTGGTTTGCAGCGTTTGAGACTTCATTGTTGTAGATGAGAAAATAATGGGCTTTAATTGAATGCAGGTTGGCGGGGCGCCGTATATTTGAACGCCTCTTCGCGGTCAGTGCTAAATTGACAGCGTGGAGAGGCAAGTTGGCTTTTAACCTCAACAATTCCTGGTAATTTGGCGTAAAGCATTTGGATCTTCTGCGAAAATCGCAGAGGAGATCGGGGAACTGAGCAAACACGATATGGTCACATTGGATCCGCTGCAATTCAGACTAGGGGACCCAGAGCTATTGAAGTCTGCCCTTCAGGACTGTTCTGATGGCGTTCTGGTTCTGGATCAGGACAGCAACGTCGTCTGGCTCAACAAAACCGCTGTGCGCATTCTTGGTGCCATCGAAGCTGAGACGGTGGGGAGGAAGGTGGTTGATCTTTTCCCATCTTTCGCAGGGGGCGATTTTGGCGAGTCGTTAGCCAAGTGCTATAAGGACCACACCATTTACCGCACCGAGCAATACTATTCGATGCTCGACGCAGAAATCGAGTTCATTGCTTTCCCCGGCGCTGCATTGCGCATCTGTTTGTTCAGGGATGTCAGCCACAGGTACCGAGTGAAGGATGCTACACCGGACGGCTGGAGAAACTCGTCAAGAAGCGAAGTACAGGCTGACATGTACCGGGCCGTGGTCGACTCGATTGGAGACCCGGTCTTGATTGCTGAACTGGATCCTATGGATCGTGCAAGGCACCGAATTCTATATGTGAATAAAGCATTTGAACGGCGCACTGGATATCCTCACGAAGAGGCTATAGACGCCTCGCCGGAGATCGTTTTTGGCCCTCGCACCGATTTACACGCTCTCGCTCGAATCGCAATTGCAGTGTATGGCGGTCGTGTTGCCTCGGAGGAGATGGAGTTCTACAGAAAGGATAGGAGCTCTTACTGGGCAGCCATCTCGGTGGCAAAGGTCTTTGACCGGGAGGACGGCTCTTTTGTCTACGTAGCCATTCACCACGATCTCGATGAGCGCAAGGCCCAGGAGATCGCAGCTGCACGCCGCGAGGAGTTCGTCCGTTCCGTCATCGAGTCGCTGCCGGCCGAGGTTGTGATGATCGACTCGAAGTCGAACATTGTAGCTGTGAACAGGTCTGCGAGCCGATCTGGGTGGCATGTGGATGAAAACATCCCTCGTTCATATGTGGAGATCGCCACTCACATTCTCGGGGCCAAGGGTGCAGAGCGAATCGCCAGCGGGATCAGAGATGTCATTTCGAGGAAGATAGATCGCTTCAGTGTGGATGTAAATGCGGCAAAAGAAGATCGAGCCAGGTGGCTTCACGTCGATGTTGTGCTCAACGTGTTAGCGACTGAAGAAACCGGAGTTGTAATCTCCCATACAGACGTGACGGAACGTGTTCTGGGGGCACAAAGGCTGTCCTGGGTCGCAGATCATGATGCTCTCACGGGTTTGCCCAACCGCCACTTGCTGATCCGCGAGTTGCGAGAGGCTATTTCGAACTGCGGGCCAGACAGCCCGCTGGGCCTGATCTTCCTTGACTTGGATGGCTTCAGGCGTGTCAACGACACTCTGGGGCATGAGGCCGGCGACGAGCTCCTTACCGAGGTTGCCATGCGGCTGTCGTTCTCTTCTCACCGCAATGAACTCATCGCCAGGCTCGGAGGTGACGAATTCGTCATCTTGGTGCCAGACGCTTCGGTGAGTCTGATCAATGGAATCACCTCGAATATCATTGATGCAATATCAGAGCCCTACAGCTCCATATCATCTCAGATATCCCTCGCCATTGCTCAGGGAGTCGCAATCACCAGTGACAAGACATTGGCTGCAGCAGATCTGCTTCGTCAGGCTGACACTGCGATGTATCGCGCCAAGGAGCAGGGGAGAAACAAGGTCGTCTTCTTTGACGAAGAGATGGCGACGCAGCTTGCCACCAGGCTTGAACTCGAGAGCGCACTAAAAGTCGCCATTACTTCCGATCAGCTGACTCAGGTATATCAGCCCATTGTTGAGATCGAAACGGGAAAGGTTGTGGGGCTGGAAGCGCTTCTTCGCTGGAATCACATGACTCGCGGACCGATACCTCCCGACGAAATCGTTCAACTTGCAGAGGATTCAGGCATCATGCCATCACTTGGCAAATGGGTTCTTCGAAGAGCAGCTAGGCAGGTGCGCGAGTGGCTCAACCAGGGGATCAGAGTGCCGATCAGCGTCAACGTGTCAGTCAATCAGCTTGTGGGAAGCTTTCTCGACGAAGTATCAAGCACTGTGGAGGAGTTCGCCATACAACCGTCGCTCCTGCACCTCGAAGTGACCGAATCAGCTGTAATGGCAGATCCGAAGTTGAGCATCGGTACTCTCAACGAACTGTCGGCAATGGGATTTCCTATCATGATGGATGACTTTGGGACAGGCCAGTCGACGTTAGCAGCGTTGAAGGGTCTGCCGGTCGATGCTGTAAAGCTAGACCAATCCTTCGTTTCCGGCCTTGATGCTGGAGAAGGCCCCGACGCGCAGATTCTCGATGCTGTGGTGCGGCTTTCGACAGCCCTTGGGCTGAACGCAATAGCGGAAGGAGTCGAGACTGGTTTCCAGGCGAGTAGCCTGAGCGCCTCTGGTTGTCGCTACGCCCAAGGTTACCATTACCTCCATCCAAGCTCAGCCGAGAAAGCCGTCCTCTATATGAAGCAGAAGGGCATCGGCGTGTGGAAGTCTTCCAAAGGCGAGGCGTAAGCTCGTCGTCACGTTGGTTGCCTTCATCCACAGATGTAGCCATGATCCGCAGTTGCCGTTAGCATTGCTCCTGTGAGTACAAAGCAAGGGACCACTCCTGATTGTCGTGATCCAAGTGACGCGTATCGAGCTTTCGAGGGACCATGGCAGGGCAGTATGCAATGCTATCGTGCCCTGAGTCAGGGATTTGCGGGAAAGTGCTTGCTGGGTTCAGCTTTCTCTTCTCTGGTATCGCTTAACAATACGCGCCTACCCGATACATGCGGTCCCGGGCGAGGCCTGTACAGAACTTCCTCTGATTGTGAGGGACCCCCACCTTTGTTTTCGGTGGCGCGATGAGCTCAATAGCGATGGCTGCATGCCAGATCAACCCTCTAGTTGGGGATGTAGAGGGTAATGTCACCAAGATGCTTCGCCTCGTCGAAAAGGTAAAGAGCGAGGGCGCTTCGCTGGCCATCTTTCCCGAGCTGTCGATTTCGGGATACCCACCCGAAGATCTGTTGGCGAAGCCGAGCTATCTCCGCAAGTGTGCATCGGAGCTCGATCGCATGGCGTCCCAGGTGAATGGAATCACCGTCATTGTTGGTGTTCCTGAGGCCGACCAGGGCGATCTATTCAACTCTGCTGCCATCATCGATTCCGGCAAGGTGGTAAGGTTCGTTCGCAAGGAGCTTTTGCCTAACTATCTTGTGTTCGACGAAAAGCGTTATTTCAGTCCGGGCACCGGGCCCTCGATCATATTCGACAAAGATGACGTGTGGTTTGGGGTGTCTATATGCGAGGACGCGTGGTTTGCTGACGGGCCTATCTCCAAGCTTGCTGCATACGGAGCCGAAGTAGTTATCAACATCAATGCCTCTCCGTACTCTATAGGCAAGCGGCAAGATCGAGCGGAGATGCTAAGAGACCGTTCGACCACAAATGGAATATCGATAGTCTACGTGAATCAGGTAGGAGGCCAGGATGAGCTTGTCTTTGACGGAGCTTCGATGGTCTGCTCACCCGAAGGTGAGCTGACGCATCTAGCCGAATCATTTATCGAGGAAATCCTTTATGTCACCATTGAGGTGCCAGATGTCAAGCCAAAAGTGGAGAGGATCGACGTGCCAACGTTGCCGGCGATCCTGGAAGAACCAACAAATCCCGTACGGTTTGAGTTTGTCGAGCTGAGCCATGCGCAGGGAGGTCTGGTCAAGGAGCACCTCGAGAGGACGGGAGGATTTGTGCCGGTCGGAGCACTGGCGCAGGAGCCGGACCCTAAAGAATATGCCCGAGAGTTTTCACCTCGCACGTGGAGCAAGAAGCCCTTCGTGCCCCTGGCGGCATCGATTCCGGAATCGATGGTCGCTGAGACGTATCAGGCATTGGAGCTTGGCACTCGGGACTATGTGAGAAAGAACGGGTTTTCAGCCGTTATGCTGGGACTTTCTGGAGGAATAGACTCCGCTTTGGTTGCAACGGTGGCTAGCGATTCTTTAGGTCCCGAGACAGTTCATTGCGTGGGAATGCCATCGATCTACTCTTCCGAAGGTTCCCTGACGGACGCCAAGCTCTTAGCGTCTAATCTTGGCACAGAGTTCATCATCCTACCTATTGAGAAGGCGCACAGTGCGTTTCTCGAAACGTCGGAGTCAGTGCTCGCACAACGCTTTGAAGGCGTCACCGACGAGAATCTGCAGTCTAGGTTGCGAGGGGTCTTCCTTATGGCTCTGTCCAATCAGCGAAATTGGTTGGTGTTGACCACTGGAAACAAGTCAGAGATGGCTACTGGATATTCGACACTTTACGGAGACACCGCAGGTGGATTTGGAGTGATAAAGGATCTGACCAAGACGATGGTGTACCGGCTTGCGCGTTTCCGGAATCAGCTGGCTGGCACGGACCTGATCCCAGAAGCGATAATCGAAAAGGCGCCTTCGGCGGAGCTGCGTCCCAATCAGCGGGACGTCGACACCTTGCCTCCGTATGACGTTCTCGATCCTATTGTCGAGGCTTTGGTGGAGCTGGATTTCGACACCGCTGATCTCATAGACGCAGGATTTGATTCCGACACAGCGATCCGGATCGCGCGGCTGATCGACCTCAACGAGTACAAGAGGAGGCAGAGCCCCCCAGGAGTGAGAGTCACCCAGAGGGCTTTTGGAAAGGATAGGCGTGTGCCCATAACAAATGGTTACAGGCCATGGAAGTCGGTGGGTCAGTGAGTCTTACATCCCAGCAGATTGAGCACGTCTTTAGGCCAGTTTCGACAGGCCGCTTTGGTCTTGGGATCATTGAGACAGGATCGGTGGCGGGAGGACTCAGCTCTTTGTTCTCCATTGGGTTCGAAATTCTCGGCTATGCGAGTGTGGAGATTGAAGCTGATGATCTCGTCATAAAGTGTGCCAGGTTCTCAAGGTTATTCGGTGATATCGCCCAGCAGCTGGCAGAGTTCATCCCGGCGATACCGCCGGTGGTGAGATCAGAAGTCTTGAGTTTTGGAGGGCGCCTAAGTGCTTTCTCTGCCAACGGACTCTATCAAGAGTTCGGGGCCTTGGGAGCTGTCTCGTTCGCGAGGGGCGTTCTCTGTGAGTTCTTGTCGGTAGCAATTCCGCACTATATCAGCCGTTGCAGCGAACTTTCAGACAAGTCGTTTTCAAGGGCATTGTCGGCGGCCTTGACCGTGGTCGATGAGGCTCGCGACGAGATAGATGCCAAGGGATTTCATAACGAGTTAACACGTAGCAACGAGTCCGAAAATCTACGGGCCTTCGAAGAAATTCTTGATTTGTCGTGGTTCGAGTAGCCGGATTTTTTTAAAGACTTTATAGCTTTATTAGTGAAGTGGAAATTGAATTGAGCAGCCGTTGTTGCTCCGGAGATGTGAGCTAATTCACAGACGTGGAAAGCGACTTTCCTTCTGAGTTGCTTGAAAGTAGCACAAAGGGTCAGAAAGGGACACTCTTCTAGCCCGACGATGAGAGGCACAGTATGGCCAAAGAACGTTTGGAACGAGATGAGGAAGATCTAGTTCGTCTCTATCTCACTGACATCGGTCAGTATCCGTTGCTGAACAAAGACGACGAGGTTCGTCTCGCTCAGGACATCGAGTTCGGTTACAAAGCCTTCCGGGAGCTTAACGCTAAGAACAAAGAGGTTTCTCCCACACGCAGGCGCGAACTCAAAAGGGCAGTCAGAGCAGGTGAAGCGGCACAGATGACATTTGTGCAATCAAACCTTCGACTTGTCGTTTCTATCGCTAAGAAGTACCAGGCTTCTGGGCTGCCATTGTTGGACCTGATCCAGGAGGGAAATCTGGGCCTGATGCACGCGGTTGAGAAGTTTGACTGGCGGAAAGGCTTTAAGTTTTCGACATATGCAACCTGGTGGATTCGCCAGGCAATAACTCGCGGAATTGCAAACACCGGCAGAACGATCAGGCTGCCAGTACATGCAGGAGACACCCTTGCCAGAGTGCAGAAAGCTCAGGCTCGGCTCGAGCTCAAGCTAGGCCGTCCCGCAACACTGGATGAGCTTGGCGATGAGGTGGAGATGCCTGAGGACAAGCTCATCGAAGCGCTCAGGTTCAGATCTGAGCCGCTGTCGCTTTCTGAACCTCTTCGAGAGGACGGCGATGCAGAACTAGGAGATGTTGTTGAAGACCGTTCTGCTGAGTCACCTTTTGAAGTAGCAGCAACTTCTTTGTTGCCGGTTGAGATTGCCAGGCTTTTGGCTCCGCTCGACGAAAGAGAGCGCGAGATCTTAAGGTTGAGATTTGGCCTTGATCGAGGTGAGCCGAGAACGCTAGAAGAGGTCGGCGAACATTTCAATCTAACGCGTGAGAGGATACGCCAGATTGAGGCTCGTGCGATGTCTAAACTCCGCCATCCCTCATCCGACACAGGTGCCAGAGACCTTCTGACCGTATAGCTCTTTGGGTGTCAGTAGGTTTGCGTGGTTCTACGCGTGTGAGTTGACCTTGATTTGATCCTGGACTTCCTTGATCGAACTCATCGCGGTTGACCAGGAAACCTTCCATTTCTGAGCAAGCTGGGCTACCGAAACCTTCTCGATAAGGGCTTGCCGTGCAAGGTCGAGCTTCGCTCGATTAGTGAGCGAATGACGTGAACTGACAAAGTCCGCCGTCTCTGTCCAAGTCACTTGTGGACAATCTGGATTAGTGCAGTTCCATACCCGCTTCTTCCAGAGAAGCACCAATGGCTTATTGCCGATAGGCAGGTCGCGAATTGTCGAGGTTCTTCGGTCTTTCGGTTCAGCTACACTCCCACAAATTGGGCAGTAAACCGGTTTTCTCAGAGTCTCCACCTGCGCGACAATCTCATCGCCTACGGTGTGGTAGTCGATCAGGCGCAACTCTCCAAGGCTTTCAATGGCTCGTTCTACCTCTGATCTCTCGGACATACTCTCTCCATTCGATAACTTTGACGAGGCTCAAACTCAGTGATTTTGGGATATATCCGATTAAGTCCCAATCTAGCGCTTTCTTTGCTCAATGGTCCGTCACCGGGGACCTAAGCCACGTTCACTTGCAGGATCCAGGTCACTTTTTGCGTTGCCAAACATTTATGAAATCCTGGAAAATTCCATTAATAGCCTTAATAAAGTTTTTATCGTGCAATCACGACAAAATCAAGGGGGGATTTACCGTGGAGATTAGGGCAACCCCCGTGGCGGAGGTGGACGGGAATCGAACCCGCCGGACGGGGTTCGCCCGTCCCGCCCGCTTTGAAGGCGGGGGAGCCCACCAGGTGCTCATACACCTCCCTAGGTGTTTCCAACCAACTTAGCGACAGTAATCGTGAATACATTCAGGGTGGATTTGAAAAAGTTGCCAAGTTGATATGGCAAATTTATGATTTAGCCACTACCCTTTTGGATTATGAAAAAACTCTTGCTTCTTCTCGTGATAGTGGCCCTCGGCGCCCTGGCTGCCAAGAAGATTAAGGCCACTGTGTAATTTAGACTTGCTGATAGCGGGTCGGGCCTGAAAAGTCTGGTTACTTAGGTGCTGGCCCAGTCCGCATCCCGGGAGTCTAGCCGAAAGCGCAACTGCAAATCTTCCTTCCCTTGCGCGTTGGCTATTTCCGGCTCATTTTGCGAAATGAGGAAAGGGGATTCTGGAGCCGGAGGATGTCGCCGAAAGGCGGTCTATCCCGGCGTTGATCGAGCTTGGCGCTGCCGCTTCAAAGCGACGCCGGTTGCAGTGGCGAGGGTCGCGACTGCAACGGCAGCGGCACCTGCAGCGAGGGTTTGAGTCTTTCCGCCTCTGCGTTCGGTTGGCTTGACATGGACGGGTTTTGTGAAGGTGAGGATCTCCCAGCCATTTTCCTTCGCCCTCTTTGTGAGAACGCGATCGGGGTTCACGGCGACTGGATGCCCTACGGCTTCAAGCATCGGGATATCGGTGTAGGAATCCGAGTAGGCATAGCTGTCTTCAAGCGATAGCCCTTGTTCTTCTGCAATTTCTCGCATGGCATCGACCTTGTAAGGGCCGTACGCATAGAACTCCATCTCCCCGGTGTACTTTCCGTCAGGATCTATCTTTGACTTGGATCCAATGACTCCGTCCACATTGAGGAAATCGCCCAAAGGTGCGAGAATCTCAATTGGAGAGGCAGAGATAAGGAATATGAGGCGGCCCTGGCTCCGATGGTATTCCATGAGATCGAGGGCTTCCTGGTAGATAAGTGGCTCAACTCTCTCAGACAGCGTCTTTGTCACTATTTGGGTTACAAGATTCTGGTCCCACCCCTTGGTCAGGGCGAGGACCGTCTCTCGCAATCTCGCAAGTTTCTGGTCATTTGCCCCCAAATGGTGGTAAACAAGCTGAGCGTACGCGCTGCGAATAGCAGTACGACGAGAGATGAGACCTTCCTTGTAGAAAGGTGGTCCAAATGCCAGCATCGAAGCTTTCGCGATTACTGTCTTGTCGAGATCGAAGAAAGCAGCCTCCATATACTCTCATCATAAGCCTTCTTTATAAAGAGTGTCCTGAATTGCCTCTATTGGCCACCTACTCTGTGCCAAGGCGTTCGAGAGTGGATTTCAACAAGGTAATCGCGTATTCCTTGCTGAGTGGAGAGTTCAGGTTTCCGCACTTGGGGCTTTGTATGCACGACGGGCATCCGTGATCACAGCCGCACGACTCGATCGATTTGATGGTCTGGCGGATGAGATGTGGAGCCATCTCATGTGCGACTTCAGCTATACCTATGCCACCAGGGTATCCGTCATAGATCGTGATTGTGGCAACGGTGCGGCCTTCAAGCTCTCTCAAGAACGGGTTCGGATAGAGCATTCGTGATACGCCACCGATGTCGGATCGGTCGCAGATCGCAAAAATCGGCATCATTGAGATCATCGCATGCTCTGCAGCATGCAGGGCTCCGGGAAGATCCTCTACGGGTATGTCTTCCAGTGCTTCCGGGCTGTACTCAAGCCACCAAGCTGTGGTGTCCAGCACTGTGGGAGGCATTTCAAGCCTGTTCATCGCAAGAAGCTCACCGGTATGCGAAAGGAGCTGGTATCCGGTAACCAGCTGAGTTATGGTGCTTGGGCCAAGGCACAGGCTCACCCCGTTTCGACAGGTGCTTTTGGTCGGTTCCGAGTTTTCGTAGAAGGTATCGAACATGGTCCTGGTCTGCTCTTTGCCCCAAAACGGTTCGACAATTGCCAGGCCTTTGTCCAGGTCGAGCGAAAGGACTTTGAAGCTCTGGCCCAGATGGAGGTAAATGGCGCCTTCGTGAATGGTGGCAGGGGCCTTGTCATACTCGATGGTGCCAAGCAACTCACCGTCTTCGGCTGATATCATGACCTGTCTCATTCCTGAAGATCGCATCGAGATTTGGTGGTGCGGGGGAGATTGCAGACTCGTTACGTAGGCTCCTCCCCTGAAGAAGATGCGCCTTTCATCTTGAAGTTCCGAGATCACTTTTTCGACCGCTTCGTTTTCAGGCGTGGTTGGCCCGCCAAACTGTTCGAGTTCGTGCTGTAGAAGCGGGCTCTCGAAGCAGGCAGCCTCGAGATGCTCCTTGAGAATGTGGCGATTGGTGGGATTGACTATCGCGCGCTCTGAGGTTCTTGCAAATATTGACTCCGGGTTGGTGCTTATCCACTGGTCCAGGGCATCTGGGCTGCAAATCAGAATGGCAGCACTGGGCACGGTGCGTCGGCCAACGCGGCCCACTTGTTGCCTGAATGAGGAGAATGTGCCAGGAAAACCCGCGATCACGGCTGCATCTAGATGACCGATGTCAACACCGAGCTCCATCGCCGAGGTCGATACGAGCAACTTAGTGGCTCCGTCTGTGACCAGCTGTTCTACATTCCTGCGTTGGACCGGGAGATATCCACTTCGATATGAGAGCACTTCGAACTCATTGTCGCTAGCGATTATTTCCCGGGCCTCATTGGCAATCACTTCGCTAAGACGCCGGGATCGCACGAATGTGATAACTCTGTGCTCGGTGGCAGCTAAATATGAGGATATTATTGCTGCTGCTCTGGTATACGAGGCTCGCGCGCCAGTATTTTCGTCGAGCAATTTCGGCTTCCAGATCGCAAATGTCTTTGGAGCCTGAGGGGAGAAGTCTTCTTCGACCGCCACTACCTCTTGATTGATGAGCTTTGCACAGCTCTCTGCGGGATTAGCGATTGTGGCGGAAGTGAATATAAATTGCGGGTCGGAGCCGTACAGGTGTGCAATTCTGATGAGTCGTCTAAGGAGATTTGCCACATGCGATCCGAACACCCCTCTATAGACATGGGCCTCGTCCACCACTACAAAATCAAGTCCCGATAGCAGGGCATGATATTGGCCATGGTTGGCGAGGATGGCAGAGTTGATCATCTCAGGATTCGTTAGCCAGATATCAGCGTATCTTTTTGTGTTTAGCCTCTGCTCTGAAGTGCTGTCGCCGTCAAAAGCACTAACAAGCACTCCAGGGAGCCTGAGTTTGGACCAGCTTTTCACCTGATCCTGGGCGAGAGCTTTGGTTGGGTGTATAACCAAAGCCTTTGGACGCTGGGTTCTCCTCTTGGACGACAGGATCGCTTTGGCCACTGGAAGCTGATAGCATAGCGATTTTCCTGACGACGTGGATGTGGTTATCACCACGTTGAAACCTCTGTCGATCAGTTCCAGAGCTGCCACTTGGTGCTTGTAGAGGCCATTCGGGAAGATGTTCTTTGTGATCTCCTTGTAGAAGGAGTCGTGCGGGGTCTCATATTCCCCTTCCTGCGGGGGAATTTCTGTCATAAACGTGAATTCGCCGCTACCTTTGAGTACCGGCGAATTTTCCAGATGTCTGAGTTTTTGAGACAGATCCACCTGATGTCCTTAGGTTCCTCCCACTAGAAGATGCTTCACCTGCTCTTCGGCATCTGACGTAACCAAGGCAATCACTTCATCGCCGATTCTCAGGATCGTATCTCCGCGTGGTACGACAATGTTGTCGTTTCTCACTATCGCTACGATAGTCGCACCCTTTGGTATACCCACCTGTGCTATCTCCCTATCCACTGCCGGGGAATCCTCGGCCAACGTTACTTCTACTAGCCGGGTGCCCGACTTCTCAAATGATAAGAGTCGAACGAGCGTTCCGACACTGACAGCCTCTTCAACCAGCGATGAAAGAAGATGCGGAGTAGATACTGCGACGTCAACCCCCCAGCTCTTATTGAACAACCAATGGTTTTTGGGATGGTTGACACGGGCAACGACTCGCGGAACCATGAACTCCTGCTTTGCGAGCAGCGACACTACTAGGTTGTCTTCGTCATCTCCAGTTGCAGCGACCATCACATCAGCGTCAGCAACTCCGGCCTTATGAAGGGAGGCAACCTCGCAGGCATCTGCTACCACCCAGGTGCAGTTGATCTCCTGACTGAGCTTGGCAACGAGCTGGTCGTCCTGCTCGAGGACCAGGACTTCGTGGCCCGCATTGTGCAGGTCTTCGGCTATGAAAGAGCCAACGTTGCCTGCTCCTGCGATCACTACTTTCATTCGGCCTCCTTGCTGGAGATCTTGGCGTCAAACTCCTTGAGGGCATCACGCTCGATTAGCACATGAAGGACATCTCCTTCTTGGCCAATCAGGTCAGGGTTGCAGAAGCGAGCTATATTGGCCCTTGTCACCATGATGACTCTGGCCTTGGGAGTGTTGATGGACTCGATCTTGGTTCCGCACAGCCCATCCGGGAGGTTTCGTTCGACTAGAAGAATCCTTCCTGCAGGGTCAGACCATTCCGGGTTCACAGAGTCGGGAATCAGGCGTCTAATCGCCTGCTCGGTTGTCCAGGTCACCGTTGCGACAGTCTGAATCCCTAGGCGCTGGTAAATCACTGCTCGGCGAGGATCGTAGATCCTGGCCACTACGTTTTTGACGGCAAACGTCTCCTTCGCAATTCGTGCGCTCAAAATATTTGAATTATCTCCCGAGGTTACTGCCGCCACGGCGTCGGCATGGAGGATCCCAGCCTGCAGTAGATGGTCTCGATCAAACCCAAAACCGACGATCGTCTCCCCGCTGAATCTTTCCGGGAGACGCCTGAACGCCCTCTCATACTTGTCAACAATCGCGATACTATGACCTTCTGCGCTTAATCGGGTGGCCAATTCTGATCCGACCCGTCCGCAGCCAATAACTATGATGTGCACAATTATCTATCTCACACGGTTTGAGGGCAGAGTACAACCGAAGTTGGCAAAGAATTACCAAGAATTTTTGAATTCCTATACGCTGGGGTAGAACAAAGTGAGGTGGCTGCCGAAAAGTCATGGCTGACTATTCTGAAAATCTTGAGCCGTCCGGGGTTGGCGGTGGAAACGCTAGGTCCGCTCCCGCGAGAGAGTCCCGCGAAATCAGGATTCCTCAGGCGAAGAGCCCCCAAGCACTTCCGACGATGGGCTCCATCTATCTTCCCGAGAACTTCCTCTACAGACTAAAAAACAAGCTCTTGGGAAAACCGCTCGTCACAGAGAAGCTTTCCGAAGAAAGGCTCCCCAAGTCGGTTGCTTTGGCAATCCTTTCTTCGGATGTGATGTCATCCTCGGCATATGCAACGGAGCAGATTCTCACAATTCTCATTCCAATAGTGGGGATTGCAGCTTTTTCACTTGTGGTTCCAGTTTCGATTCTGGTACTTGTGATCTTGACCTTTGTCACCGCGTCATACCTGGAGGTGATCAAGGCTTATCCTCGTGCAGGTGGAGCATATGTTGTCGCGAGGGATAACTTCGGGCTGAAGGTCGCCCAGGTTGCTGGCGTTTCGCTGCTCATCGACTACACGCTGACCGTCGCAGTATCAGTGTCGGCAGGAACCGACGCACTTACCTCTGCTGTGCCAGCCCTTCAGCGTTTCAATGTTGTTCTATCGGTGCTCTTTGTAATCATGATTGCGTTCGGCAATTTGCGGGGGATAAGAGAGGCTGGACGGACTTTTGCCCTTCCGACTTTTCTCTTCATCCTGAATATGGGAGTGCTGATCGTAACCGGGCTGATTAGGGCTGCGCTGGGTCAACTGCATCAATACCCTCTACACGTGCATGGAGGGGTACCAGTCGGAAGCCCTGGCAGCGGATTACTATACGGGGCTTCTTTGTTCATTTTCCTAAAGGCGTTTGCAAATGGTGGTACAGCCCTCACCGGAACTGAGGCTATCTCCAATGGTGTGAGCATTTTCAAAGTGCCTCAAGCCAGAAATGCCAGGATCACCCTTGTCGCAATGAGCCTGATACTTGGAACTATGTTTTTTGGAGTATCTCTTTTAGCGCGGTTCGTCCATGCGATGCCGAGGTTGGCAGGATCTCCAACTGTTCTCAGTTTGATTGCGACCGAGGTGTATGGTCATTCTGCAATTGGGCGTTTTGCCTTCTATTTCCTTCAGGTGACCACCTATCTCATCCTCGTGCTCGCGGCGAACACCTCGTTTACTGGCTTTCCTTTCCTGGCTTCGTTTGCGGCGGAAGACTCGTTCATTCCTCGCCAATTTTCTCGGCGTGGTCACAGGTTGACCTTTTCGAACGGAATCATAGTCCTGACAATTCTTGCAGAGCTGCTGATAATCGCCACAGGGTCTAGGGTTTCTGCGCTGATCTCTCTCTATGCGATTGGTGTGTTCACGGGTTTCACCATGGCCGGCGCAGGCATGGTAAAACACCATCTTACCCACCGGAGCGATCACTGGAAGCGAAGGATGATTATAAATGGAACTGCGGCCTTCCTGTCCTTTCTCGTCGACATCATCTTTGCGGTCACTAAGTTCACCTCTGGGGCCTGGGTGATCGTGGTCATTGCTCCACTGCTGGTGTTTTCCTTTATCCGCCTCAATAAGCAGTACGTGCAGGAGGAACACGAGCTGGAGTCTGGCGTGGCACAGGCATCAGAAGCACCGGTGATGCGCAGGCACGCCGTCATAGTGATGGTTGATCGCCTTGATCTCGCCACCGCGCGGGCTCTGCAGTATGCCAAGGCCCTAGTGCCGGACGAGATACGCGCAGTGCACTTTGTCTTGGACACCAGAAAGGCTCGCGAGCTGGAGGTGGAGTGGTCCCGTCTGGCTGCGGTGAAGATCGACCTAGAGTTCATCGAGGTTGTAGATCGAAGGTTGCGCAGAGCAGCTCTGGAGCTGGTCGCCGAGGCGCTCGCTGATCAGCAGACCGAGGTCACGGTGCTGCTTCCCCGAAGAGCCTATCCCAGGGTCTGGTCAAGAGTATTGCATGACCGAACAGCGGATTCTATCGCCGACGTTATTTCCCAGCTTCCGCATGCCAATGCTACGATCGTGCCGTTTCACGTGTCTGGTGGCACCTCAGAAAGGTCGAAGCTTCGCATCCAGTACAGGACTGAAGAAAGGGAAAGAGAGCAGAAAAAGGGTGAGGAAGGCACTCCCGAAGAAGCTGCTAGCGGGCTGGCTCCCGGTACCACGCCGATCGGTTCTTTGCCCTGGCGGACGACATGCAAGATTGCGGGGAGAGTCAAATCCGTTAGGGTTCAGTCTCTCGATGCAGTGCCAAGCTTGACCGCCAGAGTTGAGGATGCCACGGGAGGAATCGTCCTTGTCTTTGCGGGAAGGCGGAGCGTGCCCGGCATGGAGCCGGGGCGCTTGATAGCAGCCGAGGGTGTCGTTGGGGAGGTAGGAGGCCACCTGGCGATGATGAATCCCGAGTACGAGTTCCTTGCTGCTCCTGACGGCGTGGAGGGGAGCTAAACCTGGCTAGCTGTGGATTGGCTATCAGGAGATGAGACTGGCATTTACAGATTGTTTGTGTTGTATGTTCCTGTTCCGCCAGATTTCTGGATATAGTTTGCCCGTATCGTTTTATAAAACTGTTCGCGTATGAAGGTGTGAATGGCAAGACAGCTAGTTATTGTGGAGTCGCCGGCTAAGGCCAAGACGATTTCAAGGTTTTTGGGACCCGACTATATTGTCGAGTCCTCGATCGGCCACATCCGCGATCTCCCGAGGGGCGCCTCAGATGTTCCGGAATCTCTTAAGAGTCTACCTTGGTCTCGTCTGGGGGTGGATGTGGATCACTCCTTCAAGCCCCTGTATGTCATTTCCAAGGAGAAGAAGGCTCAGGTAGCCAAGCTGAAGGCGCTCCTCAAGGATGCAGACGAGCTCTATCTTGCAACCGATGAGGATCGCGAAGGCGAATCGATTGCTTGGCACTTAATGGAAGTGCTTTCTCCAAGGGTTCCGGTCAAGAGGATGGTCTTTCATGAGATAACCAGGCCTGCCATCGAGCGTGCAATCCATGATACAAGGGACATAGACCGCCAGATGGTTGACGCTCAGGAGGCCAGACGGATCATCGATCGTCTCTACGGTTACGAGGTTTCCCCGGTTTTGTGGCGCAAAGTGCTCCCGAAGCTTTCAGCGGGACGCGTCCAGTCTGTGGCAACAAGAATGATAGTAGAGCGCGAGCGGGCGCGGATGGCCTTCAGAACGGCTAACTGGTGGGATCTGTCAGGCGAATTTTCAAAAGCAAATCAGGAGTTTTCAGCAGGAATAGTCTCGATAGGTGGGAGACGTGTGGCTGGAGGTAAGGACTTCTCGGCGCAAGGAGAGTTTTCTAGGGCCGACGCTGGCGGAGTTGTGCTGCTCGGCGAGGATATGGCGTTGAGCCTGAAAGAGGCGCTTCTGACACAGGAGTTCCAAGTGGCTTCTGTTGAACATAAGCCGTATCGCCGATCTCCGGCAGCTCCTTTCATGACTTCGACCTTGCAGCAGGAGGCCGGAAGAAAGCTGAGGTTCTCCGCCAACCGGACGATGTCGATAGCTCAAAGGCTTTATGAGAATGGTTACATCACGTACATGAGGACAGATTCGATTGCGCTTGCCGAGTCTGCAGTAGCATCGGCACGATCGTTGGCAATAAAGATGTACGGAGAGCGCTACGTTCCACCCAAGCCCAGGGTCTATGCGAACAAGGTGAAGAATGCCCAGGAGGCGCACGAGGCGATTCGCCCAGCTGGAGAAGAGTTCCCAACTCCTGAAAGCCTGGCGTCTCAGCTGTCATCAGATGAGATCAAGCTGTACGAACTCATTTGGAAGCGGACGGTTGCTTCCCAGATGTCCGATGCGGAAGGGTCTTCCGCCCAAGTAAGGCTCAGAACAACTGTCCCCCCAGATTTCAGTAGCGTTTTTGCTGCAGATATCCAGCCAGGCCAAGAGGTTCTTTTTGGGGCTTCTGGGAAGGTCATCACCTTCCCCGGTTTTCTCCGCGCATATGTCGAGGGCGCCGATGACCCAGATGCAGAACTCGACAGCGCGGAGGTACGTCTGCCGCAACTGGATGTAGGTGACTTGGTGGGGCTGGTTGAGCTCAAAGCTGAGTCTCACAACACGTCTCCACCAGCCCGTTACACTGAGGCATCTCTGGTCAAAGCGCTCGAAGAGATGGGGGTTGGAAGGCCTTCGACATACGCGTCGATAATCAGCACGATTCTGGATCGCGGATATGTGTGGAAGAAGGGTACGGCGCTAGTCCCCTCTTTTGTTGCGTTCGCGGTGGTGGGTCTCCTCGAACGATACTTCTCCTATCTAATTGACTACAACTTCACAGCGTCACTCGAGGACTCCTTAGACCAAATAGCCAAAGGAGAAAAGCAGAGCGTTCCATATCTGAGCGAGTTTTATTTCGGTTCAGATGGAGGCGGTCTCAAGGCAATGGTGGAGGACCATCTCGACGAGATCGATCCCAGGGTGATCAATTCGATCCACATAGGAAACGATCCCGAAGGGAATGAGATTGTTGCACGGGTGGGGAAGTTTGGCCCATACGTGCTGTGCAAAGAGGCAACCGCCCCTATACCGGCGGATCTCGCACCGGATGAGCTAACTGCAGATAAGGCAATTGAGTTATTGAGTCAGGCTGCGAATGAAATGCCGTTGGGATCAGACCCGGAAACGGGGCTCTCTGTGTGGTCCAAGGTGGGCAGATTTGGGCCTTTCGTCCAGCTTGGCGACCCTTCAGAGTTGCCACCAAAGGTGAAGCCAAAGACTGCATCTCTCCTCTCTGGCCAGAGTGTTGCGACAATTACCCTTGAAGAGGCGCTCAAGCTCCTTTCGCTCCCAAGAGATATAGGAGTCGATCCCTCTGATGGACAGATGATCCAGGCAGCAAACGGCCGTTACGGCCCATATCTGAAAAAGGGCACAACTACAAGGAGCCTGCTCTCCGAGGAGGACATTTTCACGATCGATTTAGCTGGCGCCCTTGAGCTTCTTGCGGCGCCGCAACCTAGACGGGGGCAGCCACGAAAAGCAAGCCAAGCTGTTGTGGTCGGCGAAGGTCCTGATGGCAAGCAGATAACGTTGAGAACTGGACGCTTTGGCCCGTATGTCACAGATGGCGAAGTCAATGCATCCTTGAGAGTTGGAGACACCCCAGAGGAGCTAACCCTTGATAGGGCATTAGAGCTCATCGAAATGCGCAAGGAGGCAATTGCTGCAAACGGCGGAGTCGCAAGAAAGCGGACTGCGAGACCTGGTGGAAAGAGTTCGGGCTCCAAATCCAAAAGGAAGACTGGCAGTTGAGGCGAGGGCTTTTCGTCGCCTTTGAGGGAGTGGAGGGAGTAGGCAAGAGCACGCAGGCCTCGTTGCTCGCTGGAAGGATCGAGTCGGAACTTAAGCGAGACGTCATCTTGACGCGAGAGCCTGGCGGTACGCCATTGGCGGAGAGACTGAGAGAGCTGGTTCTTTCGCACGATGCTGGATTCATTGACGCAAGGACTGAGGCGCTGATAATGGCGGCTGCCAGGGCAAGCCACGTTTCCGCTCTGATCCTTCCTGCACTGGGTCGCGGGAGTTTTGTGATCTGTGACCGCTTTGCAGGTTCATATCTGGCATATCAGGGCTTTGGGAGAGGGCTCGACATCGAGGTCCTCAAGATCATCACGCACTTTGCCTCGTACTCGATCGAGCCAGACATCACTTTCCTGCTCGATGGCGACCCTTCTTTGGCAATGGATCGTAAAGGGGATGCCCTGGATAGGATAGAAACGGAGTCTCGCGAATTCTTTGCGCGGGTTGCGCAAGGATATAGAGAGCTCTCCCTGAGCGGCACGTGGGTGTCTCTTGATGCATCGCTTTCGATTGACGAGCTCCATGAAGAGATCTTTGCTTCGGTGCTGAGGGTGATGCAGAATTTCGGGGAGAAATGAGGGACGGGGTAGCGGCTCATGGGCCTCGACGAGCTTTTTGAACAGATTCCGGGCCAGGAGCGCCTTGCTCGAGAACTTCAGCTTCATCTTGCGAGTCCAAAAAACTCCTATTTTTTTATTGGCTCCCACGATGCCGGCTCACTCGATGCTGCAAAGGCTTTTGCCGCCGCTCTCCTTTGTGAGAATGACGGTTGTGGCGAGTGTCAGATTTGTATCGCGGTTAAACGGGGTTTTCACCCCGACGTCTCCGTCTTTGAAAGGTCCGGTGCTGCTT
The DNA here is from genome assembly GCA_021799035.1 of Actinomycetes bacterium. GTDB lineage: Bacteria > Actinomycetota > Acidimicrobiia > Acidimicrobiales > Acidimicrobiaceae > SCQM01. The sequence goes on along the minus strand of JAJZBG010000039.1, from coordinate 1,078 downwards.
TAACGGTAGAGGAAGCACAGGAGATTACTGGCATTGCAATTCGCTCAACATCGGGTTCGAAATACAGGATCATTATCGTTCCTGAAATGGAGCTTGTAGGTCGTGCTGCTCCTGTTCTACTCAAGAGCGTTGAGGAACCTCCACTGTCGACGATTTTCATTCTTCTGGCCTCTATGGAGCTGCCAGAACTTAAGACACTGTTGTCGCGATCGGTAGTGGTGCGGTTCGACTCCCTGTCGCAAGAGCAGATTTACGAGCAGTTGATCAAGCGCGGTTATGCCCAAGAGGATTCAGTAGAGGCAGTGAGACTTAGCGCTGGGAGGTGGTCGCGGGCATTGGAGCTAGCCAGCGATCGAGAACTCCGTCAGGTTTTTTCTCTATGGGAGCAGCTTCCAAGCCTGCTTACGAGGGACATGTCCACCATCGTGAGTCTTGCCGAGAAATTGGTCGCCGTCGGAAGTCTGATGGAAGAGAGAAAGAAGAGAAGTCAGAAAGAGGAGCTTGACGAACTGGATGCAATGTATCGGGCTCAAGGCGCACGAGTATCGGCTTCTCGAGACCGGTTGGAGGAAAGGCACAAAAGGGAGTTGCGGAAGATCCGCACTACCGAACTTCGCGCTGGTCTTCTTATACTGGAACGGCATTATCGTAATCAGCTCATGAATTGGAATTGCGGCGAAGGTGAAGCTCAGTTTTGCATTGACGCGATAAGCCAGATCGAGCAATCGCAAGCGGCGCTCGCGAGGAATTGCAATGAATTTCTCTTGCTTATGGCGCTGCTGAGTCGCCTTGCTAGTAAGTCCAGCTAGAATTAGCCCGGCGCCCGGGTAGCTCAGTCGGTAGAGCAGCTCACTCGTAATGAGCAGGTCAGGGGTTCGAATCCCCTCTCGGGCTCAGTTTAGAATCTTTTAGAATTGCGGTTTTCGTCCTGGTAGCGCATTGGTTGTTTTCATATAGGCCTCGTACTTTTCAAATTGCCTGAATTTCTCCTTTCCTAACAGGTATGAAGCCTTCTGCTCCACGCTTGATCCGTGCGAAGTACTGAATCTTTGCAAGGTGGACTTCTGAGGTTGCCAGC
>JAJZBG010000038.1 GCA_021799035.1 Actinomycetes bacterium | reverse complement strand
AGCTCTCAAGCATATCTTTGACCTAGGTGATAACTCACTTTCGCGTCAAAGCTCTCCACTTGGGATTTACCAATCTAATGCTTGAGGTGAACCGGTGAGTCACTTTAGGGAAAGAAAAATTGGGAAAAGATCTCAAAACAACTTCCGGACACTAGGTTTTTACCATGGCCAATGTAGAAATTCATCGCCGACTCGGTGAAAGAGACATTTCTGCGATAGTAGAACTCGTAAAAGCCGCAGAAGCTATTGACCACCACAAAGCCTTGGAAGATCACGCCTGGATCGATCTCGTGCAGGGCGGCAGAAAAGGCGTTCTCGGATTGATCGCCAAATCACACCGCTCCGAAGCCATAATGGGGTACGCACAAATATCCAAAGGAACCTGCAACTCCTGGGCAATAGAGTACGTCATCCACCCAAAGGCACGCTCCAATCCCGAGTTTGGCAGGGAGCTTCTTGTATCCGCACTTGATGAGATACGACGCCAGGGAGGTGGGCACGTTCACACATGGGTTGCCAAGCCTTCTAAACAAAGCGACGAGCTGTGCCAATCAGTGGGCTTGGCTAAGGGCCGTGACCTCTATCAGCTTCGGAGACCACTCCCGATCGAAGAAGAGCTCCAAGTCGAACCCCTTGCCACACGACCATTTGTTATTGGCCAAGATGAAGAGCGGTGGCTCCAGCTCAATAATGACGCGTTTTCCTGGCATCCAGAACAGGGCGACTGGGACCTGGCAACTCTGCAAAGTCGAGAAGAGCAGGAATGGTTCGATCCAGAGGGATTCTTACTTCACGAAATCGAGGGCAACCTTGCTGCATTCTGCTGGACGAAAATACATTCAGATGATGATCCACCTATAGGCGAAATCTACGTAGTTGCCGTTGACCCCAACCTTCGTGGCACTCACCTCGGAAAAGCCATCTGCCTTTCTGGTCTCAACTACCTTGCAAATCAGGGAATCAAGACTGCGATGCTCTACGTAGAATCGACGAACGCACCGGCAAACAGGCTATACGAGCACCTTGGCTTCACTATCGATCACATCGATCGCGCATATGTGATCGATCTTTAGATCACTGGCAATTGGCTGGTCATCCGCCCTCTAAGCCGACCAAGTGGCCCAATGCGTACGTGATTCCGGCTGCCACTCCGGAAAGCACAACCTGTCTTGCAATAGTGCGCAAAAGAGATCTTCCTGTGAAAACGGCCAGGAGAGCTCCAACTGATGCCGCCCCGACAAAAGCAAGGATGATAGTCAACATGATTCCAGCTGTACCGGTGGCAAAAAACCAGGGAAAGAGGGGAAGGATGGCACCAACCGCAAATGATCCGAAAGAAGCCAGAGATGCTTGAATTGGAGAGCCGATAGACGTTGGGTCTATACCTAGCTCCTCACGAGCATGCGTATTCAGAGCAAGCTCCGGATCCTTCATTATGTGCTCTGCAAAATCCTCCGCCACCTCCTTTGGCACACCTTTCCGTCGGTACATCTGCACAAGTTCGCGACGCTCGAAGTCTGGCCTTGTCTTTATCTCATGAGCTTCGAGAGCTATCTCCTTCTCGAATAGTTCTTTCTGCGCCTTCATCGAAACGTATTCACCGAGCGCCATGGAGAGAGCTCCTCCGATCAGGCCCGCCAATCCCGCGACTTTGACGAACGGAGCCGAAGGGTGGGCTCCTGCTACGCCGAGTATCAACGCAACATTGGACACGAGTCCATCGCTGACACCAAACACTGCCGCCCGCGCCCCTCCTCCGGTAATATCGCGATGGCGCACTCCTACGTCGCTCATCAGAAGCTCGTGTCGACTAGCCTTAGAGCTACGATGCACGAATTCAGAGATGCTAAATCTTTGGCCAGTCACAATAGTTAAGATAGCCCAGTCATGTCTCTTTACGATCTTGAAATCACTCAATGGCAGACACTTCTGTCTAAGGAACCCAAATTTCGCACCAACCAAATCTGGGAGGCAATTCACAAGAACGCAATACGGCCTGAAGAGCTCACCTCGCTGCCAAAGCGACTTCGCGACACCCTTTCGCAAACGAGGGATCTCGACTCAGGTCTACAGCTTCAACGGTTAGTCGCCGATGACAACGGTTTGACTGAAAAGGCTCTGTTCAGGCTGCACGATGGCCGCATTATCGAAACTGTACTTATGCACTACCCCGAACGTTCTACGGTGTGCATCTCCTCTCAAGCTGGTTGCGCCATGAACTGCAGATTCTGTGCCACGGGTCAACAAGGCTTCTTCCGCCACCTATCAACCGGCGAGATCGTTGAACAAGTAATCTGGGCTATATCACGTACGAGTCACACCCGAGGCACAGAACGAAGGCTGTCCAACATTGTCTTCATGGGAATGGGAGAGCCCCTTGCCAACACGCGTAACGTATTTCGGGCACTTGAACGAATCAACAAAGCCATCGGCATTGGCGCTCGCCATATAACAGTATCGACCGTAGGGATAATTCCTGGGATTAGGCAGTTCGCTTCGTTAGATGCCCAGTACAATCTCGCAGTGTCTCTGCATGCCGCCAACGACCAAAAGCGCTCATTGCTTGTCCCAATCAACTCCCAGTATCCCCTGGAGAAGCTTCTCGCAGCACTGGAAGAATACTTCCGATCCACAAAACGCCGTATATCTTTCGAGTGGGCGATGATCGACGGAGTAAATGACACCGATCAAGACGCGCAGGACCTGATACGAATCTCAATTCCTCTTCAAGCCCACGTTAATCTCATTCCACTAAACCCGACGCCGGGATGGCCTGCACTCGGATCTCCCAGTGCTCGTGTGCGAGCGTTTGCACAGTTGCTGGCCCAGGCCGGAGTTACTGTGTCGGTGAGAGACAATCGTGGAACGGGAATAGCCGCTGCGTGCGGACAGCTGGCCGGAACCGCCTCCTCTCTTGGCGGAGATGAACGGCTTTATTCAGACAGTTCTGCAAAGATAGATTTGCGTGATTTGCTAGACTAATTAATCAATTCGAGAGGATCAACATGGAATCACCAAAATGGTTTGACAGGTCGCTCCCGCAGACGCTACAAATTGCGACTCTGTTGCTCTATATGAATGCGATTCTGACGATTCTATTTTCGGCAGCGTCGCCGCTGATCCTACTTCCCGCAGTCGCAGAAGCAGTCGGAGCTTTCGGGATCTCAAACGCCAAGCGATGGGGATACGTACTTGCGGTCATAGGTGCTGCCTTTCCATTGCTGCTGCTTCTCATTGAAGCTGCATCATTTGGACTCAGCTTTTTCTCTCTGATCTTCTCGTCCCCCCTTACGCTCATATTTGAGATTGCCCTTCTCGCGCTGTTGCTACACCCTCAATCAAGACAGCATCAGAAGATCTGGTTTCACTAACACCAGACCTTCCCAACCAAGGGATAACTGGAGCTAAATGACCATCGAGATTATAGGCATTGAGCAGCTCAAAGAATATGTGGGAAAGCCTTTGGGATACTCAAATTGGTACACGCTGACCCAACAACAAATTGACCAATTTGCCGATGCAACAGGTGACCACCAGTGGATCCACGTTGATCGTGAGGCGGCAAAATCCGGACCGTTCGGCACCACCATTGCCCATGGATATCTTGTTCTTTCGCTGATCCCAAGGCTGCTACCCGATATTCTCACAGTCAAACAGGCTGGCATCGCAGTCAACTACGGTGCGAACAGGATCAGATTCCCGGCTCCCGTCCCTTCCAACTCAAAGATCCGACTCGGAGCTGTGATCACAAACGTCGAAGAATTCCAAGGAGGTGTTCAGCTCACAGTGGAAGCAACTATAGAAACCGAAAATGGCGCCAAACCCTCTCTCGTTGCTGAACTCGTGTACAGGTATTACAGCTAGTCATGGCGCTATCCCACTCCGAACGCCACCTAAAAGTACCTGCGGGAAAACCATTCCATCTCAGTAGTGTGGACCCGTCTGCAACTCCAGGGTTGAAAAAGAAGGATAAAGACACCATCACAGAGACGCTCGAATCAATGCATGATCAGCTCTCACAGCTTCAAGAGAGACTGTGGGCGGAACATTCGAGGGCGGTACTTCTAGTTCTTCAAGCGCTCGACTCTGGCGGCAAGGACGGAACCATCCGCAGAGTGTTCAAGGGAGTCAACCCCCAAGGCGTCAAGGTCACTGGATTCAGACAGCCCACGGCTATAGAAGCATCTCACGATTTTCTGTGGCGTATAAATATGGCACTCCCCGCCAGGGGAGAGATCGGGATCTTCAATCGCAGCCACTATGAGGATGTAGTCGCCGCATATGTAACCAAGCAAATCGACGACAAGGAACGTCAGAGAAGATTCAATGAGATTCGCCACTTCGAGGACTATCTTGACAGAAACCATATCGACGTAGTGAAGGTCTTCCTCCACATATCAAGCGACGAGCAAAAAGAGCGGTTCCAAGAAAGGGTCGACATTCCGGAGAAGAGGTGGAAGTTCTCCTCGACCGACCTAGAGACGAGAAGGCACTGGGACGAGTACCAGGACGCATATTCCGAAGCGATCACAGCTACCAGTACAGACGAGTCGCCGTGGTTTGTCATTCCTGCAAATCACCGCTGGTCCCGAGACTATTCCATCATGAAGCTTCTCCTCGATCGCCTGGCACTCATGAACCCTCAATATCCTCAGGTAACGGGGCTAGATGGCCTGACAATTGCGTAAGGCCGGGCAACGAACCAAAACCCATCACTCTGCTCGACCCCATTAGGCGTGCTCGCCATGACAGAGACACACAGAGACACTGAGTGAGCTCATCTAGCAACTCCTGACAAGCGTGACTATGATTAGAGCAATAGCTCGTACAGTTCGAGCAATCGCTCATGTACTCAGGCTGCATCGGGAGAGGCCAATGATATCAGCCAATGCAAGTCTCAACGCGAGGAACAAGGATCTAAATGGGCCATTCAAGATAGAAGATTTAGCGTCTATCGCCAACATTTCGATCGACACTATACGTTTCTATCAGACCAGGGGACTTTTGGATCCCCCAACACGCACCGGGCGACAAGCTTTATACGAAAGATCCCACCTCGACCGTCTTGACGAGATCAGAGAGTTGCAGAAATCGGGCCTGAGCCTCAACACCATTCGGCGCATCTTCAGCCACGATGTTCAGGAAGCTGACAAGGCACTCTTCGATGCCTTGACAAGACCGGTGAGGGCAGCAGGACATCCTGCAGAATACCTCACGATAGACGAACTCTCACAAAGGACTTCGATACCAAAGCCGCTTCTTCAATCCCTGGTCAGCGAGGGCCTGATCCCTCCACTAAAAATAAACGACCTTGAGATGTTCCCGTCAAGTGACGTCGAAATGGCTCGAGCGGGCCTTGCCCTGCTCGAATCGGGCATCCCGCTCTCTGAACTGCTTGAACTAGCCAAGCGACACCACCATGCCACCAGAAAGAACGCCCTATTGGCAATCGAGCTTTTCGATGAGTATGTGCGAAATCCAATTACCCAGCAAGATGACGCCGTAGAATCCAGCAAAAAGCTCATCCAAGCCTTCAACCAGCTGCTTCCAGCGGCCGTTGCCCTCGTCGCTGGCCATTTCGAGCGAACGCTCCTAGCTCTCGCGCAACGCCACTTGGAGCAAGTCGGAGCAAAACACGAAATTGAAGCTGTAAGAAACGTGATCAAAAACCCCAGCCAAATCGAATCAAGAAAGTAGAACAACTATTGCGCAAGTCAATACTGCCAACCGGAAAAGAGAAAGAAACATTCGTCCGCGAAATGTTCGATTCCATATCGCCTACCTATGACAAGCTAAACCGGATAATGACCTTCAGATTCGATCAAACCTGGAGAAGGCGAACTCTCGAAAGCCTGCAGCTGGCAAGCGGATCCCTCATTTTGGACTTGGCATGTGGAACGGGGGACTTCGTGAAGATGGCACGCCAGAGCGGTTACCGATGCATAGGAGCTGACTTCTCCTTTGGCATGCTCTCCCACTCACAGCTGTCGAGCGACCTGGTCGCCTCCGACGCTTTGAACCTCTCGTTTGCCACGGATTCATTTGACGGAGTCACATGCGGATTCGCTCTCCGAAACTTTACAGAACTCCCTCCGGTCTTTCGGGAGCTGGCGCGCGTTCTGAAGCCTCGTGGACGGATTGGCCTCCTTGAAGTAGCGCAGCCATCGTCGCGCATTCTCAGAATCGGGCACCAGATTTACTTCAACAATATGGTCCCTTTTATTGGCGGCCTACTAAGTGACAAGGAAGCCTACAGCTATTTGCCTGCATCCGTGAGCTACCTACCGCCAACTGAAGCGATCGTCGAGATGCTCGTGTCTTCAGGATTTTCAGACGTCTCACATCGGCTTCTCACAACGGGTGCCGCACAACTCTTCACCGCAACAAAGGTGTAGCGGTTGACCTCATTCCCAGACAGCGAAATGCGTGCAAAACTCTTGAAGACCGGGGCAATAAACCTCTTCCGGAAAGCCTCGCAGCTGCACCACAGCACACTTCTGGCAGGTCCCGATGAGAGAGTTGTGTGCATCGGGATTAGCAGGGTCTTCACAATTGAAGAAGGATTATCCTGCTTCGATCCGGTTCGAGCCGACTGCAAAAGTCATCGTCTTCTCGTCGATGACCTACAAAAACAACACATCTTTGCTGCTGCCATACCATTTGACCCGTGGTCCCAGTTCGACATCATAGTTCCCGAAGTCGCAATCCTATTTTCCCAGGACGGCCAGATCGCGATTACGAGTTCCGGATATTCCAAAAGTGAAGTTCGGGGCATGCTCGACAAAATCTTGGAAGTGCCGCTAACCCCGATTGAAGCATGCAAATCTGCGCCAACTGCAATTTACGCCGGACCCTCCCCGGAATTCCGTTCACGGGTGAATCGAGCACTTGAAGTCATTTCAACTAAAGAACTCGCGAAAGTGGTCCTCTCAAAATCCCTCAATCTCACGATGTCCGAACTTCCCACCGCGGAGGAATTGCTTGGCCATCTCGCGGTCAACCGACCCAATGCCTACCTTTTCAGCATCGGTGGTTACGTAGGCGCCTCTCCCGAGCTTGTCCTGCAATCAAAAGGTCGGCAACTCTTCAGCCGCCCGTTGGCGGGCACCGCAGCTGCCGCTGATCGCAAAGCCCTTATCGTGTCTCACAAAGACAATCAGGAGCATCGGATTGTAGTCAGGCAGATCATCCATCGCCTCTCTCTGGCTGGCATCCTTGCTGATTCACAGCGGCATCCCAATGTGAGCAGCTTCGGCGAAATCGTACACTTGGGGAGCTGGATCACTGGAAGGCAATCATCGCCCAAGACCCTCTCCAGCATAGAGTTGGCTGCTCGAATCTTTCCGACCGCTGCCATAAACGGTGAGCCGTACCTGGAAGCTTTACAATACATTCTCTCCTCGGAAGTGGAGAGGGGCCTCTACGGCGGACTTGTTGGATACCAAAAGCATAACGGCGACGGGTCCTGGGTACTCAATATCCGCTCCACCAGACTCACGCCAGATCAACTGGAAATCCGAGCCGGCGTTGGGATCATCCACGGATCGGACCCAATTCAGGAAGACGAAGAAGCGACGGCAAAGATCAATTCCATAATCTCAAGCATCCTCGCCATGTAATCGAAACGATGCCTAACGCCTAGGGGGCCACAGCAGCCGATCTGGTGTTTTTTGATCTAAACTGGTGCTCATGGGCGCATCCGATGGCTCCTTCAAAGATCCTGTTCACCACACCGACCTTCGCACACACTGCATAGGACTGCTACTTGCAGGAGGTGATTCAACGAGGTTTGGCCAAAACAAGCTGACCCAGTGCATTTCCGGATCACGTATTGCCGAACTAGCCGCAAAAGCGCTCGCCTCAGTATGTCAAAACTCGTTTGAAGCGGGAACCGGTCTGACTGACCTTGTACAAGTACCAGGCTCTTTGGGATGCGGGCCTCTAGGGGCAATAGCCAAGACCGTTCACCACCTGAGGGAATCTGCAGACTTCGATCCTCGAGCAAGCGCAATCGTCCTTGCAGCCGATCTTCCCCTAATTTCACCCGCGACATTGCACCTTCTAGCCGATTGGCCGGGAACGGCAAATGTAGTACCAGTTGTAAACGGACGAGGACAATATCTTGCTGCACGATGGTCGGCCAAGGCTCTAGATATAGCCTTGGCACTGCATCAAAGGGGAGCTTTACGGGTCCGCGACGCATTGACGCTAACCGAGACTCACTGGCTCTCTTATGACCGCTGGGAGGACAGCATGGAATTCCTGGACGTAGACACCCCGGAAGACCTCTTGCAGGTACGTCATAGTGCAATATCGGGCTCGCATCAGCGGAGATCCGATGGCTGAACCTTATTCGACGAATCCGATCGCAGTTCGCCGGCCCACCACCGACGTGAAAATAACAACCGTGCGCGGAGAATCCATAAGCTCCAGGCCGGACGTACTTGCGACCGAAGAACCAATGGAAATACGCATTCATGGACCAAATCAAGAACCAGTTGCGATCACCGTAACCATGCGTACACCAGGGCATGACTTCGAACTCGCCGTAGGTCTTTTGTACAACGAAGGCATCATCGACTCGTACGACGGACTGCACACCGTCTGCTACTGTACAAACGTCTCCAAACAGGAACAGCGCTATAACGTCGTCACAGTGGAGCTTTCACGCCCCTATCTTGGAATCCCTAAGGAAAGGACTTTCATCTCCTCCTCGGCCTGCGGCGTCTGCGGAACCACCTCAATTGACAATCTCGCTGCCCGCGTGACGCCAGTTCAGTCCTCACTCAATATCAGCATCGCAACGATGCTGTCAGTCCCAAAGCAGCTGAGCAAGGGACAGAGACTTTTTAAGCAAACCGGGGGCATCCATGGCGCTGCCATCTTTGATTCCCAAGGCAGACTTGAACTGGTTAGAGAGGATATAGGTCGGCACAACGCGGTCGACAAGATTGTGGGTCACTACTTTCTTAAGCAAAGGCTCCCAATGTCGGACAAGATATTGGCGCTCTCCGGCAGAATCGGCTTCGAGCTTGTACAGAAGGCTGCGATGGCCAAGATACCCATCGTCATAGCAGTCTCGGCGCCTTCCTCACTAGCGGTCAATACTGCTGAAGCCCAAGGAATCACCCTTGTCGGTTTCACTAGGGATGAAAATGCGAATATCTATACCCACCCTGAGCGAATCAGCCTAGATCGCGAAGTCAGCAGCCCCTAGAGGAATCCTAGCGATATTGAGTTTTACGAAGCCTGTGCCAGCTTGCGCTGGTGACGCCTCATGCGCCGAATAATTCGCCGCTCTTCCTCATCTTTTCCGCCCCAGATGCCATACTCCTGGTTCGTCCTGAGCGCAAACTCCAGACAAGCCATCTGCACCATACATGCTTCGCACACACACTTGGCACGCACAATCTGCCGCTCAGCCTCTCCCGTTACCCCAACAGGAAAGAACAGTGCCGGATCCATTTCCCTGCACTCAGCCCTAGGCCTCCACTGCTCATCGTTCCAAGTTGCCTTAGTCCCCGCATCCATGTCTCAAAACCTCCGGTACTGGTCCAAAAACCAACACTCCGGCTTCTCGACCCTGTTACCAGCCCCCCGGCCGCTTAGCCTTCATTCCTGCCACAGCAACGTCACCCTCGCAGTGGCGCCCCTCACAGCCAAACCTTGATACTCAACGCCTCCGCGATGCATTCTCGGGATCCAACCGAGAAATTACTGCCGCCGCATAGGTGAAAATACCGTAGTAAAGGCTCTTATAAATGTACCATCAATTGTTAACTAAATGTTTACGGATTGACTTAAGATCTAAAACTTTTTCTACATTTCATGCTTTCTCATGAAATGGATTGTCTTGTAATAGCCTCAAACACTCTCAGTGATTAACTTGATCACTCCACATGCTAAAAATTCGTTCAGCAACGACCTCGGGAGCCTGGTCAGGCAGAAGATGACCCACGCCTGGGAGGAGCTTCATTTCAACTTTGGGCAGTGTGTCCAGAAGCCCCAAGGTACCTTTCAAGGGGTTGAACAGGTCATCTGCCCCAACAATCAGACTGACAGGCAAATCAATAGACGAAATTCCATCCGACAAGTCCCGCAGGTCCCCTGCCAAGCTCACCTGTTCTTGGTAAAAGCTTTCAATAAGCCTTGCGCGACTTTGGTTACGCAACACAAGGCTTCTAATCACAGGGAAGCTCAGAAGAAAACTGGCCCACAAAGTCAACATTCTGTCAACCATTGACATCGAAAGGACGCTGCCTACAGGTGACACCAATATGAGCCCGCTGAACAAGTCTGGAAAATCTATTGTAGCTCTGAGTGCCACGGTGCTTCCATAGGAGTACCCGACAACAATTGCCTTGACTATCCCTTGACTACGGAGCAATTCAACCAAATAGTCAGAATTGCCCTTCACATCCGTCGCGCTGGCAGCGGATCTTCCCCATCCAGGCCTGTCGTAGGAAAAACATCTCACCCTGGCGGGAAGACGTTTCAGTATCTCGTTGAAGTCGCCTGAATCTCCAGGCTGACCGTGTACTAGCACGACAACAGGGTGCTCGTCCCCCCACCGCCGCCCTTCAGCATTCATACTGGACTCTCCTCGCCCACCATTCGAGCGAGCCCCCACACCCCTAGCAGCATCACTGCCAACGAAACGCATGCAATTGAAGCACCTACTACGGTCTCGGACAGCGTTTCGCCAAGGACGAAGATTCCGACGAGGATGGCAACAATGGGCTCGATCACCGATATCACCGGCAGCGACACCCTAAGGGGACCTGCTTGATAAGCGCTCTGTACCACCAATATGTCAGCACATCCCATCACTGCCAAGATCCAGAGATGCGGATCGAGTAGAATTCTCAGCACACCGTGAGCGACGAAATTCTGCGCCACTACCTTTGAAAGCGAAACTGTAAATCCATGGAGGATTCCGGCAGAAGCACCCAAAAGAAGGGTTCTTTTGACCTTTTCGCCGTTTCGAGCCCAGAAAATCAGCCCGCCTGCCAACCCCGCCGTAAGAACGGTTGCCATGATCCAGTTCCTCAACGTGGAGTAGTCCACAGACCGGTCGGGAACGCCAACGCTCAAGAATCCTACGAGGGCCAGCGCAGTGATGGCTGACAGGACCACTTCAGATCCCCTTAGTCGTATATTATGTAGAACTGCCGAAAACAAAAGCGAGAATATGAGGCCGATAGCCAAGATGGCTTGCACGACAAGGACTGAACCATTGACAAGCGCAGCGAACTGAAAGAAAAGCCCAAATATGTCTGCTCCGATACCTACAAGCCAAACCGGATCCAAAATTAGGAAAAACAATAGAGCGGGCCGTAAAGATTTTTCGGAAGCAGCCTTCTGAGCGCTCTTATGCTGAAGAGCTGTAGCCAAGGCAAACATAAGTGTCGAGAGCGTCGCTAATGCGTAAATCATTGGTCCGACAGATAGGTTATAAGGAATGCCAAAACGAGTGCTCGTGATCTCAGCCCAAATGGGTGCTGGACACGATGGGGCAGCCCGTGAATTGTGCAGAAGACTTGAAAAGCGGGGCCACCAAACCAGGATGGTCGACTTCTTGGATGCTTCTCCACGAATGGGACGTTTTCTCAAGAACGCATATGAGCTCCAACTCTCCAAGGCGCCATGGACCTACGAACTTCTCTACCGGATTTGGACCTGGTCAGGAGTCCTCACTCCTCCCCTCGTCTTCTTACTCTCCATTTTCTTCGAGCGTGGACTCCGCCGCTGGGCGCAACAATACGATGCGGATGTCATCGTCACCACCTATCCCTTCGCTTCGGTTGTCCTTGGAAGGGCGCGGCTCAAAAGACGCAACAGGCTTCAAATTCCCGTGTCGACTTTCTTGACTGACTTTGCAGTTCACCCTCTCTGGGTTCACCGTGGCGTGGATGCCCACATATGCGTGCATCCTCGCGCCGCCCAAGCGGTCTATAACCTGACAGGAGAGTTTGCCACTGCACCAGGCCCCCTCGTGTCAAAGAACTTTCTCATAACGGAGGAATCTCGAATCCAGGCGAGAAAGCGGCTTGGCATTCCGCTCGATGCCACAGCAGTTCTCATTGTTGCTGGAAGCTGGGGAGTCGGAGAACTTGAAGAGACGTTCGACATTGTCTCGGAAAGCAGGGAATTTCTCCCAGTTGCGGTATGTGGGCAAAATCGCGAACTTGCCGAACGCCTTAGGGGCCGAAAAAACGGAATCGTGCTTGAATGGACCGAAGAGATGGCTGGTTACATGAGGGCATGCGACGTAGTCGTGCAGAATGCTGGAGGGCTGACCTGCATGGAGGCGTTTGCATCTGGCTTGCCCGTTGTGTCCTACAAGCCCATCCCGGGACATGGCCGCCAGAATGTGTTCGAGATGACTGCTGCCGGCGTCACAAGGTGGTCAAGAGGACCTGAATCTCTCCGCCAAGCCATCAGAGACGCAAAGGCCAACGGACAAGAACTAACCTCGCAGGCAAGAAAGCTCTTCGCTGGAGATGCCGCTGACGACGTGGAACGCCTCATCTACGGCGAGTTGCCAAGCCGAATATCACGTACAGCAAAACCCGCATCGAGGCGCTTTGCGGGTGCAATCGCTGCTCTGGCAATGCTATTCGTGTCGGTAAACCTTTTCTCTAACATCGCAACCTCTGATGGCCTAAATGTCGCGCCGGTCTCCTTCTCCGCTGGAAGAATTGCATATCTCGCGGTGCTGGTCCGACCACAAAACATAAGTGATCCCACCGTGGGGTCCGCTCTCGCGCAAGATAACGTAGCTGCCATAGTCACAGGAAAGACCGCAGTTGCTGCTCCACGGCTGGTTTCAGCGCTAGCGAACAGCGGAGTGGCGATAATAAACGGAGGTTGGGATTCCTCCTCAGATCTCCATCTGATAACTCCTGACAATGCAGCTGCCCACAGCATGCAGCTCTTGGAAAAGGCCACAAACGAAAAGATCAATATCTACGCACCTCAAATGGTAGTGAACAGTGTCGACCTGGCCTGGGCCACGATCAACCACCAGACGATCATCCGGCCTACCGCCATATCGCCGCACCAAGATCCAGCACGGCTGTCCCTCAAACCCGGCCAAGTGTATGAGGTCGACAGCACCTCATTGACAGCCCAACAACTGCTCGCAGAGGTTTCCCGCCTCAAAGCGGCCTTTGCCGCAGCGAATCTCAACATCTCCCCCATCTGGTCACTTAGATGAAACTGAAAACAAATTCTGGTCTTGGCCAACGCCTGATGGCAGGGTTTGCCGGACTAGCCGGATCAGCGTTCGTTGCACATGCGGCTCCTTCAATTACCGCGATAGGACCGATCCGGCGCAGGCTGTTTCCAAAGCTTTCTGGGATAAGCCGCTCGAACTCACTTGCACTTACATTCGACGATGGCCCCGATATCAACTCAACTCCGTTATTCCTTGAAGAGCTGGATCGGCTCGGATGGAAGGCGACCTTCTTCATGCTTGGAACAATGGCCGAAAGACAGCCTGAACTTGTAAGGGAAATAACCTCTCGCGGCCATGAGATCGCATTGCATGGCTATGCGCACAAGAACCTTCTGCTCCGAACCCCACAAGCCACAGACAGTGACATCCGCAGAGGATTCAATATAATTTCCGAACTCGCGGGAAGCGCTCCGCGCTTCTACCGGCCACCATACGGAGTCCTCAATCTCCAGGCAGTGCTGACTGCACGCTCCATCGGGCTTACCCCCATCCTCTGGACCTCTTGGGGACGAGATTGGAGGTCAAAGGCAACGCCATCCACTGTTATCTCAGACCTTTCGCACAGCATGGCACCAGGGACAACCTTGCTTCTTCACGACTCCGACTGCACCTCTGCCCCGCAAGCCTACCTTTCCGCACTTGGAGCGCTGCACCTTTTGAGCGAGAAGGTTGAAGAGATGGGAACTACCGTGGAGCGGCTCTGCGATCACTTTCCGGCCTGATAACCCTCACCTGGCCTATCAAAGTAGCCTTCAGCCTGCTCCAAGCTAATTCCCCGCTTCTTTTGCTGACTCGCCCAGATCTCGGCACCCACGACTTGGATTGTAGCTGCAGCGGGTATCCCGATCAGGGCCCCAATGAAGCCCAACAGGTCCGCACCCACCAGCACTGAGATAAGAACCCACAGCGTGTTCAATCTGACCGTCTTCGACATGATCACCGGATTTAGGAGATGGTTCTCAAGCTGTTGATAAACGATAAAAACGATCGCCATGATGACTCCAGCAGTAACCGAGTGCAACAAAGCGAATAGGACTGTTATTACCCCAGCTAGCAATCCCCCAACAAGAGGCAGCAAGTCAACGAGGGCGACCCATACAGCAAGGACTATGGCAAACGGAACACCAAGTATCACAAGGGCGACATATACCACGATCCCTGCAATGACCGATGTTGCCAGATTCCCCAGCACGTAACCAGTTATCGCCTTGACCAGCCTTTGGCGAACCCTCATAAGAGACTCTCTCTTTTCAGGGCCAGCCAGCTGGTAGAGAGCCCCGAAGAGAAAAGGCGCCTCTATCTCGATGAACAGTGATAGAAGAAAGATTGTCACAACACGCGCTATTCCGGATAAGACTGTCTTCGCAGCAATCAGCGCAGGACCACTTGCCTTTGAAAGCACGCTTGCAAGCTTTGATGCATTTTCCTGGACATACTTGTCGACATGAAACCTCTTGATGAGTGCCCCAAATCTTCCCGTTCCAGTTTGCGCCTGATTCACCAAGTCGGGAAGCTCATGTGAAAGCCTGACCCCAGCGTTGTAGAGGGGCCTTGTCATTAGAAAAACGAAGAAGAGAAACAAAATAAGAGCGACAATGAATACGATCACCGATGCAACTGAACGCCTCACGCGAAACCGGTATAAGAACTTCACGGCAGGATCGAGAACCATCGCAACAATGAGAGCGAGAATGAGGTCGAGGACTAATGACCTCAGGAACCAGATCAGCCAGATCGCCAATATTACGCCCAGCGCCATAAGCTGAATCTGGAAAGCTCGCTTCAATGAGCTAGAGCTACTTTCCGAACCACCAGAACCATTGCTCAACGGAGTTATTCCAAGTTCCTTACTTCGATCGGCGTCTAAGCTTGGCACCGGGGCAAATTCTTGCTCGGACCTGTACCAAAGCTACCAGGGTGTAGGATCATAAGCCATCAATACGTAGAAATGGTGGATAGTTTCATTATCGTTTGAGGGGCATAAGGGTCTTGAGATTACTCGTCAAGGGAAGGACACGATGAGCGAGCCGGCAAACGGCGACACCCAAGGTTCTCACAAGCCCAAGCCATCACCCTTGCGACGGTTCACAATCCGGTCTATCAAGGTCGTTGCAATAATCCTGATAATCGAGTATCTAGTTCTTCCCCAACTTGCCGGCGCCAGGAAGACTCTCACTCTGATCCAGCACCTGAACTTTGGATTCGTCGGCCTGGCGCTACTAGCCGAAATCGTGGCACTCGTGTCTTACGCCTACCTCACCATGTCCGTGCTTCCAAAGCAGTCCCTCGATCTCTGGACGATATTCCGGATCGACATGTCGTCCCTCGCGCTATCGCATGTGATGCCAGCCGGCACCGCCGGCGGTACGGGGCTATCCCTTCGGCTCTTGACGTCGAAGGGAATCCGCACAACCGACGCAGCCTTCGCAATTGCAGTCCAAGGAATAGGCTCTGCCGTCGTCCTAAATCTCATCTTCTGGCTCGCTCTTGTGGTGTCGATTCCAATCTGGGGCTTCAACCCCGTCTACCTCACCGCAACGATCGTAGGAATCTTGCTCTTCCTGGTGGCCGGCATGCTCATAATCGCCTTCACGCGAGGCGAGCGGCACTTCACCCGGATTGTCGTGAGACTCTTCTCGAAACTCCCATACCTGAGTGAGTCCAAGATTGAGTCCACCCTGCAGCACATTTCGGAGCGGATCAGAAATCTCGCAGCCGACCCGCCATTAGTCAAGAGAGCCCTCATATGGGCTGTGGCAAACTGGATTTTCGATGCCGCTTCACTTTGGATTTTTCTGGCTGCTTACGGAAGCTTTGTCAATGTAGATGGCCTGCTCGTCTCTTATGGAATTGCAAACATCTTGGCAGTGATACCGATCACGCCAGCCGGACTTGGAGTTGTGGAAGCAGCACTGACAACCTCTCTTGTCGGCTTCGGCGCCCCCAGAGGGGCCGCAATCCTCGGAGTGATCTCTTATCGATTGATCAACTTCTGGCTCCCAATCCCAGGTGGTGCCCTCGCCTACCTTTCCCTTGGATTGGGCACACCCTCACAGAAGCCGCCGAGACAGAGAAGGCGCCTCATCACAGAGAAACTCAACCCCAATATCATTGTCAAGGAACTGGAACGGCCTCCTCACGGAAAGCATGACCCCCGCTAAAACAAACTTGTGAACCGTCTTCGGGCAAACAAGAAGTGTCATGCTCTCAGATGAACCGAGCCTCAGCTCAGCTTGGCAAATACGATCAGGTTGTCGACAAAGTGTCCCGTTGAAGAGTTGAATGATCCAGAGCATGTGATCAAGCGCAACTCAGGATCCGAAACCGGGCCATAGACAAGCTGAGTGGGAAATGCATCCTTGCTTACCTCAAGGCTGCGAACCACGCTGAAAGTACTGACAGTTCCTGACGGCGCAGTAATCGTAACTCGATCGCCGGGGACCAGGTCTCCCAATTTATAAAACACCCCAGGTCCAGCAACCGAGGACACGTGGCCGACAATGACGGCGGGACCGATATGTCCTGGAAATGGACCACCTGACCACCACCCAGCCACACTGAAGCTGGATGGGACTTCAAGCGTTCCATCCGCATTCAACCCTAGGCTCACGACCGGCGCGTTCACTCCAATGGCTGGTATTGCGATACGGACACCACTCTGTATTGGTTTAGCAGGAACAGCCGCAACGACTTGCGACGACTGAGGCGGCACCACCACGACCCCGGGAGAAGTCGTGGTGGTGGAATTCAAGCCAGTTGTAGGCGATGTCAGCTTCGCCGTCCCGGTCGGCGGAGGCGCCGGTAAAACTGTGACCTTTTTGTTCAATGGAATATTCGGCGCCTTGGTTGAAGAGCCGGCTGTTCCCATTGCCACAGCTCCCGCGATCACGAGAGCGGCCCCCGCAACGAAAAACCCGTATCTCAACAGGACTCTCCGCGCGGGAGCTTTGATCCCTCGAAACATCAGTGCTTCCTAATTCCTATTGGCCAACGGCGACGAACCAGTATTCCAGCGCCCACCATCACCAGACCTCCGCCAAACAGCAGGATTATCATCGGACTCCCCGATGAACTCCCGCCAGTTGGCGCGACGCCAGTCTGTGCTGCGCCGATAGGAACGGGCGTAACCGTCAGGACCTCAGCAGCGCATATGCTCCTCGCTGGCGTATTCTCGCCATCGCCTGTGTAGTACACCTGGAAGTAATAAGTGCCTGGAGAACTGAACGACACCTGGGCCGAGTTCGGCACTTTACCGGCCGTGACCGTCTCTTTGCTCACATTTTGGATAAACGAAGTGCAGGCACTGTCGCTGTAAACTGCGTAAGTGGCGGTCCCGCCGGCATCGGACGTCGCTCCGACAAGTTGAGCTGTATCGTAAACCGGAACACCGACGCTCGTGCTGGTGGCAGACAACGCCGTTGTCACCGTCAGCAATGCCTGGCCAACCGTGAACGGTTCGCAATCACTCGTGTCTCCAAGGTAATTTCCATCACCCGAGTATGAAGCTTGGAATGCATACGGGCTACCACTGGCGGTTAGCGGACCTTGGGTCGGCGAGAAAGGAACCGTGCCATGAGCACTGATCGTGACCGTTTGCGGAGTCCCGACAACAGTGCCTGTAACGCAGTTGCCGCCTGTGAAGAAGGTGTACGTAACCGTTCCGGTCGGATCAATGTTTGCCAGATTTGCGAAACTGACAGTGTCGTAGACGGTGGCACCCGGCGCGAGGTTACCGACGGGAAGGTTGTTCGAAGCATCGTAGACGGTGGTCGAAATTGTAGGTGTCCCTTGCAGCACTCCTCCACCTATGATCACTCCTGTGACGGTAATGGGTTCACACGCACTATCGGTGGCTAGGAAATTCTCATCGCCGCTATAGCTCGCGCTGAACGCGTACGGTCCATCCGAGTCCGTCAGCTCGCTTTGAATCTGCGAGCTAGGTACCGTTCCGTCAGCACGGACTGCCACCGACTCCGGCTCACCCACGATCGTGCCCGACTCACAGTCGCTGCCACCCTTGTAGAAGGTGTAGGTGACTGTTCCGGTTGGCTCGAGAGTCCCGTAGTGGGCAATGGTCGCAGTGTCGTAAATGCTTGAACCCAACGGGAGTGCACCGGTGACTGGCTGGTTTGTCGACGAGCTATATGGAACAGTCGTCAACGTTGGAAGCTCTTGGCCCACTGAGAACGGCTCGCACACGCTGTCCCCAGAAGGATAGTTCTCGTCGCCAGAGTATACGACCTTGAAGGCATAGGGCCCTGCGGTGTCCAGAATGCTCGTTTCCGCCGAATTCGGAACAGTTCCGTCAGAAACGTCAACCGTCTCAGTCGTCACCGTCGTGCCTGCGACACAATCACTGGCGCCACTCAACAGGGTGTAAGTGACCTTCCCCGTCGGGATGGGACCCCCATATTGAAGCGTTGCAGTGTCATATACGCTCGAGCCGACCGGCACCGGGCCTTCGACAGGCTGGTCGCTGATCGAGTTGATCCTAGGCTTCTGGTTGGCCAGGTAGATCTTGGTCGAAAGAGTGATAACTCCTTCGCCTACCTCAAATGTCTCGCAGTCGCTTGCACCGGAAAGGTAATTTGTGTCCCCTGAGTACGAAGCCTTGAATGCATACGGGCCACCGGCTGAGGTGAGCGGTCCCTGCACAGACGATTGCGGAACGGTCCCATCGGCATTCAGCGTGACCGTATCGGGAGAGCCCACCGGAGTCCCAGTGGTGCATGTTCCGCCACTGTAGAAGGTGTAAGTGACTGTCCCTGTGGGCAGCTCGGTTCCCGAATAGGTGAGCTTTGCAGTGTCGTACACTGACACTCCAGCAGGAATGGGACTGCTGATAGGCTGGTCAGTGGATGCGTTGTATACGACTGTGGTGACACTTGGGGCTGCTGTGCCAACTGCAAAGGGCTCACACGGGCTCCGTGCGGGCAAATCTTTACTATCCCCGCTGTAAAAGGCCATGTAGCTGTAGAGGCCTGCGGCAGGAAGAAACGACTTCGACTGGGGAACCACTCCGTTCGTCACTGTCACAGATTCGTTAGAAATTGGCTGCTCTCCCGAGCAGGTCAGATTCGAGTACAGCAAGTACTGAACTGTTCCACCCGCAGTCGACAGCGCCCCCGTCAGCTTGGCCGTGTCGTACACGGTGCTTCCCGGAGCAACACTGCTAGTTGCGGGTGCCCCATCATCGTAAACAACGGTGGACACAGTTGGAAGGAAGTAGATGGCACTGGTCTGCAAAGAGAGATCCTGCGATCCGCCTTGTCCATCAATGGAATCGAGAGACATGTGATACGGAGAGCCGCTGATCGAGCTCGCCGCATTGCCGGACCCCCAGTCGCGCTCGCTTGCAATGTGGCCTCCCCATGCTAAAACAACATAGCTTTCCTTGCCTATATTGTGAGGCACCGTGAAACTCACCTGGACAGTGGTGGTGCATGTTCCCGTACCTGACAGAACGTTCTGACTCAGATAGGTGACGCCCGTTATGGCGGAGCCCTGGGGACCAAAGAGATCAATAGCTCCAGGCTCTTGAGTCCCAGAAAAAGTTCCAGGTGCAGCATCGCAGCTTGATGCTCCAGCAAGGTCAGCAGAAGGAATTGGCCTCGACGACGCAGGAGCCGAAGGGTTGCAGTTTTCAGTCTCAGTAATCAAGTCAGCGCACGGGTTATTGTTATTAGCGTTGACCACCTGGCCATTGACCGTCGTGGGCGATGTGGAAGTTGTTTCTGTTCCGTCGAATGAGCCCAAGTAGTCGACAGCGTGAAGACCCGTGTTCACTGTGTCGTAGTGAAACACCAGTGTATGAGTCTCCCCAGTTCGAAGACCGGACACTGCTGCACGGTAGGAGA
>JAJZBG010000037.1 GCA_021799035.1 Actinomycetes bacterium | reverse complement strand
TGCGCGCTCGGAGGGATTCGAACCCCCGACCTTCTGATCCGTAGTCAGATGCTCTAATCCGCTGAGCTACGAGCGCCTGGGCCGAGATTCCAATTTAGCGGAATTTATACGCCTGCCGGCTAGAGGACGGCGATTGGCCTGTCACTAATTGTCAACGGTGAAGGAAGGTCAGAGCTTCCCATCAGGTATGCATCAACCGCATTGGCTGCAGAGCGTCCCTCGGCAATTGCCCATACAATCAGACTCTGTCCTCTTCTTGCGTCGCCGGCGGCAAACACCTTGGGTATACTTGTGGCCCAGTCGCTACTGGTGGTTATGTTGCCTCGGGGATCGGTTTCTATGCCTAGCTGGGAGATCACGCCGTCCTTTTCTGGTCCAAGAAATCCCATGGCGAGGAATACAACGTCGCACTCGATCTCGAATTCGCTCCCTTCAATTTTCTTGAAGGCTGGTCGGCCGTTTTCGACAACAGTCTCGATCTTATGCACGAGGATACTTTTCAACGTGCCGTCTGGATGACCAAGGAACCGCTCGGTGTTGATGGAAAACTCTCTTACGCCTCCTTCTTCGTGGGCGGAGGAGACTCGGTAGATCAAAGGCCAGGTAGGCCAGGGTGTGGAGGGGTCTCGCTCTTCCGGCGGCTTCGGCATGATCTCAAGCTGCATGACAGACTCCGCACCTTGTCTGTGCGCTGTTCCGAGGCAGTCAGCACCGGTATCGCCACCTCCAATTATCACTACCTTTTTACCTTCTGCGGTAATGGTTGGCGAGGGTATGTCACCTTCTTGTACCCTGTTTGCAATTGGCAGGTACGTAAGGGCCTGATAAATTCCCTCGAGCTCTCTTCCTGGAACGGGTAGGTCGCGAGGTATGGTTGATCCAATCGTCAGAACTAGTGCGTCGCAGTCGTCGAGAACTCGTTTTGCATCAAGATTCTTGCCAATCTCGGTACCGGTAACGAACGTTGTTCCCTCGCCCCGCATCTGGTCCAGGCGCCGTTCGAGGACGGCCTTTTCCATTTTGAATTCTGGAATTCCGTATCTGAGTAGTCCGCCAATGCGATCCGCGCGCTCGTAGACGGTCACGTCATGGCCAGCACGGGTAAGTTGCTGAGCTGCAGCAAGGCCTGCTGGACCAGATCCGACAACTGTAACTTTCTTCCCCGTCTTGACGTGTGGTTGAACCGGCGCAACCCAGCCTTCGTCGAAGGCCTTATCCACCAAGTACTGTTCGACCGTTTTTATCGCTACGGGATCAGCTGAAATGCCGAGAACGCATGCGGCTTCGCAGGGGGCAGGGCATAACCGGCCGGTGAAGTCCGGAAAGTTGTTGGTTGCGTGCAACCTATCTATGGCCTCACGCCAGTTCGAGCGATATGCAAGGTCATTCCATTCCGGGATCAGGTTTCCTAATGGGCAGCCACGGTGGCAGAATGGAATGCCACAGTCCATGCATCGTGCCGCCTGAGCTACGAGAGCGTCTTGCGGGAAAGGGTTATAAACCTCTTTCCAGTCGTGGATTCGAAGCTGCGCTGGCCTGCGCGTGGGCGTGGAACGAGAGTATTTCAAAAATCCTTTTGGGTCAGCCATATCATCTATTTCCTTGAACCTTGTATTTTCCTAGACAGCCTGATCAGGCGTGAACACCACTGTTTCAGTGCCACCTTGGGCTTTGGCGGCTTCTTTGGCCATCAGCACTCGCTTGTAGTCTCGAGGGAACACCTTGATAAACTTGTTCACCTCGCTATGGAAGTCCGCAAGAATCTTTTCTGCGACCGTTGAGCCTGTGAGAGAGGCATGCTCGGCCAGTACAGAAGCGAGCCACTCCCTGTCCTCGAGCTCCAGCGGATCCAGGTCGACCATCTCTATGTTTACCAATCTGTGGAAGTGATTGTATGCGTCGTAAACGTACGCTTCGCCTCCGGACATTCCAGCTCCGAAGTTGCGTCCTGTCGGGCCGATCACAACGACCCTTCCTCCGGTCATGTACTCGCAGCCGTGATCTCCGATACCTTCCACGACTGCTACGGCACCTGAGTTCCTTACCGCAAACCTTTCGCCGACGACGCCGCGGATGAACGCAGACCCAGATGTCGCTCCGTAGAGGATCACATTTCCTGCAATTATGTTCTCTTCCGGAACAAAGGCTGAGGCTGGGTGCGGCTTCACGATGATCTTGCCGCCAGAGAGTCCCTTTCCTAAATAGTCGTTGGAATCCCCGATTAGTTCGAGGGTTATGCCCTTGGGCACGAACGCCCCGAAGCTCTGTCCCGCGGACCCGGTGAAGGTTAGCCAAATCGTGTTGTCTGGAAGCCCAGAACCGCCGTGAAGTCTGGTTAGTTCCGACCCGAGAATAGTGCCGACGGTCCTATTCACGTTCCTTATTGGGAACGAGGTTCTGACTTGCGCATTTTCGTAAAGAGCGGGCCTGCAAGCTTCGATTAGGTCGTTGTCAAGCGCCTTGTCCAGGCCATGGTCCTGTTTCGAGGTAGCAGTGAGCGACTGGTTTTCGTCAAGAGCGGGCATTTCAAACAGAGGGGAGAGGTCTAGTCCGGAAGCTTTCCAATGTTCCACGGCTGATTTCGCCTCGATGAGCTCAACGTGCCCTATCGCTTCGTTAAGGGTCCTGAAGCCCAGTTGGGCAAGATATTGGCGCACCTCTTCCGCTATGTACTCGAAGAAAGTCACTACGAACTCAGGTTTTCCGGTGAACCGCTTTCGTAACTCGGGGTTTTGAGTGGCAATTCCAGCTGGGCAGGTGTCCAGGTGGCACACCCGCATCATTATGCAGCCGGATACAACCAACGGTGCGGTTGCAAATCCGTACTCCTCTGCACCTAGCAGGGCAGCAATTATCACATCGCGTCCAGTCTTGAGCTGGCCATCGACCTGTACCACTATCCGATCACGGAGGTTGTTCGCGAGCAGAGTCTGCTGAGTCTCGGCCAGGCCGATTTCCCACGGTATCCCAGCATGCTTTAGAGATGTAAGAGGCGAGGCTCCGGTTCCGCCGTCATAACCTGAGATGAGCACAACGTCGGAGTGTGCCTTGGCTACCCCGGCCGCAACTGTGCCAACCCCCACCTCGGCAACGAGCTTCACGTGGATTCGAGCGTTGCGGTTCGAGCACTTTAAATCGTAAATCAGTTGTGCTAGATCCTCAATTGAGTAGATGTCGTGGTGTGGAGGTGGTGATATCAATCCCACGCCAGGCGTGGAGTACCGTGTCTTAGCAATCCACGGATATACCTTGTCACCTGGAAGTTGGCCGCCCTCTCCAGGCTTGGCACCTTGGGCCATCTTAATTTGGATATCCTCAGCGCTCACCAGGTATTCGCTTGTGACGCCAAACCTTCCCGAGGCCACCTGCTTTATTGCGCTCTTCCGTGAGTCTCCATTTGGATCAGGGACGAATCTCCTCGGATCTTCTCCGCCTTCACCCGTGTTGGACTTTCCTCCGAGACGGTTCATTGCAATCGCAAGTGTCTCGTGAGCTTCTGCCGAAATCGAACCGTAGGACATAGCTCCTGTTGCGAATCGCTTGACTATCTCTGAGACCGGTTCCACTTCTTCAATCGGTACTGGTGGTCGCTCACCGATCTTGAGATCGAAGAGCCCTCGGATTGTTGCCAATTTCTTTGATTGGTCGTTCACAAGAGTCGTGTAGTCATTGAAAACGTCGTAGCGCTTCTGGCGAGTCGAGTGCTGAAGCTTGAATACAGTCTCCGGATTGAACAGGTGATACTCGCCTTCACGCCTCCATTGATATTCCCCACCGACCTCGAGCGAACGGTGAGCTAGCTCTTCCGGCCGGTCAGTGAACGCGATATGGTGGCGCATGGCAACTTCTTTGGCTAACATGTCAATTCCGATTCCGCCGATTCTGCTTGTCGTGCCGGAAAAGTACTCGTCAATCAGCTCTCTGGAGAGCCCCACAGCTTCAAACACCTGCGCCCCGGTGTAGGACGCCACAGTGGATATCCCCATCTTGGACATGACTTTCAAGATGCCTTTGCCTGCAGCTTTGATGTAGTTCTTCACTGCTTTGTTTGGCGATACGTCAGTCAATATCCCTTCTCGAATCATGTCCAAGACCGATTCAAAGGCAAGGTAGGGGTTGATAGCCGAGGCTCCATAACTCATAAGAAGGGCCATATGGTGCACTTCTCTGGCTTCGCCTGTCTCGACCACTAAGGCCACCTTGGTTCTTTCACCCGTTCTGATCAGGTGATGGTGTACTGCAGATAAAAGGAGAAGAGACGGGATAGCCGCTAGGTCCGTGCTGATGTGCCGGTCCGAGAGGATGATAATGTTTGCCCCGTTTTCGATAGCTAGAGTAACGGTATTTCTGATCTCTTCGATCGCTGCTTTGAGGCCTTCTCCACCCTTTTTGACCTCGTAGAGACCATCCACAACAAACGATTTGAAGCCGGGGTTTTCACCGTGTTCATTGATGTAAAGCAGTTTTGCCAGCTGGTCATTATCGATGATCGGAAAAGGTATCTGGATTTGATGAATAGAGCTTGGCGCCGGATCAAGGATGTTTCCAGAGGATCCGATGGTGTTGGACAGAGAGGTGACCAACTCCTCCCTGATGGCATCAAGCGGAGGGTTTGTAACCTGCGCAAACAGCTGAAAGAAGTAATCGTAAAGCAGTCTTGAGCGGTCAGATAACACCGCGACAGGTGTATCTGATCCCATTGAGCCGATCGGCTCCACGCCGGCCTTGGCCATTGGAGCGAGGATTATCCGGAGATCTTCAAGGGTGTATCCAAATGCACGCTGACGCTGGACAATGGATGAGTGCTGCGGTACGAGCATGTGCCGAGGTGGTAGGTCATCGATGGAGACGAGATTCTCCTCTATCCACTTCTTGTATGGGTGCTGGGAAGCGAGCTCGGCCTTGATTTCTTCATCGGCGACAATCCGGCCTTGTGAGGTGTCGACAAGGAACATTCTTCCTGGCTGGAGTCGGCCCTTGTGAACTATCTTTTCCGGTGGAATGTCCAAGACGCCAACTTCGGAGGCCATTACGACCAAGTTGTCAGAGGTAACCCAATATCGTGATGGACGAAGGCCGTTTCTGTCGAGCACGGCACCAATCACAGTCCCATCGGTAAAGGCGATAGATGCTGGGCCATCCCACGGTTCCATTATGGAGGTGTGGAACTGATAGAAGGCCTTCCTGTCCGGATCCATGAGGTCGTGGTTCTCCCACGCTTCAGGGATCATCATCAGGACGGCATGGGCAAGGCTGCGCCCATCAAGGTGGAGTAGCTCAACCACCTCGTCAAACGAAGCTGAGTCGGAAGCTTCTGGAGTGATAATCGGGAAGATTCGTTTCAAATCGCCTGGCAAGGTCTTGCTCTTGAGAACCGCTTCACGTGCCGCCATCCAGTTCCTGTTGCCCTTTAGCGTGTTGATCTCGCCATTGTGTGCTATGAGGCGATATGGGTGTGCAAGCGGCCACGATGGAAAAGTGTTCGTAGAGAATCGCGAATGGACGAGTGACAGCGCCGATTCAAAGAGCGGATCGGAAATGTCTGGGAAGTACTCAGAAACCTGCGGGGTGGTGAGCATCCCTTTATAAACGATCGTGCGGGATGAGAGTGAGCAGAAGTAGACGGCATCGGTCATGTTCTCGACTCTCTTGCGGAACATGTAGATGAGTCGTTCGAGGTCGATGCCGTTCTGGCCGTCCTTCCCGGACACAAATAGTTGCACTATGTTTGGCTCCACGCTCAGAGCAGTGGCTCCAAGCGAGGAATTGTCAGTTGGAACCTCACGGTAGCCAAGCACGATGACACCCTCTTCGGCTGCCATTTTGGCGATGTCATCTTTGACCTCCCGCTCTGTGCCCTTTGTGATCAGCAGGTTTCCTGCGGCATAAGATCCAACTGGAGGAAGCTCAAAGTCAACGACCGACCTAAAGAATCGGTCTGGAATCTGGACAAGTATTCCCGAACCGTCTCCGGTGTTTACCTCAGCGCCAGATGCTCCCCGGTGTTCGAGGTTCAGCAGAGCTGTGAGCCCTTTTTCGACGATGTCGTGAGATTTGGTGCCCGACATGTCCACAACGAAGGCAACACCACACGCGTCATGTTCGAATGCGGAATCATACAGTCCGAAGTTTTGCTGGGTTCGAGTCATTTAAAAACCTGTCGTCTCTATAAAACTGATAAGGGTAGTGAAATCTGGCTTCGATCGAGACGACGCTGGCTCAAGCGATGGCAGATCTCAGTTTATCATCCGGCTTTGATTTCTCTACTATTCAACTAGCCAGAGAGTGTTTTAGCTAATTGGCGAGGAAAACCCCCATTACCAATGCTGCTACAGCGGAGAGACCTGAAATGCTGCCCCAAACTGCCAATCCGACAGTACTTTTCGCCTTTGTGTGAAGGTACGCTGACACTCCAGCTATCACCACTACCGCGATCTTCACTCCTAGAACGATCTTCCAGGCAGTCGTCTGCGTGCTCATGTCGATGGTTCCGATGTTCCAAAATCCGGTCAGTACAAGTACGGCGAAGGCTGGCCACGATAGTCTGGCAAAGGCGTTGGCAGCCACTCGCGTTACTTCCGGAGAAACCTTTCTAATGCTGGGAACCAGGCCGGCCAGTGTTATTTGGCCGCCCACCCAGATTGCTGCCGCCAGCACGTGCAAGCTTAGCCGAATTCCGTCTACAGCAGATGAGAGCACAGTCGAATACCTCCGCAGTAAAAGATAGTCGAGAATAGCCTCCGAGCTACATATCCTGTGTGGCTCCTGTGAGTGCCCGCTATCGTCCGACAAGGCAGTTTTGTGTGGGGTAAACTGCCCTAGCAGTTCAAAAGCGCATCTATAGGAAAAGGATCAAGGAATGCTTGCAGCGGATCAAATTGCCCCCGATTTTGTGCTTCCGGACCAAGACGGAAATCCTGTCTCTCTATCTGGCCTCAGAGGAAAATGGACGCTTCTCTGGTGGTATCCAAAGGCAAACACACCTGGCTGAACCCTAGAGGGACAGGGCCTGCGTGACAGGTCCACTGAATTCGAAGCGCTTGGCGGAGTAATTCTTGGTGCTTCATTTGACACGGTTGAAGATAACAAGTCATTTGCGGATCAGCAGTCTTTCCCTTACAGGTTGTTGAGTGATGTCCAAAGGGAGGTTGGTGAGCGTTACGAGGTTCTAAGGAGCCCAGATGACAAGTTTCCTGATTTGGCAAAGAGGATCAGCTATCTGATCGATCCAGATGGCATCATCCGCATCCCCTATGAAGTCAGTGACCCGCAAGGTCATGCGGAAAGAGTGATCGAGGATCTAACTAGACTGCTTAACAAGTGACATTGGAACGAGCCAGGTCGAATTTGAGCTGGCTCGCTCGGCAGCCAGTGTGATAACCATTGAACGTTGCGTGTAGGAGTTGGTTTTTCAAGTTAATTCTGCGAGTGCCGATCTAGTATTGGCGCTAGCTTCTTGTAGATCTAGATACGTAAAGAGACGCGATTGGTGATTTTCCACTTGACTGCCTCTATTGGCTTTGACCTGATTGATGTACTTCTTTTAATTGCTGTCGCTTTTGCGGCTGTGCGAGGCATCCAGTTAGGCGCATCCGTCCAGCTCGGTTCTTATGGTGGATTCTGGTTGGGCCTGTTCCTAGGCGCAATAATGGCGCCTGCCCTCGTTGGGCCAATTCATTCGCCAGTCTGGAGGACTGTGGGCTCCCTGGTGATCCTTTTTGGAATGGCCACGATTCTCGCTGGCATTGGCAGACGTTTTGGGGTGACGCTGTGGAAGTCAATGAGAAAGGTAAAGCTCGCCACGGTTGATTCCGTGCTTGGAGCTGCGATAGCCGTTGTTGCGACGCTGCTTGGCGTTTGGGTAATTGCCGGCATTGCGGTCAACTCTCCGTTTACCCTGCTATCCTCTCAGGTTGCCAACTCGAGGATTGTGCAAGGGTTAGACAGGATCTTGCCGCCTGCTCCATCGGTATTCTCCAGGGTTCAGGCATTTATAAACTCGCAAGGTTTTCCGTCAGTGTTTGCCTCGCTTCCACCACAGCTTGCCGGGCCAGTAGGACTTCCGGTCACCTCTCAGGTGAACCAGATAGTCAAGCAGACCTCCACCTCTGTCGTAAAAATAGAGGGGGTGGGGTGTGGCGTTATACAAGAAGGTTCCGGTTTCTTGGTCGCACCTGGTGTGGTAGTCACAAATGCGCACGTTGTCGCTGGAATCCCTCACCCGTATATCCTTGATACCAATGGCCAACATCCAGCAACCGTGGTCTTCTTCGATCCTCAGCTCGATCTCGCAATCCTGAGGGCCCAGGGTCTGACTGAGCCGATATTGACTGTGTCGACCAACACCTACTACAGAGATACGCAGGCTGTAGTGCTTGGTTATCCGGGAGGTGGTCCGCTGACTTATGGTCCGGCGGGCATCATGGCTACCTTCGATGCCACTGGTAGAGACATCTATGGCCAAGGACTAACAACCCGACTCGTCTACGAGATCGATGCCATCGTCAGGCCTGGGAACTCTGGTGGCCCACTGATTGATATGAATGGCCAGGTTATCGGTGTCGTATTCTCGAGGTCTACAACCAATCCGGATGTAGGATTCGCGTTGGCGAGTCCAGCAGTCGATCAGGAAATCGTCGCGCACGAGAGTGCCACGCATGGTGTTTCAAGTGGCGCCTGCGTCTCATAGATGCACTGCCCAATGAGATTGGGCTTGACCCTTTCATGGGGCAACAGCACTCCGAAGAGAGAATCAGCAGAGAGACAGCGTTCAGTGAGCGAGATAACCGTCAAGGGGATGCGCGTCGAACTGCTGAGAAAGGAGATCAAGAACCTCCACCTTCGTGTCCATCCACCTGATGGTCGCGTAAGCATATCTGTGCCACGGCAACTGCCGATCAGGTTAGTGGTCGCCCTAATTGAGGAACGGCTCGAATGGATCCGTGCTCAGCAACTGAGGCTTAGCACCAGCTCTAGCCCGATCAGGTTCACAGACGGCGAGAGGCACCTGATCGCAGGGGATGACTATGTGCTGAGGGTCGTAGAGTGCTCAAGCCATTTTGGCGCGCGGGTCGTGGCTCCAGACATCTTGGAAATTCGAGCTAGGGCAGGCTCTACCATCGATGCAAGGGGCAGGATGCTCGACGCATTCTACAGAAGCGAGGTGTTGATGAGAGCCGCACCTTTTTTCGCAAGGTGGGAAAGGGTTCTCGGAGTTCAGGCCAGCGAGTGGAGAGTGCGAAAAATGTCAACCCGATGGGGAAGCTGCAATGTAGCGGCAAAGAGAGTCTGGCTCAGCCTGGAGTTGGCCAAAAAGCCGGACGACTGTCTAGAGTACGTGGTGGTTCACGAGCTTGCTCATCTGCTCGAAGCTGGCCACGGGCCTCGCTTCGTCTCCTGTATGGACAAATCGCTCCCCGACTGGAGGGCTAGAAAGCGCAAGCTCAATTCCAGGTAGCCCTGCGTACTTGATCTCAGAGGTTTTCTTTTCAGGAGAGAGTCGCGGATGCAGTTCTCGCGCCCTTAGGCTGTACTAGTTGTGCTTACCGCGGAGAACCTTTCAGTCGAGGTCGGAGGAAAGCTGATCGTCAATGGGGTCAGCTTTAGAGTCGTACCCGGCGACAAGGTGGGCCTAGTGGGCCGTAATGGTGCAGGTAAGACGTCTCTTTTGAGAGTGCTTTCGCAAGAAATCCCACCAGCTTCAGGCAGGATCGCAGTAAAGGGAGCGCTTGGGTATCTGAACCAGGAGCCTAAGGCTGACGAGTCGATAGCTGGCCAGAGGGCACTGGACCGCGTCATTTCAGGAAGGTCATTGGACAGCCTCGTTCAGGACCTCGAGAAGGCCCGCCTATCGATGGAACTTGATCCGAGCGAGGCCAACATTAAGCGGTTCACTCGTCGGGAAGAGGCCTTCGCAGCCAATGGGGGCTATCAAGCGGAGTCTGAAGCCAAGAAAATCCTTGCGGGTCTTGGGATCTCGGAGAATCGTCATTCCCTCAGCCTTTCTCACCTTTCTGGTGGAGAAAGACGAAGGGTTGAGCTGACAAGAATCCTATTTGCTGGCAGCGACGTACTGCTACTGGACGAGCCGACCAACCACCTCGATTTAGATTCCAAGAGCTGGCTTACGTCATTCATGCGTGCTTACAACGGAGCAATGGTCGTAATCAGTCACGATCTGGATCTCCTGGACGAGTCTATTACAAGGATATTT
The DNA here is from genome assembly GCA_021799035.1 of Actinomycetes bacterium. Taxonomy (GTDB): domain Bacteria; phylum Actinomycetota; class Acidimicrobiia; order Acidimicrobiales; family Acidimicrobiaceae; genus SCQM01. Next base: position 9,990 of record JAJZBG010000037.1, on the reverse strand, counting down.
CACCTTGACAGAGGGACAGGCGACGGTCACCTATTTGAGTATAAGGGCACGTTCTCGCAGTACAAGAAGGCTAGGGCAGAGGATGAGGAGAGCGCCCGCAAGCGAAATGCCCGCCTTCAGGGCGAGATGAAGAGACTGTCGACTCAAGCAGATTCGATGAGACACTCCACAGCTAAAAGGGCAAAAGTGGCTCAGTCTCTTGACAAAAGAGTGGCGCGTCTCGCGAACCAGGTTGGAGAGGTTGAGCAGCAGTCCAAGATCAAGACAGCTGCAAAAATGATCGAGCCTCCTCCGAGCGGTAAAGATGTGCTATCTGTTGCGAACCTATGCAAAGGATTTGGACAGGGAAGTGTTTTCGAGGACGTGTCTTTAGAGGTCTCACGTTCCGAGCGGCTTCTGGTCGTCGGGCTGAACGGTGCAGGAAAGACCACGCTCCTTCGATTGATTGTTGGAGAGTTGATTCCAGATATCGGCCGCATAAGTTTTGGGAAGGACGTTAGCGTTGGTTATTATGCGCAGGAGCATGAGAATCTGGATCCCTATGATACTCCTGTCAATCAGATGAATAGCGTGCTAGGTGGCACCATAACCGAGACCCGAGGGCTTCTAGCGTCATTCGGCCTAAGCGGAGATGTGATATTTCAACCGAGTGGAACGCTTTCAGGTGGAGAGAAGACCAAACTTTCGCTGTCGCTTCTTGTAGCTGGCAAGCACAATCTATTGCTGCTTGACGAGCCGACCAACAACTTGGATCCTGAGTCGCGAATAGCGGTGGGCAGGTCCCTGGCATCCTGGTCGGGGACGATGCTTGTCGTCACTCACGACGAGGCCTTTGCCGAGGCAATCCAGCCCGACAGGGTATTGATTCTTCCCGATGGTCTGGTGGACTACTATGACGATAACTACCTGGAGCTCGTGGCGATGGCTTAGTCTAGCTAAATCGGTGTTTCGGATAGACTGATATTTAGTAAGGTTGTGCCGTGGCTAAAGAAATTGTCGAAGGAATAATAGAGATCGATACCCTTTTGGGCGGTTGGGAGCATCTGACTGCAGGGTATGTAATAACCGGGGACGCGCCGATCCTGATAGAGACCGGGTCTCAAAGCTCGCTGGATGCTTTGTTGGCTGGCTTGTCCTCCATAGGAATGGGCCCCACTGATCTTGCTGGCGTGGCCGTCACTCATATTCACCTCGACCATGCGGGGGCAGTAGGTGACGTGGCGAAGGCCTTCCCAAATGCAACGGTCTATGTTCATCCGAACGGCGCTCGTCACCTAGTCGATCCTTCCAGGCTTGTGAACTCCGCGGCAATGGTTTACGGAGACCTGCTTGACGAGCTCTACGGACGTCTTGAGCCGACTGAAGCGGCGAGGATCAAGGTGCTTGAAGATCATGAGAAAATAGAGATCTCCCCAAATCGGCATGTTGAGGCACTTGACTCGCCTGGTCATGCCAAGCACCATCTAGGTTTTTTTGATCCGAGTACCGGCGTGATCTTCTCTGGCGATGCAATTGGCGTTCTGATCCCGGAGCTTGGCGTTCTCAGGCCTGCTACGCCGCCCCCTGATTTTGATCTCGATCTGGTCATCTCCTCGATTGACAAGTTTTCGAGCTACCATCCTTCCGGAATCGCTATGGCTCACTATGGCCTTTTCAGGAACCCCGAGGAGCTCCTTGAAAAAGGCAAGGACGTCGTCAGTCGCTGGGCTCATGTTGCGGAAAAGGCGTTCAACGAGGATAGGGACATCGAGAAAGCGTTGGAAGAAGCATTTGGAGCTGAGACCGACGGACTCGATCCGGTCCTGGTGGATCGATTCGATACCTTGAATGGTGTTCACTCTAATGCCAACGGACTCAGGAGATGGCTTGACGTGCGTAGGCAGCATGGCCATTCGCACAATTGAGCGTCACGATACTTAAAGTTCGCCTCGATAAGCCATCTGCGCAGGGTAGTGAACAATAGTCGTGCTTGAGGCTTTGGTTCTTGGCGGAAAACTGAACGTTGCTGACACCGCGATGGCTCTGACGTGAGAAGAGCTTGATCACGTTTGCCATGTTCTCCTTGGCCGTTTGATGAGTACAAAGTCCCAGTCCAGAAGCCGTATGGACTTGGACTGGGACGCTTTGCTTCTCGGTCCTATTTTGTATAGGACGCAGCCGCGGAGGGAGTGGGATTTGAACCCACGGTGCCTTTCGACACGACGGTTTTCGAGGCCGTTCGATTCGTCCGCTCTCGCATCCCTCCGGCGAACATGTTAGTGGGTGCGGAGACTTTGAAAGAACTCTGCAAGCAACGTTGAGGAAATTTCTTCGAGAACTCCTCCGGTGATTGCAGCTTCGTGGTTGAGTCGCGGGTCGCTGCAGACATTGTAGAGTGAGCCAAGCGCACCAGCCTTTGGGTCGTAGGGCCCGAAGACCACCCGATCGATGCGGGAGTTGATTATTGCACCACCGCACATCAGACAGGGCTCAAGAGTCACGTATAGGGTGCAGCCGCTGAGTCGCCAACTGTTGATTTCTTCCGCTGCCCGCCGTATCGCGATTAATTCGGCGTGACCGGTGGGATCGTTTGATATCTCTCTCTCGTTGTGGCCCCAGGAGATGATTCGTCCTTCTCGAACAATTACAGCACCGATTGGGACGTCTCCCTTTATTGCGGCTAGCTCGGCTTCATATAGAGCCTGACGCATGTAGAACTCATCGTTGGAAGAATGATCAATTTGGCTTGGCACCAAAGCCCCCCGCTGGTTGCTGGCGTAGGATAGATAGATCTGACAAGCGCACCCAAGGGCACTATGCCCTTGGGTGCCTTGGCGGAGGGGGTGGGATTCGAACCCACGGTGAGTTGCCCCACACGCGATTTCCAGTCGCGCCGATTCGACCGCTCTCGCACCTCTCCAAGTGTCAACACGCTATTCTAGGTAGTTGGCAGGTCGTTTCGTGCGGTGGCTGGGCCCTGCGCGGCCTGGCTCTGTGAACCGAGTCAGGGTCGGAAGGCAGCAGCTCTCAGCGGATCACCAGGGGTGCCGCAGTAAGTCTGGCCATCGCACCAAGCGACTAAATGCTATATGCTGCAGAAATGCCTTCAACCTGCCTCTAGATAGGCCGCAATATTTCGGTCAAATCTCAACTTGCGACTCGTTAGTGCAAATGGCGTTGTAGTCTCCAATTGTGGCTGAATTACCCTCATACACCTCGCTATATCGACGCTTTAGGCCCCAGCGCTTTTCAGAGGTGCTAGGTCAACAGCATGTTACCAAGGCTTTATGCAATGCTGTCTCCCAGGAGAGGGTTGCCCACGCCTACCTCTTTTCAGGCCCCAGAGGAACAGGAAAGACCTCGACCGCTAGGATTCTTGCTAAGGCGCTCAACTGCCATTCTCCCTTCGAGGGCGAGCCCTGTTGCGAGTGCAGCTCTTGTGTTGCAATTGCCGAAGGGCGTTCGTTCGATGTGGTCGAGCTGGATGCCGCATCGAATTCTGGTGTCGATGCGATCCGCTCTCTTATAGCCCAAGCACCCACAGGAACTTTAGGCAAGTGGAAGGTGTACATAATCGATGAAGTTCACATGCTTACCACCGGTGCTTCCAATGCTCTCCTGAAGACTCTTGAAGAGCCTCCGAGCCATGTAGTTTTCGTGCTAGCCACTACTGACCCGCAAAAGGTAATTTCCACCATAAAGAGCCGCACCCAGCACTACGAATTCCGCTTCCTGGACGAAGCGACACTTGGGGAGCTGATCGATTCCGTCAAGTCGCGAGCAGATCTGAACTTGGATGAGGAGGCGCTGGACTGGCTTATTAGCAAGGGTGGGGGATCGGCTAGGGATACCTTGTCATATCTGGACCAAGTAGTTGCTCTCGGCTACATTCCGGATTCCAAAGGCGATCTTGGACAGCTTCTAGAGGCGCTTGGCGGCAAAGATTTCAAGGTGCTGATGGCGGCGCTGGATGCTTGTTTACGCTCTGGCCAAGATCCTCAAAAGGTCTGTGTCGACCTTATCGGAGAGCTCCGGTCAAGGTTTCTCGAAGCTGTAAAGCGATCTGAAAATGCTGATGGGACAGCCGCCGTTTCCTCATCCTGGCTTGTAAGGGCGCTTTCTGTGTTAGGCGAGACTCTTAGTGAAATGAAAGACTCTTTGGATCCACGAATCATCCTTGAGGTTGCGTTGGTGAAGGTGATGAGTCCTGAGGCGGATCCCGTTATTGGCGAGCTGTTGCGAAGGGTAAATGCGTTGGAACAGGAGGTAGCCCTGCTGAAAATACGGGAGCCTTCCGTGACGCATACAGCTAAAGGGCCGGCCGCACCGTCTTCCGTGACGGCAGAGTCAACCGATGATGCAAAGACGCGCCGTCCTGCAGGTGCTCCAAGCACGCCATCGCAGCTAAGGAGCCAAGTTGCCGCAGCACCGTCGCCATCGCAGAATCGTTCAAGAGACGAAATGGCCAGATTGAAGAGTGTGGTCTCAGGAGCCAAAAATGGCGTGTCTTCCCCCGAGGGAGCCGCGTCGGAGGAATTGGAAGGGTCTTCAGCAGCGCCTGATCAAGGTGCCATCCAACCCGCAGCTACAGCCAAAGCTGGGGTGGATGAAGTTGGCGCAAAGCTCCTTCCATCTGATGCGGAAGAGGCTGGCAGGGTATTTAAAAAGGAGATCCTGCCCCTTCTCCCGCCACGCGCGCGTTCCCTATATGCAGCGGCACGTCTAGTTTCACTTGATGCCTCAAAGGTGGTATTAGCAGTACCAAACGAGGCGCACAGGAGCCACGCATTTGCAAATCTGGGCGATGTCGTAAAGGCATTTGCCAGACATTTTTCACGTGACGATCTGACGGTGGACTTGACTTCCGAAGAGAGACTCGGCAACGTTTCTCGGGCATCTACATCTGAGCCAGAAGCGAGCGCTGAACTGATTGAGCAGTTCTCTTCAGCTCCCGAAGTCGAAGGCGGCGGCATCGAGTCTCAAATACTTGACATATTTCCCGGAGCCAAAAAGATCGAACCCTGATTGCCGCTGTAGGCAACTCTCATGGTGCGAAAAAGTTAGAGTGAACCAAGAAAAGGGCAGTTAGATAATGTACACCCAGTCTGTTCAGGCGCTTATAGATGAGTTGGGCAAGCTTCCTGGGATCGGTCCTAAATCAGCTCAGCGAGTGGCCTTCTATCTACTCAAGATCGACAAAACTGAAGCTCTGCGACTTGCTGAGGCTATCACTGCTGCACGCATGAACTCCACATGGTGCCGAGTTTGCTACAACATAGCCGATGCAGAGACCTGCGATATTTGTCGCGATGCAAAGAGAGATCAGTCGATGATCTGTGTCGTGGAGGAGCCGAAAGATATCGTCGCGATAGAGAAGACTCGTGAATATAACGGGCTCTATCACGTTCTCCAAGGATCTCTGAATCCGATCGACGGCATCGGGCCCGAACAGATAAGAATCAAGGAGCTCCTTGTGCGCCTGAGCAACGAGGCGGTCAAGGAGGTGATCTTGTGCACCAATCCCAACCTCGAAGGTGAGGCAACTGCTATGTACATCTCACGTCTGATTTCTCCGACTGGAATTTCGGTCACCAGGATTGCTAGCGGGCTTCCCGTTGGGGGCGACTTAGAGTACGCTGACGAGCTAACTCTTGGCAGGGCACTTGAAGGCAGACGTCCGGTTTGAGTTCATGGTTGGACAAGTTCTATCAGCGTGCCTAAAGCCCCTTTGGGGTGGATGAAGGCCACCGTTGTTCCTCTCGAGCCGGGACGGGGCTTTTCGTCAAGCACTTCAACGCCTTCTGCCTTGACCTTTTCAAGAACCGCGCTGCAGTCAGTCACCCTATATCCCACGTGATGAAGGCCTTCGCCTCTTTTTTCGAGGAATTTCGAAACCGGTGATTCCGGCGAAGTTGGCGAGAGAAGCTGGACATAAGATGTTCCGATTTTGATCATTGCTTCCTCAACGCCGTCCGAGGCTACAACTTCGCGGTGTTCAACTTCCACGCCAAACGCATTCTTATAGAAAGCTATTGCTGCTTCGAGATCCTTGACTGCTATTGCTACGTGGTCTATCTCGTTTAGCACTCTGCTCCTCCAGCCATGGTCTAGGGAATTTCTCCATTGAACTTAGCCGAGCAGCCATCGATTGTCACAATTGAATGAAATGGCGAATTATGGAAGGTTTTCTCCGGATTTGCGGACTGGCTCAGGCGGATTTGCCTTAGAAATACCGTCGATTAGAGTGGGACGCGGATAAAAACGATAGGTGGGCGGGTGCGGTGAAAAGTTGTAAAGCTGGCCTTTATGCCGTGTCAGCAATTCTGCTTGCTTCCTGTGGATCAGGGACTGTGTCAGCTCCGTCTTCGACGCCGTCGACAACCCTTGTGACCGTGGCGCCAACAACCTCTAGCAGTACTTCGACCACCACCACTGAAGTGGTCGATCAGGGTCTTCTACCTCAAACCACAGTGAAGCCCCAAGCATCAGGAACGGTCTTTGACGGCAATGTTCGGCGTCTCTGGAAGGCGATCGTGACGGGGGACCCGCAGGTGGCTGATCCGTTCTACTTTCCCTTGGCGGCTTATGTCCAGGTGAAAGCGATCTCTGATCCTGTGCATGACTACGATACGCGCCTTGTGTACGCATATGATATGGATCTGCTTGCCTATCACCAGGAGCTGTTGAAGCAGGGCGGCTCCGCCGTGCTCTCAGGTCTCACAGTACCTGAGGCTGCAGCTGAGTGGATTGAGCCGGGAGTCGAGTACAACAAGGGCAGCTACTGGCGCGTATACGGGTCGAGACTGTACTACTCCATAGACGGCGTTACACACTATTTCCCGATATTCTCTCTCATCTCATGGAGAGGCCAATGGTACGTCGTCCATGTTGGACCGCCATCCCTTTGACGTTATTTTTCCAGGGATGCACTGCAATTTGAGATTGTTCAGGTGAGAAGTTGGCCAGGTTTCTCGTGTGAATAAGACTTTGATGAGCCACGAACCTTACAAAGTAACTGGGATCGGAAATATATTCTGTCTAATTTCATTTAATTCGACAGATGACAGTATGTTATACAAAGGCATGAAGAATGATTTCGGTGTCCGATATGAGCAGAGCTTAGCTTTTAGCTGGAACCGCGAATCGGTAAAAGTGTGTGATATTTGGGCGTAATTACAATTATTGATCAGGGGACGGGACAAAAGCAGGGCGCATATACAAGTTTGTAATTACAAAGACTGAAAACGTTCGTGAAATGATATATCTTAGGTTTTAGGGCTAGCGCACGTTCTCAGGGTCAAATGTGTAGACGGTGGGGCAACACTGTTGGGTTAACGAGCTTGCAGGCAAGATCACGATGGGTCTTGGTTTGCCAGCAGATTGCCCTGGTGTTCAAGGTCTCTAGGAACGTTTTGGGTGATGGTTATGAAGAATTCCGCCACGATGGGCTCAACGCCGGAGGCATGGGTAAGGCTCGGAAATGTTTAGGCTTCCCGACGCTTGGACATGGGATTTCTGGTTGGCCGACACAGGCCAGGAGTATCACCTTTTCTTTTTAAGAGCTTCAAGAGCGCTGCGCGCTCCAGACGAGCGTCATTTTCGCGCCAGTGTGGGACATGCTGTTTCGGTAGATCTATACAATTGGAGTCTTCTCCCTGACGCTCTTGTTCCGGGGGATCGTCCGGCGTTTGACGACATAGCTACCTGGACAGGATCCGTCGTTCAAGGAATCGACGGCCTGTGGTACATGTACTATACGGGCATTGCCGCAGAGGAGAACGGACTCGTTCAGCGAATCGGGCTTGCGACATCGGAGGATCTGATCAGGTGGAATCGACACCCTGATTTCGAGGTGCTGTCAGCTGACTCTGCTTGGTATGAAAAGCTGGGCGACTCTAGTTGGGGAAATGAAGCGTGGAGGGACCCGTGGGTTTTTAAAGATCCATGTGGAGATTGCTGGCATATGCTGGTCACCGCGCGAAGCCGCGTAGGGCAGGACGACGATAGGGGTGTCATAGGGCACCTACTGTCGGACGACCTCGTGCATTGGGAGGCTACAGAACCGCTCAGCGATCCAGATTCAGGTTTTGGAGTCATGGAGGTAATGCAGGTAGAGGAAGTGGAAGATCAGCCTGTACTACTTTTCTCCTGTCTTCACCCTGAACTCTCTACTTCAAGACGCGAAAGGGAAACGCGGGGTGGGATTTGGGTTGCAAAGGGAAGCAACCTTCTCGGGGGATTTGACATCGCCAACGCGCATCTTCTAAGCGATGACCGCCTTTATTCTGGCAGACTGGTGCGTAACCGTCTCGGAAAGTGGATGATGCTGGCTTTCCGAAACAAAGACGCAAATGGCGAGTTTGTGGGAGAGGTAAGTGATCCGATTCCGGTCGCCTGGAGCGACGACGGCATGTTGACTCTACTCGATTCAGCCCCTGTGCTTGAGCTTGTGGCGGATGATCGCACATCAGAACTTGTCGACAGCCCAGACTATATGACGACTCGAGTCGCGCAAGGGTAATCTTCTCAAGAGAAGATCGGGTCAAGACGTCGAGAAGCCTATTTCTTCTCGAGATACTTGGCGTGGTTCCTAAACAGCCTCAGTTTGTTTTCGCCGACTTTGTCCCGCATCTCGAAATCATCAATGCCCTGATCTTCTGCATCGGCCAAGCAAAGGACTCCGATCTTCCCTTCGTGGAGGTTTCGATGGACTGCAAAAGCTGCTTCGCCAACATCTTCGAGTTTGTAAGTCTTGGAAATTATGGGATACAGCATTCCCTTTGCCAGAAGCCTGTTTGCCTCCCATGCTTCCCGGTAGTTCGCGAAATGGCTTGACTTGATGCTCTTCAGCTTCATCCAGAGATGCCGGTTATCGTATTCAATCATGTACCCGGTAGTGGCTGCGCAGGTCATGATGACGCCGCCACGCTTCGCCACAAATACTGAAGCACCCATGGTTTCTCTGCCGGGATGTTCAAAGACGATGTCAGGGTCCTCGCCTACGAGGCGCCTTATGTCTGCTCCGAAGCGCCGCCATTCCGACTCGTCTTGGTGAAACTCGTCTTTCCAGAACCTGTAGTTGGCTGCACGACGGTCTATCACCGCCTCGACACCCATGTCGTTCAAGAGTTTCACCTTTTCCGGCGAGGAGACCACACCAACAGGAATGCCTCCACCGTTTAGAACGTACTGTACGGCATACCCTCCCAGGCCGCCACTGGCCCCCCAAATCAGCACAACATTGCCTTGCTGCATTGCAGCACCGTTTTGCGAAACGAGCATCCGGTAGGAGGTGGAGTTTGTGAGTGCATTTACGGCAGCCTCTTCCCAAGAGAGATGCTTCGGCTTGGGCATGATCTGGTTTGCCTTGACCACTGTGAGATCTCCGAGCCCGCCAAAGTTTGATTCGAAGCCCCAGATTCTCTGGTTGCTTGCGAGCATTGAGTCGTCATGGGCTGAGGGATCTTGATCATCCACATAGTTGCAGTGAATAGTGATCCTGTCGCCGACTTTCCAGTTTCTGACGGCAGAACCAACTCGGACTATCACTCCGGAACCGTCTGAACCCACTACGTGATAGGGAAGGTCGTGCCTTTTCTCCCAGTATCCCGAGCGTCCCAGTCTGGAGAGGAAGCCGAATGTTGGAAGTGGCTCAAAGATGGAAGTCCAAACTGTGTTGAAATTGATGGATGAAGCCATGACAGCTACCATCACCTCGTCTGGGGCCATTTCAGGTACCGCAACCTCGCCCACGTGAAGCGATTTTCTGGGATCCTTTTCAGACGAGGAAAGGCCCTTGAACATGGACACCTCGTCCTTTTTTACGAAGGCGGCTCTATACGACTCGGGAATGGGGATGTTCTGAAGATCCTCCCCCGACGCTCCAGCTGCTATGGCCTTGGCAAACTCTTGCATTCTCCACTCAGTTCATAGTTCGGCGACCTTTGATCGATAAATCCTACCTGTTAGAGCCGCGAAAATGCAAAGAGAGCGGAATACCTGCGGAGTCCA
>JAJZBG010000095.1 GCA_021799035.1 Actinomycetes bacterium | reverse complement strand
TCACGGACGGGGTTTGCCGCGCAGAGCGATCAAGATCGCGGTACAACGGAGAAACCCCGAAGAGATTTTTGGGTCACATAATCTTGAATTTCGAGAGCTTGCCTTTAGATCGGCGAACCCTGATTGATCCGGGAAGGTCGGTAGCCACCTTCTCGCCCTTGGCTACCCTTAGTACATCTTTGGCAAGTTCAAAAGAGAGGCTATGGCCTCGTTCGTCCGTGAGCCATCGCCTAAGTGCCTCAGTCGCCACGATCTCATCGGCGCTGGCGACCTCTTTTGCATCGGTTGGATCGATCTTGTCAGCCTGAGAAGATATGTAACTGGAGACTTGCTGCATGATGTGAGCTGTCCTAGCAAGGATCGGAACGACATCTCGCTTCGACACGTCTGAAAGCAGAGGGATTACCTCGTGCCTGATGCGGTTTCGGACGAATCTTGTATCCACGTTGGACTCATCCAGAACAAACCTGTATGACATAGCATTGCACACCGCTTCAGTATCAGATCGCCGCAGATCAAGAATTGGGTGTTCTGGGCCTGCCGAGATCGAACCAAGTCCGTGTACTCCAGCCCCTCGAATGAGGTTGATGATCATGGTTTCACACAAATCATCCATGGTGTGCCCCGTGGCGATACCGCCGATGAAGATCGACCTACGCAGCTCCCTTGCCCTCTCCTCAAGATTAGGGCCGGCGTCGACCCTTGCTTGGAAGACTTCAGTGGTGACTCCGAACGCATCCCCAAGAATCTTGACTGACTCAGCCTCCTTTTTTGAGGTTGGGCGCAATTGATGATCTAAGTGCCAGATGCGGATATTTGGATTGAATAGAAACCCAATGACGAGAAGAGCTACCGAATCAGCGCCTCCGGAGACCGCCAGCTCAAGATGGCCAGTCTGGGGATGAAGAGCGAATGTGCAGCGCTCTAATAGGTCATCGGGATCCAGACCAGCCAGTTCCAGCCGTCTGCGAACGAAATCAGCTTTGTGTGCTGGTGCGATCCGTGATAGCTCTTCAATGCTCACCAGGCACAAAGCCTATAGTTTTGCGAGCACTTTGGCGCACTTATGCCATTAGATGGATAGGTAACCGCTTGTTTGCGGAAGATCAACCTGAGGATCTGGCGCTCATGCGCTCAACCCAAAGCTCGGGATCCCTTATCTCGCTTATGTCTGGCAGGTTCTCAGGACGTTCCCAAACCTTTTTAAAGAGTTCGGAACCCCCCGCCTCCTCGACCCTGGTGACAAATCTTGCACCTTCCTGATATTGCCGCATCTTTGCTTCAGTTCCGAGTAGCTGCGATATAAGCTTGGCCACGCCACGCTGGGAACTCCTCCGCTTGGCAAAAACCTCCGCAAATCTGGATGACTCGAGTATGTCGTTCGCACCCGCTCTATTCATGACGACATCCCCGTGCCCCTCAAGCAGCGACATAAGCCCCGTCATCTTGTTCAGAGTTGCCATCTGTTCTGGAGAGGCGAATATTCCTATCGGACCATTTTCGTCCAGTGGATTCCTGCCTTCCCGGATTTCATCAAAGACCCTCTTCAAAGCAGCGAGAAATGCTCCCGGATCAGGGTTTGCCAGAGAAATCGACTCCTGAATCAGACTCCTGAAATAGTCACGCATCCATGAGACGCCATTGAACTGCGCCCGATGAGTCAGCTCGTGGAGAGCAATCCAATGCCTGAACTGTTTCTGATCGAAACCGTATTTCATCTCCACCGAGATGATGTTGGGGGCAACAAAGTAGACCTGGTCTTCACCAAGATCGCTACTCGCATCCGCCAGGATAACGTCGAACTGACCGAGGACTTTCGATGAAAACCAGCCCAGGATGGCTCCTAATTGCAATCCTGCCATGCCTGCGCTAACGCTGGAGATCCTCCAGCGAGGAAGCTTCTCGGCAAGCTGGTCGAGAAGCGGAGTGAGAGTAGACCTGAACGAGAGAATATTGGCTTGAGCCCATTCTGGCCTTGTCATCACCAGCGGCCTGGCAGATCCACTGACAACGAGACCTGTTACAGCCCCCACCTGAGCTTCAGCCTCAGAGAACACCGCAGTCAGGTCCGATTCCAAAGAATGAATCTCTGATTCGGGTGGTTCAGGGAAGTATCCGGCAACCGCATTAGCCACTCGGGAGGCAACCTCCCACGAAATCACTTCAGGCATGACACCCCATTTGAACTAGTAAGTTCACTCAGGCGATCTTACGCCCTCTGGTGCGGGGAACGGTTATCGGCTGGTGAAGATAGCAATACTTGCCACGGTTGTAGATTGACAATCTCGTCTTGCATCCTGGCTCGTTGCAGACACGATCCTTTGCGTACGACCTTGAAGGCTTGTCGCCACCTGTCAACGGCATTCCGCCTATTGCTTCAGTTGTTGCCATATTTTTTTTAACTTGGAACGTAGAAATTAAATTCCAAATAATTCAGGCTCAAATGATTCTGCTGAAACCCCAGTTTCAGAAAGCTTTGCCATGCTTCAAAATGGAAGCAACCTTAGCCCTTAGTTCATCAGGACAGCGGTCCTTTGATTTTGAAGCGATCATAGTCCGAAGCTCAGACTCGAACTCGTAAGCCTCCAAGCATGGGGAGCACTCGTCAAGATGCTGCCTTATCTTTTCCTTACGATCCGCGGTAAGTTCCCCGTCCAAGAACGTATACAGGCGGGCGATTGTCTCGTCACACTCTCCGCCCGAATTAGTTGCGTGAGACTCGTCCATCATCACCAATACCTAAACCCCTGCGCATGCCAACCTCAACCAGCGCCTTTTGCAGTGCCTTTCGTCCTCGATGCAGTCGACTCATCACTGTGCCCAGAGGCACGCCGACTATGTCTGAGATTTCCTTGTAAGAGAAACCTTCTACATCTGATAACAGCACAGCAATGCGAAACTGTTCCGGAAGCGACTCAATTGCCTCTTTGACATCGGTGTCGGTAAATCTTTCCAGAACCTCTTCCTCAGCGCTTTTCCCAGTGGTCCCCCCCTCGAGGGCGCCAATCCTTCGGTACAGATACAGATCCTCTATGTCGTCCAATCCGCTCTCGTCAGGACGCCTCTGCTTCGCCCTGTACCTATTGATGAACGTGTTCGTCAGGATCCTATACAGCCAGGCTTTGAGGTTCGTTCCCTCCTGAAAAGTGCCGAAACCCCTATACGCCTTAAGAAAGGTCTCTTGAAGCAAATCCTCTGCATCAGCTGTGTTTCTCGTCATTCGCAATGCAGCGCCATAGAGAGCATCCATATACTCGCCAGCCTGTTCTGCAAATTTATCCTGATCAGCCACCAAACTAACCGTAGCCGATATTAAAGAAGTCGCCACCAAAATTAGAAAACAATTCGACGACAATTTAAATTCCGTCTAGAAACAAGCACATCTGCAAATTCTGGCTCTAAGGTACGCAATTGCCGGGAACTCAAACGCGGCTTGCTGTCCGATGCAATCGCAGATGACCCCAAGAATTCACCGGTCCGGAGAA
>JAJZBG010000008.1 GCA_021799035.1 Actinomycetes bacterium | reverse complement strand
GGAGCTACCGGCTGGTCTGCAGCAAACAGAGACACCCCACCAAAACCCACTACCGGGGGCGAGGAGTACGAAACGGAACGTGCGGATGGAAGCTTGGGCAATGGTTCAACATGACTCACTTGACCCTGGGATACGGCTAGCAAAGCCGCAAGGGCTAGGAATTTGCTGGCGAGGCGAGAGATATTCAATTTTCACTACCTTCTTCTAGAGATCCGTGCCTGATCAAGACCTCATGAATGACAACTCCTTGTTGTGACAGGTCTCCATGACAAGTCTCTACAACGATATGTCGCCGATGCTAGGAAGGCAATGAAAGGGAACGCCGAGCGCCCAGCCAGTCCGAGAAGCTAGTGCTTGACCACAGCCTGGAGCTGCATCTCCTCACGCAAGACAAGCGAACGAAAGTTCTCGAGCTGCACGTAGACGGCCTCCACGCCGGACCCGCCCAAAGATCTCCTCCGCTCCACGGACACGCCAGGAACCAAGAGCTCGGCAGCTTCGGTTCCGAGTTGCGGATGAGCTTCTACAAGTTCTCCTAGATCAACATGACGCTCAAGCGAATCTCTCACCAGTCCGCCGACTATCACATGGGCCTGCCTGAACGGGACTCCTCTTTTGACAAGCCATTCTGCAAGATCGACAGCACAAAGGTAGGGCGAATCTGCCGCTCGACGCATTCTAGAGAAATCAAAGCTGGCACTTGCAAGGAGTCCGGAAAGAGATGAAATTCCAAGGGAGATCTGGTTCAAAGCATCAAACAGAGGCTCTTTGTCTTCTTGAAGATCCCTGTTGTAAGAAAGTGGAAGTCCTTTGAGGGTTGCGAGAAAACCGGTGAGCGAGCCAATCACCCTACCCGATTTTCCTCTCGCAAGCTCTGCGATGTCCGGGTTCTTCTTCTGAGGAAGCATCGATGAACCAGTTGAGTAGGCATCGTCCAGCCTCAGATACCCAAATTCCTCAGTGGACCACAGAACAATTTCCTCTCCAATCCGGGAGAGATGGACTCCAAGAAGCGCAAGATCGAATAGTGACTCTGCAACGAAATCACGATCCGACACAGCGTCCAGCGAGTTCTCGAAGCGCCTGCCGAACCCGAGTTCGGCCGAGACAAAATCGGGGTCTAGTGGAAGCGAAGACCCACCGAGTGCTCCGGCGCCTAGTGGTGATACATCAAGACGATCGATCGTCTCGACGACACGATCGAAGTCCCGTCCTAACGCCCAACCATGTGCCAGGAAATAGTGTGCCAAGAGTACGGGTTGAGCCTTCTGAAGGTGGGTATAACCCGGTAGATACACGTCTTCAGCAGACTCGGCTAGGCCTAGTAGAAGCTTCTGGAAATCCAGGATCCTGGAACAAACCGATCCAAGCTCTCTCTTTGTGAAAAGACGCAAATCTGTTGCGACCTGGTCATTGCGGCTCCTTCCCGTATGCAGTTTGGCGCCTGTGTCACCGGCTAGCTCCGTGACTCTTCTCTCCACGGCCGTATGGATGTCTTCGTCAGAATACTGAAAGTCAAAGTCCCCACTTTCAAGCTCTGCCTCAACCTGATCTAGCGTCGATAGAAGCAGCAGAGACTCCTCCTCAGAGATGATTCCCGAAGCGGCAAGTCCTTTGACGTGTGCCTTGGAACATGCCACATCGTCGTGCGCAAGACGCTTGTCAAAGCTCAACGACTGAGTATACGCGAGCAGCTCTGACGAGGGTGTCCCTTCAAATCTTCCATGCCATAGGGTCATTTGTCCACCTTAAATACATCTGAAAAACATCTCGCCGCCATCCCGACATCGGCCTCTGCCCGGCAAGGGCTTTTTAACCTAGTCTGATTTCAGCTGCTTCCGTGACCAAGTCTGGACCCCCAAGCCCCACAATCTCACGAAGCCTTCAGCATCCTGGTGTCTGAACGCATCGGCCGGATCGTAGGTCGCCAGCTCGTATTCGTAAAGGCCTACGGGGGACCGACGTCCCTCGACCATGACCCTTCCAGGTTCAAGGGACAACCTTACGTCTCCAGTAACGAACTTCTGGGTATAAAGCATGAACGAATCTATCGCCTGCTTGAGGGGGGAGTACCACAAACCGTCGTAGACGAGCTCCGTCCAACGCGGTCCAAGCCTGAGCTTTTCGTGAGACAGGTCCCGCTCAAGAGTGAGATCTTCCAAATCCGAATGAGCCATGATGAGGGCGAGTGCTGCCGGAGCCTCATAGACTTCGCGAGACTTGATTCCGACCCGGCGGTTCTCGACCATGTCAATTCGCCCAAAGCCATACGATCCCACAAGATGCGTCAGCTCAGCAATAAGCTGGACAAGCCCCATCTCCTTCCCGTTTATGGCTGTGGGAATGCCCGAATTGAAAGAGATCACAACGGTCTGTGGCTCGGAAGCTGTTTGGACCGTCGTCTGATACACACCCGAGGGGGGTTTAACCCAGGGATCCTCCATCTCTCCAGCCTCGATTGCTCGACCCCATAGATTCTGGTCAATTGAGTAGACCTTCTCCTTCGTGGCCATGATTGGAATGTTGTGTCGAGCGGCATACTCTATGGAGTCTTCGCGAGAAAGACCCCAGGTGCGCACGGGCGCAAGTATGTCCAGGTCCGGCCGCAAAGCACGGATCGAGACCTCGAATCTCACTTGATCATTTCCCTTGCCGGTACACCCATGAGCCACCGTCTGCGCCCCGTAACGCTTAGATGCCTCAACAAGATGTTTTGTTATCACAGGTCGAGAAAGAGCTGAGACAAGAGGGTATTTGTTCTCGTACATAGCGTTTGCGTAAAGCGCGGGCAAAATGAAGTCGCGGGCAAACTCCTCCTTAGCATCCACAACCTCGGCTTCCACTGCGCCTGCTGCCAATGCTCGGTTGCGGATGAGGTCAAAATCCTCACCCTGGCCTACATCCACGGCCAGGGCGATCACTTCGAGATCGTGGACCTCCGAAATCCATTTGACCGAAACCGAGGTATCGAGCCCGCCAGAATATGCGAGCACTACCCTTCCCTTGGACATTTTCTTTCTCCATTTAGCTCATGTATGAAAAACTTGACTACTCTGAAACATCTCTGCTGGAGTCTCGGGATCTAAAGACCAGCTAAAAGTCGCATCGCATTTGCGACGCTTTCCCCACCCGCATCCTCGTTTGCAATCACCATTACAGTATCGTCACCCGCCACCGTACCGAGAATCTCCTTCATTTGAGAGCGATCCAGGGCAGACGCTACCACGTGGGCACAACCTGGCGGGGTCCTCAAAAGAACGATCACTGAAGAATGGGTTACCTCTACGACCCAGTCCGACATGACCCGCCTCAGATGCTCTTCAGGTGCGGTCTGATCCTTCGGCAGCTCTGGCACGGCATAAACACTTTCTCTTCCGGAAACTCGCACTTTTATAGCACCGAGCTCCTCCAAATCTCGAGAGACTGTTGCCTGGGTAGCCATGATCCCTTCCTCAGCTAAGAGCTCTACAAGCTGGGCCTGCGAGGTGACGACGTTATTCTCCAATATCCTTCCGATTCGATGTTGACGCTGATTTTTTGCCACCTTCAGCTCCTTGGCCTGACTCCGTTCATGAACAAGAAAAGCCCCCTCATAACGTGCATTCGATTTTGCGCCTGTTCCCAGACCACAGACGCAGGCGACTCGAGCACATCCCTGGATATCTCCTCACCTTCGTGCGCAGGAAGGCAATGCATGACGATCGCATCATCTCCAGCACATGCCATCAGATTTGCATCGACGGTGAACCCATGGAAGTCCTGGAGCCGCTCCTCTCGCTCGACTTCCTGGCCCATAGATGTCCAAACATCGGTATAGACGACATCAGCACCTGATGCCGCCTCCGCTGGATCAGAGGAAAAACTTATGTTGCCAATCTCCTTTAGTGCGCGCCTTTCAGATTCTGAAAACCAATACCTCTTGGGCGAAGCGACTGACACCTCCAGACCCATGGTCAAACACCCTATTGAAAGCGACCTGGCAACATTGTTCGAGTCTCCTATGAAGGCGACCTTGAGACCGTCTTTCAATCCAAAGTGGCTTCGGATCGTCGCTAGATCGGCAAGTGCCTGGCATGGGTGCGCTCGATCTGAAAGCAGATTTATGATCCCTGCGTCAGCTCCAATCGAGTCAACAGCAGCCGCCATCCTGATAAGCGTCGAGTGCGCAAAAACCCTTGCCCCAATGTACTGGTGATAGCTTGCAAGCGTTCTAGCCACGTCCTCAGCAGATTCTCGCTGGTCTATCCCGACCTCTCCGGCAACCATGGAAACCGGAAGGCCTCCCAGCTGAAATACCGCTGACTCGCAAGAATTTCTGGTTCGAAGCGAGGGCTTTTCAAACACCAGTCCGACAGTTGAATCGGACAGCACTTTCGGCGGAGAAGCTGCCGAGGAAAGCTCCAAGACCTCCAGTATCTCCTCCCTCGAGAGATCGTCTATCTCAAGAAAATGTTTCACAGCATCTCTCCGATGGCCTCAACCAGAATGTCGCAGGCGTGATCTATCTGCGACGCAGAAACGATTATCGGTGGAGCCAGTCGGATGGTGTTATCGCCGATCGGATTCACTATCAAGCCTCTTTCGAGGCACAACTCCGACACCCTTTTCGCAACGGGCGCGACAAGCTGAACCCCGCGAAGCATCCCAGATCCCGACAGGCGATTGATTCCTGGCTTGCCTTCGAGATTCTTGTCGAAAAGCTTTCCAAGTTCTGCAGCTCGGCCTGGTGCATCTATCTGAATCATCTCTCGAATAGTCGCCAGCGCTGCGGAGGCGGCAAGTGGCTGACCGCCAAAAGTGGTGCCGTGATCCCCAGCCGAAAAGGCCTCTGCAACGTCTTCTCTAGCCCAGCACGCACCTATTGGCACTCCAGACCCTAGAGCCTTGGCCACGGTGACGATATCAGGGAGAATGCCGTGGTGCTGGAAACCGAACCATGCGCCTGTCCTGCCCATTCCCGTTTGCACCTCATCCATGATCAACAAGAGGCCTCGCCTGTCACATAGCTCCCTCACAGCTGGGAGGTAACCAGGACTTGGATCTACAACCCCCCCCTCTCCTTGTATTGGCTCAAGCATTATCGCGATAGTGTGATCGTTTATCTCGTCTTCTATCGCGCCAACGTCATCCCATTTCACATGCGAAAATCCTGGCAGCAGGGGCTCAAATGGCGCCTGCTTTGACCTCTGGCCTGTTGCGCTCAAAGCTCCCATGGTGCGCCCATGGAACGATCCCAAAGCAGTGATTATATGAAATCGTCCCCTCTCGAGTCCGTATTTCCGTGCCAATTTTATGGCCGCCTCATTAACCTCCGCCCCGGAGTTCGCAAAAAACACCCGCCCGTTCACTTTGTTTGGCATTCCGGTCAAGATCAGACGGTTCAGCATCGCGGCCACCTTCGGCCCGACCTCTGTTGCGAATATGTTCGACACATGTACCAGCTTTTCGGCCTGCGCCGCCACAGCTGCGGCCACCTTCGGATGAGCGTGCCCTAGGGAAGCAACGGCTATTCCGGAAAGAAAATCCAGGTAAGCGTTGCCATCCGCATCGTAAACCCATACCCCGCTTCCCCTCACGAGACATACAGACTGCTTGCCGTAGTTCTTCATCAAAGACGAATCGGAAAGCACCAACGAATCGGCCTCCTCAAGGGAGTCAAAGAAATCAACTAAGGCCTGATCCACCATTACCCGACCCCTCCAACAGATTCAACCAGATCCTTTGACCTGATCATTGTGCCAATGCCCTTATCGGTGAATATCTCCACCAGCAGTGCATGATCTCTAGTTCCATCGAGAATGTGCGCGGATTTAGCTCCACTGGCAATCGCACTCATGCAGGACAGAACCTTGGGGATCATTCCTCCAGAGACCACGCCCTCCTCGACAAGACCAGAAAGATCGTCGACGTCAACTTGACGCACCAGCGTCCTGGAGTCATTTGCCACCATTCGAATTCCCTCAACATTGGTAAGGTAAATCAGCTTCTCGGCCTTGATGGCACCTGCTATCGCCCCCGCCACCGTGTCCGCATTGATGTTGTAGGACTGGCCACTCAGGTCCACGCCGATGGTGGCCACGACTGGCACTAAGCCCTGGGCGAGAAGCTTCTCAATAATAGCGGGATTAACAGAGTCAACTTTTCCAACAAAACCGTGCTCACTCGAGTGGGCTGATGCCAGGATGAGCCCCGCATCCGAACCAGACAACCCTACAGCTATCGAGGCAAGGGAGTTGATTGCGGTGACGATCTCCGGGTTTACCTTGCCCACCAGCACCATCCTGGCAATCTCGAGCGTCTCAGCATCTGTAACCCTTAGGCCGTCTACAAACTCTGAACTCTTGCCGAGCCGTGACAAATAGTCACCTATCTGTGGGCCGCCACCGTGCACTATCACCGGCAGGATTCCCACGGAGTGCATAAGTACTATATCCTTGGCAAACGACAAAAGGCTCTCGTCAACACCGGAAGTGGAATCCGTAATCGCGTTTCCACCGTATTTCACCACAACGACCTTGCCGGTGAACCTTCTTATATATGGAAGCGCCTCTACAAGCACCTCGCTCTTTCGCCAAGCATCCTCCAGCTCGTCTGAACTGTAGGTTTGAACACCATCTGCCATCAAGAAGTCCTCATATTTTCTGCGATGTACCCCGGAGACAGATCCGTTGTAATAATTTCTGCGACGCCGGTGCCAAGCCCGAGATCACATTCGACTTCAAGTTCACGTCCGGTCATATAGCTCTTCAGCGCCTCAGAATCGAACTCTGCCGTGACTCCTCCCCGTGCAACAACCACAGATCCGTACCGAACTTCTAGCCGGCCAAGATCGAATGGGACGCCACTGCTCCCAATTTCCGAAGCAAGTCGACCCCAATAAGGATCGGAACCGTAAAACGAGCACTGCACCAACTGAGATGCGGCTACCTTTCGAGCGGCCTTGTCCGCATCTTCATCGGTGGCCGCTCCGGCAATTCTCACGGTCACATATTTTGTCGCCCCTTCAGCATCCATCGCCATCTGCACAGCAAGCGACCGGCACGCCTTTGACAAGACGGACGCGAATTCCTCGGGGTCGACATCTCGATTTATATTCGATGACAGACATATGACGGTGTCATTTGTCGAGGTGCAACCATCTATGACTAGCCGGTTGAAAGAACTTTCCACTGCTTTACTCAAACTCGATTGCAGCAGCTGCTCCGGTATCGCCGCATCTGTCGTCAAAACAGCAAGCATCGTCGCCATGTTCGGCGCGAGCATCGCAGCGCCTTTTGCCATTCCACCCACTCGGAAATTTGAACCTTGAAGTGCAACGAGCTTCTCTTTCGTATCTGTAGTCATGATTGCGCGAGCTGCGTTCATGCCGTGTGATGGCGAATCTCCCAAGAGCTTGACGAGCTTCGGTATTCCAGACTTCAGCTTTTCGGTGGGCATTGGAATGCCAATCAGCCCGGTTGAGCAGACAAGGACTTGATCCGCATTAATCCCCAACCCCGAGGCAACCAGATCGCACATCAGCGTGGCATCCTCAAGACCTTTTTGCCCAGTCGCTGCATTTGCATTCCCGCTCGAAAGTACCACTGCGCTCACCCTGCCGGATGACTTGCTCATATGGTCTTTGGAGACCTGGACAGGAGCTGCAGCCGCGAGATTTTGTGTAAAGGTTGACGCTGCGATTGCCGGAGATTGCCCGTTTACAGCAACGAGCGACAGGTCAAGCCCGCCCGCTTCCTTGATGCCCGATGCAAAGCCTGCGGAAAGGAAGCCCTTGGCAAAAAGAACACTCATTTGAAGCCTTTCAAATTCATGGATGAAGTCCAAGCGAGGCGAGTCCTGTCGTCTCAGGTAGCCCTAATGCGATGTTGGCACACTGAACGGCCTGGCCAGAGGCACCTTTGACGAGATTGTCAAGCGCAGAAACCGTAACAACCGTTTTCGTTCTTGAGTCGTAGGTCCCATACACCATAGCGTTATTGGAGCCAAGCGTAGCCTTGACAGACGGAGGAGATTCCGTTGCGAAGACGAACGGCTCAGAAGCATACGCCCTCGTCATTTCCGCCAGAATCAACTCAGAGCCGAGCTTGTCGACATCTCCCCCGATGATTTGGTCTCTGAAGTACTCGGTTGGGCGAGAATAGGTGGTGGCCAAAATGCCACGGTTCACTGGAAGCAAGTGCGGAGTGAAGAGCACTTGCGCACCAAGGTTCCGCTCAATCTCTGGAGTATGTCTGTGGTACTTGAGACCGTAAGCAGAGAAATTCTCTTCTACTTCAGTGAATAGGTAGTTTGACTTGAGCGAGCGTCCTGCGCCGCTTACCCCGCTGGCCGCATCGACAATTATTGATTCACGCTCTATGAGCCCGGCCGCAACAAGTGGATGCAACGCAAGCGTGGAACACGTCACATAACAGCCGGCCGCCGCCACGAGCCGCGCTCCCTTAAGTTCTTCTCGCGTCAGCTCTGGAAGCCCGTATACAGCCTTTTCCAGAAATTGGGGCGCGATATGATCATGTCCATACCACTCCCTGTACACCTTCGGATCGCTCAGGCGAAAATCAGCTGAAAGATCTACGACAAGCCCAACTTTATCAAGGATCCGGGGGACAACAGACTGACTCGTGCCATGAGGAAGGGCAAGAAATGCAATGTCGACGTTTTTCGCCCCTGTAGATATGTCATCGATTATTGATTCAGCGTTGGAAAAGATTTCGCCTTCATAGCGCGGAAGCAGCGAGGGGTAAAGTTCCGCGATTCGCTGTCCTGCGTGACTTGCTGCCGCCGAACTCACCACCTCAATTTCGGGGTGAAACGCAAGTATCCTTAGAAGTTCCGCTCCGGTATATCCCGAGGCACCAATCACGACTGATCTCATAGACGAATCATACACACTTCTGCATCATTATGCAACCATTCAACTCCGAAGCTTGGCGCCAAATCGACTTTCTATAACAGCTATGCACTCCGATCGGACTGAACCGATATCTTGCTCGGAGAGAGTCCGGTCCGGTGCCGACAGGCGCACGGAGAATGCCAGAGAGCGGTGTCTCGGCTTCACACCTCCCCCTCTAAAAACGTCGAACAAGGTTGCTGAACTGACGTACTCGCTGACTTCATGGCCGAGAGCATACTCCACGTCGCGAGCGCTTACATGATTTGGAACCTCAAACGCCAGATCTACCGATGCCGTCGGAAATTGCGAAATGGGCTTCATCGCAGAGCGAGGTTGGATCAAAGCTATCAAGCGGTAGAAGTCAAGCTCCAGGTATCCAACCTGACGTTCATTTTCAACACCGCTTGCCGAAAGCACTTTCCTATCTATCTCACCGACCTGGCCGAGAATGCTGCCGTTTGCTACCAAGTAAGCGCTTCTAGTTGGGTGCAGGCCCTGCCATGACTCTGAAAGCGCATTCTCGCCAAACAAATCCAGCTTGGATTCGACGTCATAGCAGTTGACGACGGATATCTTAGCTAGTGAGAAGTAATCGGCGATCTTTGAAAACACCGCCATCGCGGAAGCTGCCGAGTCGTTCGCATGTCCCAAAAGGAAACCCACTCGTTCGGTCTCGCTGATCTCTCCGTCAACGACGGAAAACACTTTGCCCGCTTCGAATAACCTGATCTCCTCCTCGTTTCGGTTCTGGTTGAAACGCAGAGCTCTGACGAGCCCAGGCAGAAGCGACCTTCGAAGCACCGACTCCTCCTGGGCCAATGGATTCTCCACTTCTAGAAACGCCCCTCTGTCACCGAAACGCTCTTGTTCCCCGGGTGCCAGAAGCGTCGCACTCCAAGCCTCGTAAAATCCCATTCCAACTGCCAGGAGCCCGATCTGCCTGCGAATCTTCTGGGAAGCTTTCAAAGAGCCCGCGGTCTTTGAATACGGGCGAAGCTTCTCAATCCGCCTGTACCCATACTGACGCGCCACCTCTTCGATCACGTCAATCTCCCGCTCGACATCAGGCCTATTCGTGGGAACCGTAATCCGCAGATTTTCGGCATCTATTTTCTCGACCCCAAACCCAATGGGCACAATGTGGGAAGCTATCTCATCTGCTTTGAGCTCGGTCCCTAGAATTTGATTGACGCGCGAAACACGCAGATCAATTGCCCAAGTCTGAGTGGCTCCCGATGCAACCACCTCAACTACTTCGCTTGGCACCTGGCCTAGCAAGTCGCTGAAACGCGCCAGCGCGACATCCATGATCTTCGGGTCGACTCCCCGCTCGAATCTGGCGGATGCTTCGGAGCGCAGGCCGAGCCTCTTCGATGTCCGAGCAATGGTCATCGGCTTGAAGTGAGCAAGCTCCACAAGCAGGTTCTTGATATCTTCCCTGATCTCCGTTTCCTTCCCGCCCATGATCCCAGCAAGCCCAACAGGATTGCCCTCTCCGTCAACAATTAGAACATCCGTCGACTCACGTCCGCGAGCATCGGGAAGACCGAGAGTCCGCACAACACCGTCGAGCGTGACGAGCGACTCGCCGCGTCCCGCAAGACGAACAGAGATGATTCCACCAGCGAGCGCATTCGCATCGTAGGGATGGCTCGGTTGACCTAGCTCAAGCATTAGATAATTTGAGATATCAACAATCGGCGAAACAGGCCTCATTCCGGCCAGAATAAGCCTGTTCGTTATGTATGTAGGTGTGGGGGCAGGATCTGCGGAGTCGTAAAGTGCCACAATGAGGCGATCGCAATGGTCGAGACAATGGACCTCCACGCCGGAGAGCCTGGTAGATTCACCAGGAGTCTTGCTCATGGGAACGGGAGCCTTGGGCTGAGTGAACGGAATCTTCAGCCAGGCTGCAAGGTCACGGGCAACACCTATTATGCAATTGGCATCAGGACGGTTGTTTTCTATCGCAAGATCAAACACCACGTCGCGCACTATGCCGAGTGCATCCGAAATGCTAGACCCAACGACCGCCTCCTTAGGAAGAATCATCAGACCGCTCTTGTCGCTTCCAAGCCCCAGCTCTATTGCTGAGCAAAGCATGCCAAATGAGTCGATCCCACGCATCTTTCTTTTGGAGATTGCGAAGTCACCGGGCAATACTGCCCCCAACTTTGCCAGCGGAACCTTGTCTCCGACTTGGAAGTTGAACGCACCGCAGACTATTTGAAGCGGCTCATCTTCATCAGCCTGAACGATGATCCGCCTGATCTTGTCCGCACCCTCTATTGGGTGAATTTCAAGCACCTCTGAGACAACAACCTCTTCAAGGCCTGTCCCAACCCATTCAACCCCTTCGACTACGAGGCCGAGATCGTTGAACGAATCCGTCAGGCGCTGAACGAGCTCAGGACTCGGAACGGAACTGGCTCCATCAGCTTCAAGTGATTGGAGCGTGACAAAGTCACACAACCATGAATAGGGAACTCGCATATGTCAAATGACCCCTGTCGCTAAAACTGTCGAAGAAACCTGACGTCGTTGTCCAGCAAAACTCGCATGTCCGAAATCGAATGGCGCATTTGGGCGAGCCTGTCTATCCCAAAGCCGAATGCAAAACCATTCCATTCCTCAGGATCGATCCCGACCGCACCAAACACGTTCGGGTCCACCATGCCGCAACCACCAAGCTCGATCCATCCCGTTCCCGAACACGTTCTGCATCCCGCACCCTCGCAGATGGAACAGGTGACCTCGAACTCCGCCGACGGCTCTGTGAATGGGAAGAACCCCGGCCTAAGACGCGAAACCACATGGGGCCCGAAAATCGCCTTGGTGAAAGCTTCTATGGTCCCTGCCAGGTTCGCAAATGTGATTCCTTTGTCAACAACTAATCCCTCAATCTGATGAAATGCCGGCGTATGACGAGCATCTGCTGTGTCTCGCCTATAAACCCGTCCCGGCATCACAGCATAGATAGGTGGCTGTTGGCGCGTCATGACCCTGATCTGAACTGGTGATGTATGGGTTCTGAGAAGCATCGATTCAGCTTCGCCGAACTTCAGGTAAAAACTGTCCTGCCCCGCACGAGCCGGATGATACGGCGGTATGTTCAAAGCCTCGAAGTTGTGCCAATCGGTCTCAACCTCGGGTCCCTCCTCGACAACGAAGCCCATTCCGATGAAAATGTCTTCCAATTCCATCCTCGTCGCGGTAATCAGATGAGTTCGGCCAGCGCGAAACGTTGCATCAGCAACCACCTCTGATAGATCCAGCTTCTCCGTTTCAAGCTCCCTGACACGGGCTTCAACTAACAGCCTCGCTTTCGCCTCCTCGAATTCAGCCCTCATCTGCCCTCGCGCCTCATTGATTGCAGATCCGGCAATCTGCCTGGACCCGGGATCCAAGGTACCGAGCTGCCTGTTGAGCACGGCGATCGACCCCTTTTTAGAGAGCACTTCATGTTCGAGCTCTCGGAGCATGTTCATATCGGCAACGGTTAAAAGAGATGATTGGAAGTAGCATTTCAGCTCGTCGACTTTGTCAATTATCTCCTGTAAAGACAGTTGAGACACCTAATGAACTCCTCATGACGAACGGAACCTGCCAAGTTGGATTGGCCAAATTACTAATAGCATGGCCAAGACAATGATATAAACTAGCAGCCCATTTACTGATCGCCTAACCGTTCCTAGACACTGACCAGGAGTGAAGTTCCAAACCCCGAAGAGAACGCAGCTAGGCACGAAGGCCATCCACAGAATCCGACCTGCTATGCATCATTACGGCAGAAGCGTTCCACACATGGTGCGCTATAACGCGCGGGTGATGAGCCCAGCATGAGAGCCGCAGCCATGCGTGTCCCTCTTTCTTGCGATTCGTCATGCACTTGGTAACTCTGGGTCGCTAAACTGTTTGTGAAATTCGAACAACAGGATTCATGTTGGCAAATCGAGATCACAAGGGACCATATAAGAAATGCCGTGCTGCTCTGCCTAATTGGAGCGGGGGGACGGGATTAAAAGGTTGGTCATACCCCTCTAACGGCCGATAGTATAGGACTGCGCAAATGGGGCTTGAATCAGTTCTGGCCGATCGAAAGCCGGTGCCACCAGCGGAGCATCGAACCCGTGCCTAGATACGGTGCAAATACTGAAGGCTTTGAACTTGGATTTCAAACCAAGCTCAGCACCCAGTTTCTCCTAGCCGAGAAGATGAAATCTCGCATCGCGCACAAGTTCGAGCATTTGCCGCCGGAGGCAGCGGATCTGACGCTATATCTTGCATCTTCGATATTTGCACTTCTCACCTTCTTGATATCAAAGATTGCACTTTACCGCTGGTGGGGAGAGATGGCGGCACTGCCCTACTTCCTTGCCTCGGTCGTGTCAGCATGGACAATTCTCCACCCTCCGCGCAAGCGAGGAGCAACAAGGCTCGTGATTGCTTCAATGGTCTTTCTGACTGCAGTCTTGATTCCACTCCTAGCGCAAATTGTCGACCAAGCGGGCTCACAGGGCACAATAGCTCACGCCCAGCCTGAAGTCCTGGTCATAGCAGCAGCCGGGTCGCGACTTGTCAAAGGAAAGGCACTGTACCCCGTAATATCTGTAGCACGAACTGGCATTGGCATCCCTTCATCCGTACCTGCAACCAACGCTTTCTTCCCCTATCTACCGGGCATGGCCCTCTTCGGAATCGCAAGCGCGCTGATACGAACACCGGCAGCCCTTGGCGATCCGCGAATTGGATTCATGCTGATAACGCTGATAGCCACGGGACTTGCAATTGCCTGGCGACCGAAAACAGAAAGGTCGCCGATGTTAGCCTTTCAGGCCATGGCCATTTTGCCGACGGCAGCCCTTCCGCTTGTGACCGGAGGAGACGACATACCTGTTGTCGCATTGATGGCACTTGGCATAGTGCTGTTGGCCCGGCAACGTTGGGGGTGGTCGGGAATAGTCCTGGGGGCGGCTGCAATTCTGAAATTCACGTCCTGGCCCCTTGTACTCATTGCGGGAATCGTGCTTACGGTGAGAAACGGATGGAAAGTAGGTTTGAAATTCGCCCTACCTGCGCTAACGATAATGATTTGGACGCTTGAAGGCGAGATCCTCCACAACCTCTCCGCGCTAGTAAACAACGTGATAAAGTTTCCCGCTGGAATTGCCTCGTTGGGTTCACCTGCTGCGAGCCCGCTGCCAGGACACATCCTTGCCGGCCTCTGGAAAGGATATCCATACATCGCAGTCGCAATAGGACTCGCTGTCGGAGCTGTGACCTTGATATGGATCATTTATCGAACACCCAAGGTCCACACCGGGGCATCGTGGATTTCGGCGCTAGTGCTTTTTATAGCCATCCTCATCGCCCCTGCCACGAGAGTCGGATACCTGCTTTACCCTGTCGATCTTGCTGCCTGGGCATGGGTCCTTACCACAAACAGTGACTCTCCTGGCCCCTTTTCCGGCAGAAAGCTCTATCGCCCCAGAAACCTGCTTTCAAGGATCGCATTACCGGTGGTCTCGACGGGACCTAGGACCGGCTCAGACGCAAATACCTTCAGATTTGCCTCGGCAGACACTGACACCCGAAAAATTTCAGATCCAAACTCCTAGAGCTGAGCCCTCAAACAGATCCAGCTTCGATTGGCTCCAACAACCTCTTAGGCTTGCCGCTGCCTCACCCCTTCGAACATGAGCACGGCCGCCGCCACTCCGACATTGAGTGACTCCGCTCTTGGGTCGATGGGGATTGTCACCGTGCGGTCAAACAGATGTGCATAGCTCCTATCGAGACCGCTCCCCTCGTTGCCCAAAACAATTGCCACTCTGCCTGAGAGATCCTCCTCCCAGTAGGGGGTTTGGGCATGCGAGGAGGTCCCGATAATCCGATATCCCTTGGATCTGAGAAACCCCGCTGTCTTCTCAAGAGTGTCCATTATGGCTATCGGAGTGCTGAATAGCGCACCAGCGCTCGAGCGCACCGTCTTGGGATTGTAAATGTCCACACACTGATCGCACAAGATCACTGCCGATGCACCAGCTGCAAGTCCCGTCCTGATGATTGTTCCGGCATTTCCGGGGTCTCTGACGCCTACCATCACTGCCACGAGTGACTCGAGTTCGATATCGATTGCATCTTTGTCGACAAACGACGCAATTGCCGCGACGCTTTGAGGGGTCACCGCATCGGATGCCCTTTCCAGAACTCCTGGGACCATCTCGTAAGTGCGGTAGCCAATCTTCGCGGCTAGCTCCAGTACATTCGCCGCAATCTCGCTTGAGGAAGGCTCAAAGTAAATGGCTTCAAGCTCTACATCTGACATAAGAGCAGATCTGACTGCACGCGAGCCTTCTATGACAAATTTCCGTTCTGCCTCGCGCAAAGAACGCCTTCGAAGAAGTCTCCGAAGGCGCACAATTTTCTGATGCTTGAACGACAATGGCGTATTGGCCGTGGTAACCCCTAGTTAGTCGAAACCGTGAGGGCCGAGCGAGCCTTTTCCACCAAAACGGCGAAGGCGTTAGGATCTGTAACCGCAAGGTCCGCCAACACTTTACGGTCGATGCTGATCTCGGCAGCCTTCAAACCAGCTATAAGCCGAGAATAACTCATTCCGTTGACTCTCGCTTGAGCATTGATTCGCTGAATCCATAGCTGGCGAAATTCCCCTTTGCGCGCCCGCCTGTCTCTAAATGCGTACGCCAGCGAGTGCAGCACCTGCTCATTTGCAGCCCTGAAGCTCCTCGACTTGTTGCCATAATAGCCCTTGGCCTGTTCTAGTACCGCCTTGTGATGCTTCTTGGCGTGAACCGCCCTTTTCACCCTTGCCATCTCTACTCCTGACTTAAAGACCCAACAACTAAAACCAACGGAGCTAAATGCCCAGTAGCCTTCGGACTTGACGCAGATCACCTTTCGCCACGTCAGCCTCGCGGCCGAGACGACGAGTCCTGGTCGACGCCTTCTTCTCCAGCAAATGCGACCTATACGGCTTGCGACGGCGAATCTTTCCGGTTCCAGTTATTTTGAACCTTTTCGCGGCGCCACGGTCAGTCTTGATCTTGGGCATCTAAAAACTCCTTGCTTATGCCGGCATCTGTCTAAAGCCAGGCTTATTGAATTACTAAGTGGTGCCCCGCCTCAAAAGGCAGAACAGGACAGCAAACCCCTGCAATCTGAAATTATCGAGACTTGCCGCTCGATGAACCGCCATCACCAGATCGCTCCGGCATAGAATGCTCATCCTTTGAGTTGGTGGACTTAGTTGCACTCCGCTTGTCTGGGCCAAGTACCATGATCATGTTCCGGCCGTCGAGTTTTGGAACTGTCTCCACTCTGCCCACACCTTGAGCTTCCTCTGCGATCCGGTCCAGGATGCTCTTCCCAAGCTCTGGATGAAACAGCTCGCGCCCTCGAAACATAATTGTGACTTTCACTTTGTGACCCTCTTGCAGGAACTTGATCACCTGCTTTGTTTTGGTCTCAAAATCACCAGAGCCGATCTTCGGCCGATACTTCATCTCCTTGATCTGCGCCCCCATGGACTTACGCCGGGATTCTTTAGCCTTTTGCGCGGCATCGAACTTGTATTTTCCGTAATCCATGATTCGGCAGACAGGTGGAACAGCCATTGGAGCCACCTCTACCAGGTCCAAATCCATCTGCCTGGCAAGCGCAAGCGCTTCCTGGAGGCTCTTTATCCCAAGCTGTGAACCCTCTGGATCTACAAGCCGAACCTCTTTCGCTCTAATGCGCTCATTTATGCGAGGCTCGTTTGTTGTGGGTGCGACTATTCGGCATCACTCCTTCATCACCAACTACAAAATCTCTTTCGTAGTTTCTATCTGTTAATACGAAAAAGCGAAGGCGAAAGAAGAATCCTGCCTATAATCAACCCGGTCAGCCCTGAGAGCGACAAGGTGGGAGTCAAGACCTGCTTGCTCCGCTTTCTCATTAAACTTCATTGGTAGTCTATCAGCAGATCTCATTAGTCGATACAACCGCGGAGAAATCACGATGTCAAGCGATGGAACACAGAAACAGCCAGCTGACGATGAACAAGCACAGAATGAAGCCGCAGCAGACATGGAGCGACTGAAAAAAGAAATTCTCTCCTCGTCACCGGAGATTGTCATTGCAAACCACTGCTTTGGACTGTTTGAACTCGCTGCAATCTATCTTTCAGAAACACCCCCAAGGCTGGTGCCAGCAACCCTCGCAATCGACGCACTTTCAGGAATGGCAGACGCGATCAAAGGACGCCTAGGCGAGCATGAACAAGAGATACGAGATGGAATCGCCCAGCTGCGCCTAGCCTATGTCCAGCTTTCCACCCTCACAGAGAATCACCAGAACCAGAGCTAGATCTTCTCAACAAAAGAGGCTTCAACCCGGCCCTTGACGGCAGGAAACACTCTAAAGGCCACTGATGCGCCGACTTCGATCTTTCGTGACCCGTCGCTTATCGCTATGCAGTGAAACGGCAGCTCAACACCGTCGACACTAGTGATAACACCCAAGCCGACCGACTCGTCAAACTCGCTCACCACTCCCCTGCTCGCAACCAATGCCAGTGCGCTCGGACGCATCTATGGAACTATCTTGGACAGCGGAATTTCCAATAAGTCCGTAGCGCCCGCATCTTTCAGGGCTGGTATCAGCGTGTTTATCTGTGACCTTGCAACGACTGCCTCAACAGCGTAACCAACATCTCCAAAAAGCTTGGATATGGTTGGCGCCTTCATGAAAGGAATTGTCTCGATCACTGCGTTAAGATCGCTTTCCCCAACATTGAGCTTGACGAGGACATTTCCTCTAGCTTTTAGCGTTCCGGTCAAAAGCGTCATGATCTGAGTCATCGCATGAAACTTGACCGGGTCGCGCGCCGCATCCGGATTTGCAATGACTTCGGTATATGAGACTAGGATCGTGTCCACAATGCGCAGACCAGCGGCCCTGATCGCTCGCCCAGTCTCCGTAATCTCCACAATCGCGTCGGCAATGTCCGGCACCTTCGCCTCTGTCGCGCCATAGGAGAGGACCACCTGAGCGGGAATCCCGAGGGAATCGAAGTACCTCTTAGTCAAAACGGGATACTCGGTGGATACTCTCATATTGGGTTTGAGATCCTTGGAAGAGTGCACCGGAGAATCGCTGGCTACCGCTAGAACAATCCTGATTGGATTCGATGTTGCTTTTGAGTACTGCAGCTCCCCGAGGCTGACGACATCCGCACCCGTCTCCTCGATCCAATCGCGACCTGTAATCCCCAAGTCAAACCGGCCTTCAGCTACATAGCTCGCTATCTCCTGCGGTCGCAAAATGCGAACCTCGTCTATTCGTGGGTCGTCGATCTTTCCTCTGTAGTCCACGTCGGATGTGCGAGAGACCGAGAGATCTGCCTGCGAAAATAGGTCAAGTGTCGCCCTCTCCAACGAACCTTTGGGAAGAACTAATCGAAGCATTAAACCGTCCCGTTCCTAAATCCTAAGTTGCCTGCCATAGATTGAGCGCTTCAGGTCGACCATTTCAATTGCGGTTTCCGCAAACTCCCGGCCTTTGTTTCCCAAAGTCATCTCGCTTCTTTCAATAGCCTGCTCTATGTTTTCGGTCGTGAGCACACCGAAAATAGCGGGGATTCCAAACTCCAAGCCCACTTGTGATACCCCGGCTGAACAGGCATTGACTACAACCTCGTAATGAGTTGTTGCCCCCCGAATCACCGATCCGAGGCAGATTATCGCACAATACCTTCCACTTTGAGCAAGCCACTTTGCAGCCAGCGGAATCTCCATTGCGCCGGGAACCCTCACAAGCTCGATGTTCTCGTCTCCCGCGCCATGAGCCTTAAGCCCACTCGTGACACCTTCAATAAGCTCCCTCGTTATGAAGTCGTTATACCTCGATGCCACTAGCACGTAAAGATCTGACTCTGAGACGGAGAGCGGACCAGACTGCGACTGAACCCCAGCTTCACGCTGATCAGGCATTGAGCGGCACCTT
This sequence comes from Actinomycetes bacterium, assembly GCA_021799035.1. Taxonomy (GTDB): domain Bacteria; phylum Actinomycetota; class Acidimicrobiia; order Acidimicrobiales; family Acidimicrobiaceae; genus SCQM01. The sequence goes on along the minus strand of JAJZBG010000008.1, from coordinate 65,111 downwards.
CCTAGACCCTAGAAATTACTGTTGGCTAGCCTAATCGTCTAAGCCATCCAGAAGGTGACCCATGCGCTCCCTTTTAGTTCTCAAGTAGTTGATGTTTTCGGGATTAACGGAGGCAGGGAGTTTGACACGTTCCACAATGTTGAGTCCGAATCCCTCTAGGCCACCGTATTTTGCAGGATTATTGGTGATCACACGAGCCTCAGTGATTCCTAAGTCAACCAGCATCTGCGCGCCGATTCCATATTCCCTGGAATCCACGGGCAAACCAAGCTCCAAGTTGGCCTCAACTGTATCGCGTCCTTTCTCCTGCAGGTTATAGGCTCGCACCTTGTGTGCTATGCCAATACCCCGGCCCTCGTGGCCGCGCAAATATATGACAACTCCTGAACCCTCTTTTGCAATCATTTGAAGCGCTGCATCGAGCTGAGGCCCGCAGTCGCATCTCAGCGAGCCAAAAACATCTCCAGTTAGACACTCGGAATGCACACGAACCAACACTGGAGATCCATCGTCTATCTTCCCCATTGTGAGGGCCAGATGATTTTCTCCATCTAGCAAAGACTCGTAGACTACACAAGTAAAATCGCCATAAACAGTGGGAATCCTGGCTGTTGCGCCTTCAACGCGGCGAATGAGCTTGTCCTTTTGGCGGCGATACCTGACGAGATCAGCAATCGAGATCATCACAAGGTTGTACTTCTCGCTGAAACTTTTCAGCTCGTTGAAGCGCGCCATTTGGGACTTGTCTTCGCTGACGATTTCGCAGAGAACTCCAGCCGGCTCAAGACCCGCAGCGATGGCCAAGTCCACAGAAGCCTCGGTATGCCCAGCTCTCTTGAGAACGCCACCCTCTCGGTACCTAAGCGGAAATATGTGACCGGGACGCACGAAATCCAAGGCTCTAAAGTTCCTGTCCGAAAGCGCCCGGATCGTTGCTGACCGGTCTTGCGCGGAAATCCCAGTAGTTGTGCCGTGCTTGTAATCTACGCTTATGGTAAATGCAGTTCTCTGTGATTCGGTGTTGTTGGCAACCATCAAGGGAAGCTCGAGCTCGTCAAGACGATCCCCTTTTACGGCGACACAGATCAACCCAGACGTATGCTTGATGAAGAACGAAATGGCTTCTGGTGTCGCGTACTGAGCGGCCATGATTAAATCGCCTTCGTTTTCGCGATCCTCATCGTCGACCACGACAACCATCTCGCCACGACTTATCGCCGCTACGGCCTCTTCGATGGTTCCTAGTCCCACTGTATTCATCCTGTCTATTATGAAAGAGCCCTCTCCGCCTGATCTCGAATCTCAAGAGTGTGCATACGTTCAACATACTTAGCAACTATGTCAAACTCCAAATTCACCCTCTCGCCAGCGTTCCTGACACCAAGTGTAGTCACCGAGCTAGTGTGTGGGATAAGGGAGACCGATGCGAAATCTTCTCCAGCCTCAACTACGGTAAGGGAAACCCCGTCTATCGCAATGGAGCCCTTTTCAACGACATACTTTGCAAACTGGCGATCAAATCCAACAACCAGATTCGGAGCTGGCTGCCTCACGATACCGATTGTGTCCACGTGGCCTTGTACTATGTGGCCACCCAGGCGATCTGATACCTTGACTGGCCTTTCGAAATTAACCAGATCGCCAGGACTGAGAAATCCGAGGTTCGTGCGGGCCAAGGTCTCTGATATCACGTTTGCAGTCCAATCCTCCCCCCGAAAGTCCACAACAGTAAGACAACATCCATTGACCGCTATTGACTCGCCCAAAGAGAAGGGCGTGTCATTGCCAGGCCAGCTAAAGGTGAACCTGTCGCCATCTTTAGATTTGAAGGAACCTAGTCCTTCGACCAAACCAGTAAACATCATGAGCCTCCATTGGACTGACAAATCAGCTTATGCGACTTCATAGCAATCGAATCAATTCGGAAGCCCGCTTCGACCAGGCCACAATCTCAACATCACTCCCAAGAGAAGTCATGCTCTTGAATTCAAGTCTTCTGATATCCTTAATAGTTGCGGCACCGTGACCCGAAAACGCTGATTTCCCATCTTCCCCTCCGTAAATGGCAGGCGCGATGTGGAACACGTACTGATCTATAAGGTCCGCTTCAAGAAAGCTCTTGGCCAGTGATGCCCCTCCCTCTAGGAGAACCTGAATCGTATCGCTGCCTTGCAACGAAGACACAAACTCCTCCGCTGTTCCGAAAAACTCCTCTGCGGGCAACACCCTGGCACTGGCTGGAATGCGACCGAACACAATTCGACGCGGAGTCCTATTGATCCCGGGGATCCTGACCGTCAACTGGGGATCGTCGACCGCCACAGTGTGTGCGCCAACCGCAATGACATCTGACTCAGCTCTAAGCTCTTGAACACGATGCCTTGCCATCTCGCCAGTGATCCAGTTGGAACTTCCGTCATTTGCCGCAATGCGGCCATCGAGGGTAACTGCAAGCTTCAAGACCACCCATGGGAGCCCGGTCGATCTTTGCTTGAGATATGGCGCAAGCTGAGACTTCACCGCGTCCTTGGCTATCCCTTCAACTACCTCAACGCCATGATCCCTGAGGTACTCCAAGCCGGTACCCCTAACTCGGTCATCTGGATCCACCACTCCGACAACCACGCGCTTTACTCCAGCCGTCACGATCGCCTCCGCACAAGGTGGCGTCTTGCCGTGATGCGAGCAGGGTTCGAGCGTCACATATAAGGTCGCACCGGCGGCGGCTGAACCGGCCCTTTCCAGCGCATCGATCTCGGCATGAAAGTTCCCTGGCCGATGAGTGTGACCCACCACCATGCCTTGTTCGCTCTCGAGAACGGCCCCCACCCAAGGGTTTGGAGGAGACAAGAGACGCGCCTTCTCAGCTTCGCTTACCGCAAGGAGCATCTTCTCTTCAAAATGGTCCGTCGAGGACTCGTCTGCCACTATCGCCCCTGTATGCTCTCGTGGCTGCTTGAGACACCTGCAAGCAACTCGAGCGCATGAGGAATAACGTCCAAAACAGCAGAAAGGGTCTCCGTAGCGCCGCCAGGCGAGCCTGGCGTATTGATTATCAGCGCCGACCCTCTGGTCCCAGCAACGGCCCTCGAAAGCCTCCCAAGCGGCGACACCAATCTGGCTGCCTCAGCTATCCCCGGTGCTTCCCTATCCAGCACCGCCTTCGTACCCTCTGGAGTCAGATCCCTAGGCCCAAATCCTGTCCCGCCCGTAGACACCACCAAACCGGAAAAATCATTCGCCAGAGAGGCGAGGGCATTTGACACGCTCTCGACGCCATCTTCGATGACACGCCTCTCGACAACTTTGAAACCTCTCTGCTCAAGCAGGTCTTCAAGGGCTTGACCGGACCGGTCTTCCCTGGTCCCTGCCATCACACCATCTGATACCGTAAGAATCTTTGCCAACAACTCCATCACCCATGCTCCCTTAATGCACTTAGAGCAGCTGCCTTGAGACCCCTCACCGCCATTGCCGGATCCGGATTTCCAAATACTGCCGAACCAGCCACAAAGATCTCTGCTCCAGCGCGACTGGATTCGCCAATGGTATCAAGCGAGATTCCCCCGTCGATTTGCAAAAGGGTTTGGGCACCTTGGGAGTCAATGAGCTGTCGAGCTCTTCGCAGCGGCTCGAGCACCGACGCAATGAACGACTGGCCAGCAAATCCTGGAAACACGCTCATGACAAGGAGCATGTCCACCTGAGCAATGAATTGTGCATAGTCATCGAACTTGGCATCTGGATTCACCGCCATGCCTACCTTCATTCCTAGATCACGGGTCATATTTATCAGCTCAGTTGTGCGACCCACTTCGAAGTGAAATGAGACCGAGTCAGCTCCCGCTTTTGCAAAGTCAGACAAATAATCCCAGGGGTCTGTAATCATCAAATGGCAATCGAGAAAGCTCTTGGTATGTCTTCTGATCGAGGCAACGACTGGCGGTCCAATGGTGAGGTTGGGAACAAAGTGGCCGTCCATCACATCGACATGGATCCAAGAGGTCTCTGGCTCGACTGCATGAATCGCCTCACCAAGATAAGCGAAATCAGCCGAAAGTATTGATGGAGCAATCTCTATCACAGCTAAATCCTACCTATGCCGGCTCAATTGCCGATGGTAATCAGATAAAACGAAGATCCTTGACATTCTTCATCCCGTTTATCCAGTCTTTGGCCTCCATGATCCTCTTGTTCTCCGGCTGAACGTGTCGCAGTTCGAGCACTCCCCCGCCAGTCCCAACGTAGACCCCGGATACTTGCCCAGGCGCAATGTCTAACGCATGGTCTATAGTGCTCGACGCCGAAAGAATCTTGAATCGCGCCCCCCCTAGAGTGGTCCACGCTCTACCGAGCCTGACTCTTCGAAGAATTTCAATACTTGTTGAAGACCAGTCAATTCGTAGATCGTCCACTGTCAATTTGTGCGCATAGGTGGGCTCTCCCACCTGATCAGTGGCGGACTTGAATGCATCTTCACCAAGCGAGAGCTCATCTCCAAGAGCCTCATTGGCAAGTTCGCTTAGCTTCCTTGCCAAATCAAAAAGACTAATCTCGTCATCCAGGGCAATTCGCCTCGTCTGATAGATCGGTCCTGCATCCAGCTCTTTCACCAGACGCATCAGGCATATTCCGGTTTCCTTGTCTCCTTCAAGGATGGCTCTCTCCATCGGAGCAGCACCGCGCCATCTCGGAAGAAGGGAAAAGTGCAAGTTCACAAAGAGGCCCTTCTTGAGCAGTTCGTCTGAGATGAGCCTTCCATACGCCACAACCACGGCAAGATCAAACTCCGTTTGGAGAAGCACTCTCGGGTCATGAGCTACGTTAAGTCCCAAATCGACCGCCAGACGCTTCACCGGGGAAGCCACAACGCCAGAGCCACGCCCTCGCCTCTTGTCTTCCCCCGTGACTACGACAGGAATCTCATAGCCGGCATCAGCTATGAATCGCAGTGTAGATGCTGAAACTTCCGGCGTTCCAAGGAATGCTATTCTCCTGATCACAAGACAAACCTAGAGCCCAAGAAAACTATCCCCTGCCCAACAGCTTGTGTTTTGCTCTTTGCTCATCTGCGCTGAGAGACTGGGAGCGAAGGATCTTCAATGCTTCCTTGCGTTGACTCGGGTCGAGCCTTTCGATCAACAGAACGCCGTCAAGGTGGTCTATCTCATGCTGGAATACTCGCCCGAGAAGCTCAGACGCTTCGATCTTCAGTTCTTTACCATCTAGGTCGATACCCTCGAGCAGAACATGATTTGGCCTGGTAATGGGCCAGTAAAGACCCGGAACTGACAGACATCCCTCTTCGTAGGTCCATTCTCCGCTCGACTCAGTGATCCTCCCATTGAGAACCGCTGACGGGCCGTCCCCAATATCATAAACAAAGATCCTTTTTTGCACCCCAACCTGAGATGCCGCGAGGCCAACGCCAGGCGCCTCGTGCATCGTCTCGATCATGTCCTCTACAAGCTTGACAATCGAATCATCGACATTTTCGACGTCGGTTGTCACCTGACGCAGGACTGGATCACCATAAGTCCTAATAGGATACGTTGCCACATATTCATACTATGCGAAATTCGGAGGATAGCATTCCGGCCTCCAACCTTCGAGATAACCCGTCAGCCCAGCGAATGGGACTTCGTCCAATTCCCGATCGAAATTGATGTCGCTAAACGCGCATTTTTAAGGTCTAATTGTAAATGTCAAGCTATCGAGGCGGTTACCTGATGGAAGAGCACATTAGCAGAGCAATGTGGAGACTCTACGAGCCGATACATTCAGTCGTCTACTTCCACCCCGATGCCCCCCACAAATACCGCTCCATTGGCATGAAGGGGGGCTGGATGAGCTACTTCGCCTCGAGGTCAGCCGCGCTTGGCACCCCGAGTCCTCAGGTCGTGGAAGCTCTCTTCTATCACTTTGCGCCTGCCCTCGTAAGGCGTGCCATCCCCGCGTCATGGCAGCTCGCTCGGCCGGCAGAGATTCTGCGAATACGGCACGAGCTCGCGGTCGACGCGATTAAAAACGGGGCCGGATCGAATATCGGCGAGGACACCCTTGGGCAGTTTTCACTGGAGCTTTTCGAAGCTGCACGATCGCTGCCTATCAGTGGAAGAGCGCTATACGCAGCGCATCTGGGCATTGATTGGGGCGATTCCACCGAACTCCGCCTTTTTGGGGCGGCAACTCTGCTTCGAGAGCATCGTGGCGATACTCACAATGCTGCCCTAGCTGCCCATGGAATTGACGGAGTCCAGTCTCACTTATTACAAATAGCGACGGGAGCTGTGACCCACGATGTAATCTTCCCGACGAGGGGATGGTCGGTGGAGGCGTGGAACGAGGGCTTTGAGAGGCTCGTCTCGGCGGGATTGCTGTCCGTTTACAGCAATTCACAGCAGCCAATCCTTACAGAGCTTGGTCAAACAGTGAAACAAAGAATTGAGGCACAGACCGATCAATATTCCGACCCTTGGTCGTCTATGGACTCATCCAAGCTTGCAAGAATTGAACAAGTCCTCCGAGCGATATCTGAACTCGTAAGAGACTATGTCGGCTTTCCTGCTGCCAATCCCATTGGCGTTTAGGCTGGTATTGCAGAAAAGTGGACACCCGAAAAGCTCAGTTTCGATCTCAATTCGCTTAGAGAATCCAATAAGCGATCCAAAGAACCGGATCGTATGTCAAAGACCCCGTCCCTCACCGAAATCACTTCGATCTCCAAAGCCCCGGCAATATCAGAGCGCGAAATCCACTCTTGTGCCTTCGGTCCATAACAGCGCACTATTGCACCAAACGGAGGCAAGCCAAGACGCCTGCGCATCGCAGCCTCCTTTGAAGTCAACAAACGCGGATCTCCGGCAACAACAGCTCTGATGACAGGGCTGTCAACATCTCTAGTCTGAAGATAGATTGGCACATTGCCAGTGTCTACGCTTCGCGAAGGCACCAGCCTGGCAGCCCGCGCCACAAGTGCGAAGGCTTTCTCCCTCGCATCGAGCGACGGAGCATACAGGTAGTGATCAAAGTCGGCCACGACAACCAATTTGGCCGATGTGAAGCGAGAAAACACCGCCTCCGTGCCAATGATTACAGAGGGCAGATCCGCGAGCCGAACCTCCGAATTTGCCCTTATTTCACCAACCGGCGTCCCGAGCGCTGCTTGCAGGAGGTCCTTGAAGCGATCTATACCGAACGTAACGACTTTTAGCGAAGTGGACATGCAGTGAGTGCAAATTACTGGGTACTCTTTTTTGCATCTCGGACAAGTCAAGGCAAAGAGAGCCAAACGCTCCTTTACCATTCTGTTCATCTCACCTCGATCTTGCCACACAGCACTCTGCTGGCTTGAGATCGCTTGCATTAACGTCGTTGAACACACCTCGCAGCTCACAACCTGGTTGCACCTTTGGCACACTAGGGTTCTGGCGCCACCAAGCCTGTTGTACAAGACAATTACGCCGTCGTAATCTATGAGGCCCTCATTCGTAAAGGTTGGGGGAATTGTTTTTGTTCGCAGTACGGAGGTTATGACTCCCAGAAGATCGCCGGAGATCAGTGGGCCCCCTCTACTTGGCTCGGAAATGTTGCCTATACGAATCTTCGGCCACCCTGATCTCTCAACCCTTCGGGAAAGCGACATCGTTTTCGAACCATACAGCATGTCTAACGTTGGAGCTGAGGAAAGCAAGACTGCCTTCTGACCCTCGCCGACACGCGCCTGCGCAACAATGTAGCTGCTCCATGAAGGAGAGGAGGATTCTGTGTGCGAAGGATCGTCAGCATCTACCACTATGACCTCACTCAAGCGCGATACTGATGCAAAAACCGCATTCCTCGCACCGACTACTACATGCGCATTGTTGACTGCATCTTCGAAATGATCCGGGAAAATCGCCACTCTGTAGCCATTTTCCGCTAGCTGCCTAGCGAATTGCTTCACCAATGCCTGGGAAGCACAGACGACTATGGCCGTTCCAACTAGTTCCGCCGGATCTCCAAGATGCTCTATCACCCAGCGAACTCTGGAGTGCGTCGGGGGGATGCGCACCACTAGCGAATCTCCACGACTGTGAAAAAACTTCTCCTCACAACTGTGAAAGTCCAGCTCACCTCCCGGCGTAGGGCTAATTCGGCGCTTTGGACTCGCGTGAGTCAAGAAATTTACTGGAGAGCCTACGAACCGCCATGCTGCCCATTTACAGAGGGAAACAACTTCAGGAGTTGGCCCACCTCCCAGAAGGCGACTTACCGGCAATAACTCATATGGCAGAGACTCTGCCTCATCAACAGAGAGCTCTTTGAGCCCAACGACCCACCCTTTCGACCTCGAATTGGCGAGCTTTACCGACACATAGCTGCCAACGCCAATATCCGCCTGCATCTTGTCGGGAATCCGATAGGAGAAAATCCTCGACAGACCAACGGAATCAATCAGCACTTCTGCGACCCTGACTGGCAAAGAGCTCTGGTTACCCACCGACACCCCTTGACTTGCCGGCCTGTCGCAGTTACAGGCCGAGTGCTTGCTTGAACTCAGGGAGCTTCGTTGTCTCCTCCCAGGTGAACCCTTTATCGGATCTCCCAAAATGCCCGTAGGCGGCTGTACGGCGATAGATCGGACGTCTCAGGTCCAGCTCCTTTATTATTGCAAGAGGCCTCAGATCAAAAACCTCTTCAACTGCCTTCGCAATGGATTCAGGGCTGACTTTCTCAGTTCCAAATGTTTCCACCATTATCGATACCGGCCGTGCAACGCCAATTGCGTATGCAACCTGGATCTCGCATCTGTCTGCAGCCCCAGAGGCGACTACGTGCTTTGCCACCCAACGCGCCGCATAAGCACCCGACCTGTCAACTTTCGAAGGATCTTTACCCGAGAATGCTCCACCCCCATGGCGAGCCATTCCACCATAAGTATCAACGATGATCTTCCGGCCCGTCAATCCGGTGTCAGCGTGCGGACCTCCCAACTCGAACCGACCTGTGGGATTCGCCAGGATCTTCATTTGGGAAATATCGAGGTTCTTTGGAATCATCGGCATGATGACTGACTCGGTCAGATCTGGAAGCAACAGCGTCCTTAGATCGATCCCAGGTTGGTGTTGGGTTGACACAAGCACGGTTTTCAATGCCACAGGTCGTCCTTGGTCATATTCAATGGTTACCTGAGTCTTGCCGTCCGGTCGAAGATAAGGGAGAATATTCGCGCGCCTGACCTCGGACAACCTCTGTGCAAGCCGGTGAGCAAGCCAGATAGGCAAGGGCATCAGATCCTCGGTCTCATTGCAGGCGTAGCCGAACATCATGCCTTGGTCCCCCGCACCCTGCAGGTCAAGCTCATTGGAGCCATCAACACCGTTCCTGACTTCATAGGCAGTCGAAACTCCAGAAGAAATGTCAGGGGACTGTTCACCTATCGATATGATGACGCCACAAGTGTTTCCGTCAAATCCGTATGACTCGCGATCGTAACCGATGTCGCAGATGGTCTTTCGCACCAGCCGTGGAATGTCCACATAGGAACTCGTCGAGATCTCGCCGGCAACTACAACCAAACCCGTCGTCAGGAGCGTTTCGCACGCCACTCTTCCATACGGATCCTGCGAGAGTATGGCGTCCAGAACCGCATCTGAGATCTGATCAGCCATCTTGTCGGGGTGACCTTCTGTAACCGACTCCGAAGTAAACGAATATCTCACCGATAGATCCCTTCTACCTATCTCGGGCTAACCTTGGTCCTTCCAAACACCTTTGTTCCGTGCCCATTCTGCCACGAAACCTAATACTTTTTCGGCAATGCGCCGCTTATCGGCAAGATCCAAGGCCAGAGCAGAACCTTCATAGACTAGTGTCACCCTGTTAGTATCGACGGCAAAGCCAGCATCGTGTTCTGCCACGTTGTTTGCGACTATGAAATCTGCGTGCTTCTCTCGGAGCTTGCGCCGAGCTTCCGCTTCGAGCTCCCCTGTCTCTGCGGCAAAACCAACCAGGACCTGGTGGCCTGGCTTTGCTGAACCAAGAAAAGCCAAGATATCTGGCGTTGGCTCCAGCACAACTTGAGGGGCTCCCTGGCTCTTCTTAATTTTTACCGGGCTGATTTCCTTGCACCTGAAGTCCGCAACAGCCGCAGCCATGACAACGAGATCGCATTGAGCAGCCTCCGTGGAAACTGCATCGAACATGTCTTGCGCAGATTCAACGGAAACCACTTTTAAACCTAAGCTTTCTGGCACCGGCACGGTAGACACCAACGTCACCTCTGCCCCAAACGTCGCTGCAGCCGCAGCAAAGGCGATCCCTTGCTTCCCAGAGGATCTATTTCCGAGATAGCGAACTGGATCGATCGCCTCTCTTGTGCCCCCTGCCGTCACGAGGACCTTTTTCCCGTGCAAAATCTGCCCTCTGCCTCCGGAGAAAAGCTCCTCCACGGCCGCCAGCACCTTCTCGGTAGCAGCTAGTCTGCCCACTCCATTGTCACCGCCGGCCAAGCGCCCCACTTCAGGCTCGATGACAACAACTCCTCTTTTTCTAAGAGTTGCAATATTTTCTACGACACTCGGATGCTGCCACATCTCTGTATGCATTGCTGCCACCACCACAACGGGAGCCTTGGTAGCAACAAGAGTTGTGGTGAGAAGGTCATCAGCTATCCCCGTTGCATATCTTGCAATCAGGTCGGCTGTCGCGGGAGCCAAAATAATCGCATCTGCTTGCTGGGCGAGCCTAGTATGCGGGATGGGATCTGCCGCGTCCCAAAGTGAGGTGCGGACAGGCTCGGAACCCAAAGCTGAGAATGTTGTCTTTCCTACAAATCTGAGAGAGGCGCGCGTCAGGACCGGGGAAACAAATGCACCTGCATCCACAAGCCTGCGCATAAGCTCGACAGACTTATAGGCCGCGATTCCTCCACCAACGCCGAGCACGATCCTTTTTCCAGCCAACGGAGATGAATTTGACATTTCCCTAAAGCCTAGGCCAACAAGCAGTTGTAATCCGCAACCGCCTAGGGCAAATACCAAAAAATCCCGGGGACGCCGAACTCAGCTAATCTTCTGCCTTAGCTTCCTGCTCAACATCAGTTTCGTTGACCTCGGAAGGTACAGCTTCATCCTGCTCTTCCTGAACTGGCATTGGTTCTGGACGGGAATAAGTGATCTTTCCGGCAGCAATCTCTTCGAAAGCGACCGTCAAAGATTTCTTGCTTATCGAGTCAACTTGAGGTGGAACTATAGAACCGATGCCATCGCCGAGTCGCGAGAAGTAGGCGTTTATCTGGCGTGCCCGCCGAGCAGAAATTGTGACCAAGGTGAATTTCGAATCGACAGCATCAAGCAGCGCTTCAATCGGGGGCTTCATCATTGACAAGCTTGACTCTTCAGCCACAACATCTCCTGATCCTGGATTTGACTCGCGGTATCATGCAGACCGCAACGAACTGATTATAGATGATATTTGGGAAACAGCACGGTCCAGGTCGTCATTGACAACAACGTAGTCGGCAAACTTCAAGGCTTCTGAAACCTCTTGCTCGCCAACGCTGACGCGCTCAGCAATACTATCGGCCTGATCGCCACGGGACAGCATCCGCTGTCGCTGTTCCTGGGAAGACGGCGCCAACAGCAAGATTATCGCTGCACTGGGGTCCTTTTCGCGAACCTGCTTTGCGCCTTGTATATCGATCTCCAACAATAGATCCGTTGCCAATTCTGGATCCGGCCGAGGAGTCCCGTAGAGATTTCCGAGAAATTCTGCCCACTCAAAGAACTTGCCCTTTGCTATGGCATCCTCGAACTGCTTCCTGGTGACAAAGTAATAAGAGTCGTTCGCTTCCCCACGACGACGCCGTCGAGTAGTCCACGAACGACTCAGACTCAAATCTTTTACTTCAGTCACCAGCCGAGAGGCTATGGTTCCTTTCCCAACGCCACCCGGCCCGCATATAACTACTATCAGGAGCGAGAGGTCTCCTCTATGAGGCGGGCTCTCTGGTTTGCACCCAGACCCTGCAATCTCCGGGTCTCGCTTATTCCGATCTGGTCCATCAACTTCCGAGCTTTGACCTTTCCGATCCCAGGAAGGGACTCAAGGACGGAGACGACTTTCATCTTCCCCACTAGCTCTTCCTTTGATGCTCTATCTAGAAGCGAAGAGAGGGTAACGTTACCCATCTTCAACTTCTCTTTCAGTTCCGCTCTTTGGCGACGGGCTTCAGCTGCTTTTTCGAGTGCTGCTGACCGTTGCTCTGGTGTTAAAGATGGAGGCAAAGGCATGATTTGAAAATTAGCCGATTTTTGGCCCTTGCGCTGCGTTTTACGACAAAAGATGCAATATTTGTATCAATTTTTGCGTCAAAGTTACACTCCGAGTGTCATTTTCGAGCAAATTCGACCGACGACCTGATCTCCATCGCAGTTTTGCGAGGATTCTCAGAAGCAGTGACTGGCCTTCCGATCACCAGAACATCTGCTCCGGCAGCTATTGCTGCTTCAGGACTGGCCACTCTTGCCTGATCACCCAAAGCGTCATTTGGCCGGCGAATTCCTGGAACAACCTTGATGAAACCGGGCGCATGCGAGCGGATAAACTCCAAATCCGTAGGAGCGCATACCAGTCCGTCCGCTCCGGCCTCTATAAGTATTGAGACCCTCTCGACCAGATCGGCTTCCGATGCAGCGGCAAAAGATGTGAGCACTGTAACACCGAGCAGTCTAGGAAGTCGGTTACCTGTGCGGTCAGCACCCTCCCGCAAGCCGTTTAGTGCAGCTTTCACCATGTCAACGCCGCCGGCGGAATGAACTGTCAGGTAGGAGACTCCCAGTTCCCCGACAACCCTTGAGGCATTTTCCACCGTATTCGGTATGTCATAAAACTTGAGATCAAGAAACACCTCAAATCCCATATCCAAGAGCCTTCGCGTTACGCTTGGACCTTGCGAGGCAAAAAGCTGGAGTCCAACCTTTACAACTCCGAAAATTCCCTTGACTTCTCCGGCCCATCTAATTGCCTTTTCAAGATCATCCGTGTCCAGTGCAAGGGCCAAACGCTTATCTGTAGCTAGCTCATACGTCATGAGCGACTCCGATGAGATCCGCAATGCGCGAAACGGAATTTTCTTCACACCACTCTTCGATCTCTCGCAGAACACGAGCCATCGCTCTAGGTTCCACAAAAGTGGCTGTTCCAACTTCTACAGCACCAGCCCCTGCCAAGATGAGTTCGATAGCCTCAAGACCTGTGCTAACCCCACCCACACCAATGATCGGCACGTCTGGAATTGCTTCACGAACGTCATATATTGCCCTTACGGCCACTGGATGAACACCTACCCCAGAAAGTCCACCTCGAATTGCGCCAAGAAGTGGCTTTCTGGTCCTTGTGTCAATCCGCATACCCATGACTGTGTTAATCAAAGTCAGGCCTGTTGCTCCCGCTTCCATTGCGCTCTCAGCAATTTCGATAAGTTGATGGGTATTTGGCGATAGCTTTGCGAAGAAGGGACGCGAGAATCCCTGGAACTGCTTCATCACTTCCCTGGTCGCAGCAGCGGAATGTGCGAACATGTTTGACCTGTCCTCAATATTGGGACATGAGACATTGACCTCTATTCCAATCACCGAATCAGGAACGTCCTCTAGAGATGCTCTGGCGACAGCGAAGTCTTCGACAGTCCTGCCCCATACCGACACCATGACTTTGGCACCGCTGGAGACAAGGTCGGGAAGGAACTCCCGCTTCCAGCGGTCGATCCCGGGGCCTTGCAAGCCAACGGAATTCAGCATTCCCGGACCTGCGCCAACAATCCTTGGAGAGGGATTCCCTTCCCAGCTGAAATGTGCCAGGGACTTCACCACAATGCAACCCAGCTCGGAAAGATCCATGTATTCCTGCAACTCGGCACCATGGCCTGAAGTGCCAGCCGCACTCATAACCGGATTCGCCAGATGCATAGGCCCCACCGAAGTGGAAAGATCAACTTTTGACACTACGCCTCCCAGCTGACTAATTGTACCTAAATCCAGTACCTGGCTCGCTATCGTTGCGATGGTAGTCCTGAATGGCGAGAACCTCGAGAGGCTTGCCAGACCACTGAACCATGCCCGAAACGGCAGCCCGCGCAGCCGCCATGGTTGTCACGCAAGCAACCTTGTTGCCCAGTGCAGCTGTACGGATGTGATGCCCATCAGTACGCGGTCCAGAACCTCTTGGAGTGTTCACTACGAGACCGACTTCGCCAGAGGATATGAGCTCAACTGGGTCACTTTCATATCCATTGCTCCGCTGGCCCAACTTGGCAACCACCCTCTCGACCGGAACCCCGGCATCGCTGAGCGCCCGCGCCGTTCCCGCCGTTGCAGCCAGCTTGAATCCAACACCAACCAGCTGTCTTCCCAACTCTACGCCAACCGCCTTATCTCGATCCGCGAGGGAGAGGAACACCAGCCCACTCGAGGGGAGCTTCGTTCCGGCAGCAAGCTGGGACTTTACGAATGCCATTTCGAAACTTGAGTCAACTCCCATGACCTCGCCAGTGGAACGCATTTCCGGGCCCAGGAGGATATCAGAAGAGGGAAAGCGCGAGAAGGGCAACACCGCTTCTTTCACGCATGAATAGTTGAGTTCACTGCTGGGAACGAAATATCCACTATCCCTCAGCTCCCTAAGCGTGCTTCCAACCATGACAAGTGCTGCCAATTTGGCAAGAGGGACTCCTGTAGCCTTGGCGACAAACGGAACTGTCCGGGAAGCCCTTGGATTTGCTTCGATCACGAAAACCTGTCCGGACTTCACCGCGAACTGGATATTTATAAGGCCAACCACAGAGAGAGCGTCGGCAATGGAACGTGCATAGTCCCGTATCACATCTTTTGTCTGATCAGAAAGAGTCGGGGGAGGTATCGCGCAAGCAGAATCGCCCGAATGGATCCCGGCTTCTTCTACGTGCTCCATTATTGCCCCCACGTAAAGATCTCCCTCACGATCCCTGATCGCATCGACATCCACTTCTATTGCATCCTCTAGGAATCGATCAACCAGGACCGGGCTCTTGGAAGCCTGCTTCCCTTCGGCGTGCAACTGGGCCAAGCGCGACATGGCAGCGCGCAGCTGATCCTCGTTGTACACAATCTCCATCGCCCTTCCACCAAGCACGTAAGACGGCCTTACCAGAACCGGGTACCCGATCCTTTGCACGACGTCGAGCACCTGGCCAAGATCATAGACAGTGGCACCCGCCGGCTGCGGAATATCCAGTCTCGAACAAAGATCGGACCACCTCTGTCGATCTTCAGCGATGTCTATTGCCTCAGGAGACGTCCCTAGCACAAGGCTCGGGTCGATTGAGCCGGCAATTTTGAGTGGAGTCTGGCCCCCAAGAGCAACTACGACTCCAACGAACTCGCCTCCCCCCTTTGTGCGTGCCTGCTCAGCCTCAATGACGTTGGCAACATCTTCTGGGGTCAATGGCTCTACATAAAGACGATTCGATGTGTCGTAGTCTGTTGAGACGGTCTCCGGATTACAGTTCACCATGACAGTCTCGTAACCGGCCTCCCTGAGAGCAAAACTGGCGTGAACGCAGCAGTAATCGAATTCGATTCCCTGTCCGATCCGGTTTGGCCCTGAACCTAGGATTACCACTCGCTTGCCATCGGTTGCAGCAACCTCGTCCTCGTCCTCATAGGTCGAGTAGTGATACGGGGTAAACGCCTCAAACTCCGCAGAACAGGTATCAACCGCCTTGAATGTCGCGCGAATGCCCAAGGCGAGCCTATGCTTTCGCACTTCCGACTCCATAGCACCTGTTAGATACGCAATCTGGTCGTCCGAGAATCCCATTCTTTTTGCTTTCGTCAGCTCGGATTTGGTCAGTTCGGAAAGGGTCTTGCTGCCAAGCTCAATTCGAACTCTCGAGATCTGTCGTATCTGTGCCAAGAACCAAGGATCTACTTTGCACGCTTGGTACACCTGCTCAATTGTCGCGCCCCGACGAAGTGCAGACTCAATTTGGAATGGTCGCATAGGTGTGGCGATCTTGATCTCGTCCAGCAGTTCATCAACGGGAATGGTATCAATTGCAGCTTCAGCTGGATCACCGTTCAGTCCGCTTCTCCCAAGTTCAATTGAACGAAATGCCTTTTGAATCGACTCCGCAAATGTCCTGCCTATGGCCATTGCTTCGCCAACCGACTGCATACGCGTGCCAAGAACATCTTGAACGCCCGGAAACTTCTCGAATGCCCACCTTGGCACCTTGGTCACGACATAATCGATTGTCGGTTCAAAAGACGCTGGAGTCACTCTGGTAATATCGTTTTGTACTTCTGCAAGGCTGTATCCTATTGCCAGCTTTGTGGCAATCTTTGCAATAGGAAAGCCCGTTGCCTTCGACGCAAGTGCACTCGACCGCGAGACCCTCGGATTCATCTCGATGACAACCATCTCCCCGGACTCAGGATCGATGGCAAACTGAATATTGGAGCCGCCAGTCTCAACACCGATCCTTCTGATCACTGCAAAAGCTGCATCTCGCATTTTCTGGTACTCGACGTCAGTCAGTGTCTGGGCAGGAGCGACAGTAATCGAGTCACCAGTGTGAACACCCATCGGATCGAAGTTTTCGATGGAGCAGACGATAACCGCGTTATCGTTGGAGTCCCTCATGACCTCCAACTCGAATTCCTTCCATCCGGCGATAGAACGTTCAACGAGTATCTCTGAGACTGGAGACGCTGCCAGTCCCTGAGAAGCCAAAGAAGCGAATTCTTCGTCGCTTCGCGCGATACCCGTGCCTGCTCCACCAAGGATGAACGACGGTCTGATCATAAGCGGATAGCCAATCTGAGAAGCGACTTCCAAAGCCTCTTTCATCGAGTGCGCGAAACCCGACTCTGGAACTTTCAGACCGATTTCTTGCATAGCGGCCTTGAAAAGATCTCTGTTCTCAGCCGTCTTTATGGCACGAGCGTTAGCACCAATCATCTCGACACCAAAGCGGTCGAGGACGCCAGCCTCCGATAGCTCCATTGCCAGATTTAGTGCTGTCTGCCCGCCTAGCGTGGGAAGCAACACCTCCGGCCTCTCCTTCTCGATTATCGACGTGAGAATTTGCAGGTCCAGGGGTTCCAAGTAGGTTCTATCTGCGAACCCAGGGTCAGTCATAATGGTTGCAGGATTCGAGTTCGCGAGAATAACCTTGAAGCCTTCCTCTTTGAGAACCCTGCAAGCTTGGGATCCCGAGTAGTCGAATTCACATGCTTGCCCAATGACGATTGGGCCCGATCCAATCACCAACACTGATGAAAAATCATTTCTGCGCGGCACGATCAGCTCGCCTTCTTGTTCATGAGGACTTCAAACTTGGAGAATAAGTAGCGAGAATCATGAGGTCCGGGACCAGCCTCAGGATGATACTGAACCGAAAATGCCCCAAGACCTGGGATGTCGAAACCCTCCACGACATTGTCATTGAGATTCCGATGCGAGACTCGGACCTCGACCGTAAGGTCCTCCAAGGAAGTTGCATCCACCGCGTAGTTGTGGTTTTGGCTCGTTATCTCCACCACTTCATCTTCTAGGCGTTGAACGGGGTGGTTGCCCCCGTGATGCCCGAACTCCATCTTGAAGGTCTTGGCACCTATCGCCTGAGCAAGTAGCTGATGACCTAGACAGATGCCAAATATTGGCACATGCCCCAGCAAGGCGCGAATCGTTGCAACGCCGTAACCTATGGCTGCCGGATCCCCTGGACCATTAGACAAGAACACTCCATCAGGGCTCAGATCAAGAATCTCCTCCGCGGACATCGATGCAGGCACCACCGTGATCGAGGCGAACTCTGCTAGCTGATCTAGGATCGTCCTTTTTATCCCATAGTCGATAGCTACAACCCTTTTCGGGCCGCCGGAAATTTGATAAACGTGATCAGTTGTGACCTCTCGCACAAGGTCCTTTCCAAGCGTCCCCCCTTCTGATCTGGCGAGGTTTGACAGTTCGCCCACATCTAATGTGCCAATTGCTCCGGAGAGCGCTCCGTGAGCTCGAATGTGCTTAGTAAGCGCTCTCGTATCGACGCCACTCAGAATTGAGACTTCGTGGCGTGAAAGATAAGAGATCAAGCCCTCCGTAGCCCTCCAGTTGGAGAAATAAGTGCTCACTTCACGAGCGATAACCGCCCTACAGTGAGGCCTTTCAGACTCAAAATCCGACGGATTGATCCCATAGTTCCCCAGATGGGGGTATGTAAAGGTCACAATCTGGCCCGCATATGAGGGATCAGTAATGATCTCTTGATAACCGGTGAGAGCGGTATTGAAAACTACTTCACCAGTCACAGGCTCCGGAAAGCCTCCAGCCTCCAGAGTCACGAGCTCACCTTCGAAAACCGCACCGTCAGCCAAAACCAAGGCGGCGGGGCGTACTTGAACAGCTTCCTCTTTATGTCTTAAAGACACAACTCTCCTTCTCTTAGCTTGAGTTCCCCATTTACAATCGTGTATAAGACCCTTCCCGTCAGATCAACGCCTAGATACGGTGAGTTCTTTGATCGCGACACGATCTCCGATTCACTCAATCTCCATTTCAGTTGTGGGTCGAATATTGCTATGTTCGCTGGTCTGCCTTCAACTAGTGGCCCCCCGTGAACGTCGCTTATTCCGGCGATTCTTGCTGGTCGCGACGTTAACAAGCCAACCAGGTGCATAAGTTGCTCGTCCGATACCCCACCCGCTACGAGCGTCTCGCCATCCGACAAGCTGAGACTGCGGTTCATCTCTCCAAGCACCGCCCCCAAAGCAGTCTGCAAACCGATCATTCCAAAGGCCGCTTGATCAAAGGTGGTTTCTTTTGCCTCGACATGGTGGGGTGCGTGATCCGTTGCAATCGCATCGAAGACATCTTCGTTCAACGCACTCCACAAGGCTGACCGATCGGCCTCAGAGCGCAGTGGCGGGTTGACTTTGAAAATCGGATTGTATCCAGATATGTTCTTTTCAGAGAGGACCAGATGATGTGGCGTGACTTCGGCAGTTATTGGCATTCCATCATGCTTGGCCCAACGCACCAGCTCAGCCGAACGTGACGTGGATATGTGCAGAAAATGCATTCTTGCACCGGTAAGCCTGACAAGCTCAATGTCACGGGCAACCATGACATCTTCAGCTGCGTTGGGAATACCCCTTAGCCCCAAGACTGAAGAGACCGCACCCTCGTTCACCGCACCGCCATTGGCAAGCGACAAGTCCTCACAATGCTGGGCTAGGGTGACACCTATCCCCCTGGCATACTCCAGGGCACGCCGCATCAGCTGTGCGTCCTGTACGCCATTTCCATCGTCAGTGAAAAGTCTTATCCCGAGTTCTGCAAGCTTCCCCATCTCCACGAGGCTCTCACCATTCCGACCTTTAGTGATCGCACCCGCAAAATACACGTCGAGAAGAGCTTCTCTTGAGAGCTCCTTCACGTAGCTGACAACCTCCGGAGAGTCAATGGGAGGCGAAGTGTTCGGCATCGCCAAAAGGGCTGTATATCCGCCGAGAACGCCTGCCAAGCTCCCGCTGAGTATTGTCTCAGATCTCTCGTTTCCGGGCTGCCTGAGGTGAGTGTGAAGATCGACAAAACCAGGCGAGACCACCAGGTCCCGGGCATCGATCTCGACACAACCCCGAGGCGGGTCTATTCGTTGTTCTATGGCCTCAATCTTGCCATCGTCGACCAGCAGTTCTGCGATCCTCACACCATTGGAGTCAATGAGTTTGCCTCCCCGAATAAGGTATTTGCGAGACCTGGCTACCATATCGACTCCAAACGTCCTTGATTTGCGCCGAGAAGCCAGTAGAGAACTGCCATTCTCACCCCAACTCCAGTTGTCACCTGAGTGCGAATCAGCGAGCGTGAGGAATCTGCGGCCTCGGCAGCGATTTCCACCCCTCTGATGATTGGCCCAGGATGCATCACCACCGCCTCCTTCCTTGTCCTTTCGAGGCGTTCTGCCGTCAAGGAAAACAGCCGGGAGAACTCGCTCATTGAAGGAATCAGTGACTCCGTGAATCTTTCACTCTGAACTCTCAGCATGTAGATGACGTCACTCTCAGACAGCACATCTTCAAGAGAGTTGGTAGCTCTTGCCGGCCACAGTGAAAGATCAAGTGGAATCAGAGCTGGTGGACCCACCAAAGTCACCTGAGCACCGAGACGACTCAAAAGCTGAACGTTTGATCGCGCCACTCGGGAATGGAGGACGTCACCCACAATTGCGACGCTGATTCCATCCAATCTTTTACCGGTATTGAAATGTTCCATAATCGCATACGCATCGAGAAGTGCCTGCGTTGGGTGCTCATGAGCTCCATCACCGGCGTTGACCAGAGGTATCTCGAGCCAAGAACTCACCAGCTGGACTGATCCCGACGAGAAATGCCTCATGACAATCAGGTCGGCTCCGAGCGATTCAATCGTCTCCGCGGTATCGCGCAAAGACTCTCCCTTTGACACAGATGAGGTTGTCAGGGTAAATGTCAGGACATCGGCCGACAACCTGGTGGCCGCCAGCTCGAACGATAACCTCGTCCTAGTCGAGTTCTCAAAGAAGAGTGTCGCAACGGTCTTGCCTCGAAGTGCCGGTACCTTCGGAATCTCACGCTGATTTACCTCTAAGAAGATCCTTGAGAGCTCCAGCAATTGGGAAATATCATCATCAGATAAATCGGCAATAGAGGTCAGGCTACGAGACATTTCCTACCTCTTTAAGAATTCTGACACCGTCACGAGTTACCTCAACCATCTCGCTCCTTGAAGTCGGCAAATTTTTCCCTACGTAATCAGGTCTTATTGGAAGCTCTCTATGACCGCGATCAACCATCACAGCAAGCTGAATGGCTGTGGGGCGTCCAAAATCGAGAATTGCCTCTAACGCGGCACGCACGGTCCTGCCGGTGAACAGAACGTCATCGACAAGAACAACGGTTTTCGTATCAACCGACGAAAGGACATCGGAAGAAGAGCTGCGCACAAAGGGTCTAATGGCGTGATCGTCTCGATAAAAAGATGTATCAAGCGATGCCAGAATACACGAGAAGTCAGATATCTCATAGAGGCGCTTGCATAACTCCTCTGCTATCCAAACGCCACCGGTCTGAAGACCCACAACTATGAGTTCAGTACAGCCTCTGTTGCGCTCCACGATTTCATGAGCTATCCGGCTGAGAACACGACTCACGTCCGAACTCGTCATTACCTCGGACGTAGCTGAATAAGAACGGCCTGAAATTGACCCGTTTTCGGGCGTCAAATCCCCTCCTAATTCCGTATGAGCCTCGCTGAACTCACTTGACGGCACTAGCCTCAACTAGTCTATAGCCCATGTGCTCGGCGCTGGCCATGGCGGTGACACAAAAACCGTCCATTTTTAGGAGAAAATATTCGAATGACTTTTCCAGTTGAGCCAAGTGAACAGAACGGTCCACGACAGGCCCAATCAAGAAGACGGAGGCATTACAGACGGCGGTCACGCACCAAGAGAGCCAGAAATATAGCAATCATCTTTGCCGGGATACTGCTAGTTGTTGCCATCGCTGGGTATGGGTACATAAGATACCGCTACGGCCAGATCAAGAAACTCTCGGTTGGAAATCTGACGAAACCGGCATCTTCGAGTCAGCCCATCAACATTCTCATTGTCGGCTCAAACTCCAGGGCCGCTCTAAATGGCAAACAGGCCTCTGCTTTTGGCACAGCCCAACAAGTGGGAGGTGCCCGAAGCGATGTCACAATGATCCTTCACGTCAACCCCAAGACCCACTCGCTCTCGCTTATGTCAATACCTCGAGACTTGTTCATGCCGATCCCGGGAAGCCCGCTATCGAACAGAGTTGATGCCTCACTGAATGCTGGCCCCAGCCAGTTGGTCAAGACGGTAGAGCAGGACTTAGGCATCAGCATCTCACATTACGTCGAACTCAACTTCGATACGTTTCAAAGCATTGTCCAGACCCTTGGTGGGCTCGACATGTACTTCCCTTACCCCGTGAAAGATGCCTACTCAGGACTGAATGTTCCAAACACGGGTTGTCATTATCTCAATGGATTCCAGGCATTAGCAGTGGTCCGGGCAAGACACCTTGAGTACCAGACCTCTTCTGGTCAATGGATCGAGGACCCACTCGGAGACCTGTCCAGAATCCGCCGTGACCACGAATTCATGAGAGTGCTGTTTTCCGCCGTTAAGCAGAAGGGGATTTCAAATCCTTTGAAACTGAACTCCATCCTCTCGTCTGTTACCCCTGATCTGCAAGTAGACTCGGGATTCTCTCTAGGTGACATGATCTCGCTCGCTACAGAGTTCAGAAGCGTGAATCCCAACACTATCCCCACCGCCACCCTACCCGTGGCCCTGGTAAACAACTACACCTACAATGGAGCCAACTATGGAGACGTGGTCTTCCCAGCTCAACCGCAAGATCAAGCAGTGATAAACCAGTACCTGGATGTTCCTGCGCCAACAGTGAACGGATCCAGCTTTCAGATCTCGGTTCTAAATGGCTCTGGAGTCAACCAACAGGCGGCATCCGTCGCTGGCGAGCTCAGAGCCGATGGCTTCAATGTAAGCTCGACCGGAAACGCCAAGATCCTAAGCAAGAATGTTGAGACAATCATCTATTACAAGCCAGGCTATCTCCAGCAGGCGGAACTGCTGCGCAACAGCCTATCGGGCTCAATCATCATGGGTGAGTCCTCCACATTGACAGGTGCTCCAGTGGAGCTGGTAACCGGGACTACCGTGACGGTCGCAAAGCCGCAGGCAACAACAACCTCGCAGGCCAGCTCAACCGCAAGCAGCACTCCCGGTGGCTCTACCTCGACAACTTTGGCTCCGGTTACACTTCCTGCCACAGCATCTGTAACGCCACTTCAACCATGGGATCCTAGAGCGTGTCCAGCAGGAGCAAAGGTGACTCCTATTGCCTAGCGTCCACCTCGATTTTCTGGCGACCACAGGTGTGGTGCCCCGCGCTAGCTATTGCGCTCAGCTGATTGCAATGCTGGAAACATAATCAGCCAACGCGCTCGAGCTGATTTGGCCTGCCACCATTGCGACTACAACTCCCCTGGAATTAATGAACACCGTGGTTGGAAGCCCTATCAGATGATACGGCTGTTCCAGCTTCCCACTGGGATCGAACGCTGCAGGATAATGAACTCCACTCTTTTGTAGGAGTGAGAGCGCCCCTGAACTTGTGTCATTCTCATCCACGCCGACAAACTGAACCTTTCCAGCTTCTGCTCTCGAAAGATCTGCAAATTCTGGCAGCTCGGTCTTGCAGGGCACGCACCAAGAAGCAAAGAAATTAATTACTAGCGGCTTTCCCTTGAAGCTTGCCGTGCTGATATTGCGTGCATCTGAGTGGACGTTTGGAAGAGCAAAGCCCGGCGCAGGCTTTCCCAACAAAGGTCCTCCAACGGTGACTTTAAGCGCCTGAGCCAGAGGCGACTGTCCTGATATAGCGGTGCTCGCATTCAATGACTGAACAACCGAATAGACCATTATCGCCGCCAATGCAACCAATAGTCCCAGGAGGGTGAGCCTTTTCGTCTTTGAACGACCTACGCGACCCGTGCGAAAAAGATCAGTGATGCCTGACAAGAATGTCGATTCCCATCGATAGGAACAACAGGGTCAAATACGAAATGGAATAGCTGAATACTCGCATTGCAACCTTAGGAGAGCAGTTTCTGTACAAACTTATTGCATAAGCGAGAAATCCAGCGCCAAGCCCCAAAGCCGACACGCCATATATGGCGCCGAGATGGGCAGTTGGGACGAGAGCCAGGGTAGCCCCCCACAAAATGATGGTATATACGATTATCTCCCCAGCGGTTCTTTTGGAGCTTGCAATCGAGGGAAGCATCGGAACATTGGCTCGCGAGTAATCATCCTTATATCGAAAAGCCAGAGCCCAGAAATGCGGGGGTGTCCAGAGGAAGATGATCATGAACATCACAACTGGTGTCCAAGAGAGTGAGTGGGTCACGGCAGCCCAACCTACAAGAACAGGGGCCGCACCAGCCGCTCCGCCGATCACTATGTTTTGTGAAGACGTCCTCTTGAGCCAGAGTGTGTAGACAAAGATGTAAAAAAGTGCTGCCGCCAGGGCCAGAACAGCGCTCAACACATTTACCAGCAATGACAGCTCAAGAAATGCAAGAGCCTCAAGAGCCACGGCGAATGTCAGCGCAGCCGTGGGACTCACTTCTCCAGTCACGAGCGGTCTTTTCTGAGTCCGCTTCATGACTGAATCGATATCCCGGTCGGCCCACATATTAACGGCGTTGGCACCACCCGCAGACAAGGTACCGCCAACCAGCGTCATGAGAACAAGCCACACGCTTGGTATCCCTTGCTTTGCGACAATCATCGCTGGGACCGTAGTTATCAACAAAAGTTCGATTATGCGAGGCTTCATCAGGGCGACATAGCTACCCACCACCCTGATCCCGCTTCGTCGTCTTACAGTACCTACAACTAAGTTCATATAAACCTAACGATTATCTTCCCCAGCATCGTCACCGCGTCTGCACCGTCGCATCTAGCAATATGAGGTCAAGCCCTTGCTACTACCCTTGAATGGGCTGTAAGAGCTTGCAACACCTTTGTCTAGATCTTAGATTTACTAAAATGGCTAATAACTGAGAAAACTTCCCGAATCACAACTTCTTTACCGTGAATTTTACTCCACCCTATCAGTCCAGCAATCAAGAAAGCTCCGAGCAGGATCAAGTTGAAAATGAATACAAACCATCGCATCATCGAACTCCGCAGAAGGCTGGACGAAGCTGGCATAGACGTCCTGATCATCACAAATCTTTTGAACGTAAGATATCTGACAGGATTCAGCGGCTCTGCAGGATCTCTTATCATCAGCTCGGCTTCTTACACCAGCGACAGCCCCGGCATTCTTTTCACTGATTCGCGCTACATGGAACAATCCGAGCAACAGGTCAACGAGTCCGGGTCCGGTGCGCTGGTTGAAATCGTCATTGGCAACCTATCGCGGCAGTATGAAATGGCAAGGCTCTTCGCGGCGAAATCTTCAAAAACAGCAATTGAAGGAGATTCCACATCTCTTACCTCGTTCTATGCCTGGACCAGCGCGCTCGAGAAGACGATTGCGGTCAGCGAGGTCAAAGTGGAAACCCAAAGGCAGTGCAAAGATGATAACGAGATAGACGCTATTCGAAGAGCATGCCAAATAGCGGACCAGGCCCTCGAAAAGGTTCTCCCGCGACTCAAGGACGAACCGACGGAAATCGAATTCGCAGCTGAACTGGAGTTTCACATGCGGATGCTGGGCGCGCAAGGACCTTCGTTCGACACCATCGTAGCTTCCGGACCGCATTCCGCTATGCCACATGCCCGGCCCACAGATAAAAGAATCATCGAGGGTGACCCGGTGGTGGTTGACTTCGGTGCAATCTGGGACGGTTACCATTCAGACTGCACTAGGACTTACTTTTTAGGCAGCACGCCTTCCCGACAATTCAAGAGAGTTTACGAAGCTGTCGAAGCGTCGCAGCTTGCCGGTTCGGCGACAGCCCTCGTTGGAACGGCGGCGTCAAAGGTTGACAACGCATGCCGAGATTCTCTCCACCAAGCCGGATTAGACGAGTTCTTCACTCATAGCACTGGACATGGCGTAGGGCTTGAAGTACACGAATTACCTTGGATACACAAAGATAACAAATCTGCCTTGTCCGTTGGAGATGTCATGACTGTCGAACCCGGAGTATACCTGCCTGGCGAAATGGGCGTCAGAATCGAAGACACGATAGCAATATCACAATCAGGCAGCGAGCGCCTCACCAACATCGCAAAATCGCCTTTGATCTACTGATTCACAAGGCTGCAATCTGCGCACTGGCGCGCAATGTACAGCCTGGACAAATGGTTAGAATGTGAACCGCGTTCAAAAATGCTTTGTCTTTAGCCTGCTGGAAGGATCTCATGGCAATATCAACATCAACAAATGACCTAAAAAACGGCATGACGCTCGACCTATCCGACGGGCTTTTCACGGTGGTTGAATTTCAGCATGTCAAACCAGGAAAAGGTGGGGCATTTGTGCGCACCAAGCTCAAGAACTTGCGAACTGGAGCGGTAATCGAACGCACGTACAGGGCGGACGAGAAGCTGGATCAGGCAATAATCGAGAAGCGAGATATGCAGTTTCTTTACAGGGACGGTGCCCAGTACGTGTTCATGGACTCCACCTCCTACGATCAGATCCAGATAGAGCCAAGTACGCTCGGATCAGCTGCTAATTTCTTGAAAGAGGGAGACTCCGCCACCATCAGTCAATACGAAGGAGAAGTCGTAGCAGTTGAACTCCCGGCAGCAGTAGAGCTCACAGTGACGGAAACCGAGCCAGGAGTGCAAGGAGATCGTGTTTCGGGTGCCAGAAAACCGGCGACAGTTGAAACAGGTCTGGTCCTTCAGGTTCCCCTCTTTATAGAGACGGGCGAGAAGATCAAGGTCGACACTAGAACCGGAGAGTATCTAACCCGTGCCTAGGCGGGAAGACGAGTTCGAACAAGAGTCTGACCAGGTCCACTCTAACGATCGCCACGACGGCGACGACGAGCACAGTGAAGACTGGGTTGTGCCCATAAGCTCGAGGCGCGAAGGCCGCGAGAGGGTAGTCTCTCTGCTCTATGAAATGGAGATGAAGAATAGCTCAGCCCAAGAAATCCTCGACGACCTCACGTTGAGGCCGGACCCCTTCGTCACAGAGCGATTTCTTGGTATCTGCGAGAACGAGGAAAGGCTGAATAACGAGATCAAACGGCTTTCGCTGGACTGGGATCCATCACGGATGCCGCTTCTCGACTATGCCATCCTGCGCCTTGGAATGTATGAACTCCTCTTCTGCGACGAAGTCCCCTCTGGAGTCATCCTTTCAGAAGCTGTAGAATTGGCACAAAAGTACTCAACCGAGAGCTCAGGAAAATTTATAAACGGGCTTCTCTCCGCTGCTGCTAAACAACTCAGGCATTCTTCATGAGTTCATTGCGTGATACTCAAGATGATCAGCTTGTGGAGGTCTGTGCTCAACGAAGGCGGCTCTATTGAAGCCTTGGCCTCGAGTGGCTTCATGACGATGCTGCAAATCAGCCAAAACGCGAAGGCAGAATCCTTTCAGCAGATCTCAGGCTAGACTTCCCATCTCCCCAAGGACCTCACGCACTATTGCAACATCCACATCGCGCACGATCTCGACACCAGAGTTGCCATCGAGCACGAACGTCAGCGTTCCAAAGGACTTCTTGTCCTTGAACATAGCCTCGATCAACATATCCGGATCCAAGTCAACAGGAAGCACCGTTTTGAGACCGTAGGACCTCACTACACGAAGATGATATTCAACGCGAGACTGATCTATTCTGCCAAGCTTCTTCGCAAGCAAGGCCGCGAATACCAGACCGATGGCCACTGCCTCACCATGCTTGAGATCTATTCTGGGATCCTCGAAACCAACGGCCTCAATTGCATGCGCTAGCGTATGGCCGTAGTTGAGCAGCGCCCTGCGATCACCTTCCCTCTCGTCACTTTCAACGAAGGAGGCTTTGACCCGGACGCAGGCGGCCACCTGCGACTCTAATGGCAGCTTATCGAGCTCCTCGGCACCTAGGAATGCGTACTTTGCCATCTCCCCGCATCCACAAAGCCTTTCGCGCTCCGGCAGAGAAGAGAGTGCTGACAATTCGCAAATCACAAAACTCGGTTGCCAGAATGCACCAACCAGATTCTTGCCCTCAGGGATGTTCACGCCTGTCTTGCCGCCAATTGCGGCATCCACCTGGGCTAGCAAGGTTGTCGCGATAATGCCGTAGCGGACTCCACGATGAAACGAGGCGGCAGCAAAGCCAGCCGTGTCACTGACAACGCCTCCTCCGATTGCAAGAACCAGATCTTTTCGATTGATGCCCATTTGGGCGAAACCACTACACAGTTCGCCGATCGTCGAAAGCGATTTCGCCTGCTCCCCGTCACCGATGTAGAAGACCCTTGATGGCAACTTCAGCTCCGGCAGAATTCCGATGTTTTTTTGGGTGACGATTGCAACCTTTCCCACCCCTTCGGGAATGATCGAGTCAATCCGATCCAAAAGGCCAGAGCCAACATATACCGAATAGCTTCGATCCCCGAGATTCACAACTACTTCATCGTGTGTACTGGTAGACACCTGAGACCTTTCACTTTCAACTTGGTCTACGACAACTGGCACCACTGGATAAGGGACGATTCATCCTTCACACTTAGATCGGTCTTAGTGAGATTGACTCAACCCTTAGCCGCAGAAGGTGTTTCGTGAATATGAGAATTGAACGATTCCAGGTTCCTCACCATCTCTGCGACAGAATCCCCACCAAACTTGCGCTGCGCCTCATTAGCGAGCACCAAAGCTACCATGGCTTCTGCCACCACGCCCATTGCGGGGACTGCCGTAACATCGGTCCGCTCCTTAAAGGAGACAGTCTCCTCTTTGGTCACCACATCGACTGTCTTGATAACTGGCCTATTTAGGGTTGAAAGCGGTTTCATCCAAGCTGTGACCGAAATGAGACCGCCAGTAGACATGCCCCCTTCGAGTCCACCAGCTCTGAGTGTGTCCCTCAAATAGGTCTGAGTCTCAGGATCCCAGCGAATCGAGTCATGAGCCTCTGAACCCCGAAGACCGGAAACGACGTGCCCTTCTCCAAGTGAGACCGCCTTGATTGCCTGGATGCTCATCAGTGCCTGAGCGATCATTCCGTCAAGCTTTCGATCCCAATGGACATGGCTTCCGAGACCGACCGGAGCGCCGTATACCAGAACCTCTGCAGCACCGCCCAAGGAGTCACCGACCTTGGCAGCCGCCTTTATCTCTTCCACCATGGCCTCTTCAAACGAAGGGTCAAAGCATCTAACTGGCGACTCGTCAATCCTCTCCAGATCAGATGGCACCGGTTTCGGAGCGCTTCCAACCGATACCGAACCAAGCTGAACCACATGTGAGAGCACAGACACCCCTAGCTTGGCAAGTAGAGCCTTGGCGAGACACCCTGCGGCTGTGCGTGCAACAGTCTCGCGAGCAGAGGCCCTTTCCAGCACATCCCTCGCATCATCGAAACCATACTTCTGCATCCCAACGAGATCAGCGTGGCCAGGCCTCGGCTGGCTCAGTCTTTTCTCCGGGCGGCCAGGATCTGGAGACATCTCCTTGGTCCACTTGGGCCACTCCGTGTTCCCGATCTCAAGCGCCACTGGCGAGCCAAGCGTCCGACCGTGTCGAATTCCGGCAAGGAGCGTAAGCTCATCTTGCTCGAATTTCATTCGCGGCCCTCTTCCATAGCCGAGCCGTCTCCTCGCCAACTCCCCCTGGATCTCTTCCTTGGTGATTTCCAAGCCCGCTGGCAGCCCTTCCACAATAACAACGAGGCTTTTGCCGTGAGATTCACCGGCCGTAAAGAATCTAAGCATGCTAAGAATCTAATCGACTTCTACAGTTGGGGCTCGCCGGATCCCCTAATCCCGCTCAGCTAAGGTGCGACCAGACCGGCATGATCTGCACGAGTACGACCCCGCAAAGGATGAAAGGAACCAGCGGAATTCTCTTCAGCGACCTTCGAAAGACAATCCGGTAAGCAACAGAGACGATAATTGTTAAGAGACAAGCCAGCCACAGAGCAACCGGAACAGCTAAGGGCGGACTACCCAGGCTCAATAGCGGTCCAAGGTAGACACCCAACCGAATATCGCCTGAACCTATGGCGTTTGGCTGAAAGATGTTCACAAGAATTAGTGGAGCAGCAAACAGCAGCAACGCACCCATGGCCGAAATAAGTAACGAAATCCCTCCGCTGGCAACAACGGCGCCCAAAGTCAAGATTGATCCGGCTCTCACCAGCGCGGTCGGAACACGCCGAACCTCTAGATCAATCGCGGCCAGCATCGGGAATATAATGAGCTGTGTCGCAGATGAAACTCCTGAGTCCCATCCATGCGTTGCAAGTCCTAGAAACACAATCCTGACCGAGAGCACCAGCCAGATGCTCGCCAGCAGCACAGTCCCCAAATTAGGAAATGGCCAGATTTGAACAGACCTATTTAGGTAGTAAACACACCTAGATGCGATGGTAAAACCGACTACATAATCGAGGACCGAAAGCAGCGCAGACTCTAGCAAAACACGTCCTGGTTAGAGGTGAAGATTCTTCGGGAGCCTTTTGCTTCAAATGGTCCGCTCCGAGTAGTGACCTTTGACAACCATCCGCCGGCAAGCTGCGGAACACTGCCGATCTATTATGCTCCGCCCAATTCCACCAAGCAATGGCCAACTCAACAGCTCTTGGCGGACCAGAAACCTTTGCAACTTGCGTGTAGCGGATCTACTCGACCGAAGATCTGAACTCCAGTGCTTTCACGCAAGCTACGAGGGCCTGATTGACAGGGGTTCGAATCCCCTCTTCCGCGCCAAGCCTGACTACTGCTCCGTTGATATAGTCAATCTCGGTCTTAGACTTTCGATCAAGGCTTTGTAGAATCGATGTTCGAAATGACGCCGGTTGTCCCCTGCCTGCGCTCAACCATATCTCTTCAGCATCCTCGTTAGGAAGTTCAACTCCTTTTGCCTTTGCGACAGCAATCCCCTCATTGACAGCGGCCACTGCAACGGAAAGCAGATCCGGAACCTGGTAAAGATATCCGTAGCTCAGGCCGGTAATGCCAGCCAGGGCTCCCGTTGATACGTTTACCAGCAGCTTGTTCCACACAACCCCGAGTACATTGTCGCTCACGTCAGTGAGAAGTCCAGCTCCATTGAATAGCTCCGCAATCCCCATCACTCGCTCCGAAAGTTGGCCATTCAGCTCGCCAATGATTGTGGGCTTGCCCCTAATGCCAGCAACAATCTTGGCATTATCAACCGAATCGCCTCCGACAAACGTCCTGCCATAGATAATGCGATCCCAACCGAACATCTCCGCAATAATTTCCTCATTCCCCAAGCCATTTTGCAGTGAAAGAATGATCGTCCCAGGGCCCACTAACGACGAAGCAAATCCCATGGCTTCTCGTGTGTCGTATGACTTGACCATGACCAACAACAGATCCACAAAGCCCACCGCATCGGGCCGGTCAGTTGCCTGCGGATGTGTAACGCGGATTCCGGTATCCTCGACGAGCCGGAGGCCGCTGTGATTGACCTCGCGAATGTAATCTAGGTGCCGGCTGATCAAATGCACACTTGCTCCGGCTTGTGCAAGTACTCCGGCAAATACACTGCCAAGAGAGCCCGCTCCTACGATGCCAACTTTCATGCCGTGCATTTCACCTATGGTCGAAGAACGTCTTTCGAATGCTGAACTAGAGCCCTCAAGGCAAGTTCGTATCCAAGCACACCGAAACCGGAGACAAATCCGTTCACCACCGGGGATATCACTGACACATGCCTGAACTCCTCACGCGCGTGGATATTTGAGATGTGAACCTCGACGACTGGGATTTCCAATGCCTCCACCGCATCACGGATTGCATAGCTGTAATGACCGTAAGCTCCTGGATTGATAATAACCCCCATCCCGTGACGAGCCTCATGTAAAAGATCGATTATCTCACCTTCACTGTTTGACTGAGCGCACCTTACATCCACCCCGAGCTCCACACCGAGTTCCGTGACGCGACTCTCAACCTCTTTTAGAGTTGCGGAACCGTATACTTTGGGATCTCTGGCTCCAAGAAGATTCAGATTTGGACCATTAAGAAGCAGTACCGACGTCGAGATTTCTTCAGATGCAACACTTCCACTTGGCAAACTCTTCTCCTCTCCCCGAGATGCCGGCTCTCATTGAACTCTGCGAAAAACGCGTCCCGTCCAAGAGAGGCCCTCCCGCGCAGTCATATTGCATGACAGAGTCTGGATGCAAGACTCCATCAGGCCCCAAGCAACTCGGCCAAAATACAGTTCGTCACACAGCTGCACAACAACGTCCGTGGTAAGTATCTCCGATCATACTCGAAGGAAATGCTCCGATGATCGTATCCAATCCGCCTATCAGCAGCTGAAGCAACTGCCCTTCCGTTCACAGAGAGATGCACACTTAAACACCTATCATTTTCACAAACTGGGCAACCAGCTCGGTCCTCATTTGGAATCGAAAATTTCTGAGATTTTTTTCAAGAAAACCCATGTCACCGGAGGTCATACCGCCGACCAATCTTCAAAATGAGCATCAAGGAGGGGTGGTCATCTTAGAAATGATCTCCGTCACGATCTGCCCAGGTTGTTTGCCATCGGTACGGATAGTCATGTTTGAGACCTGGCGATAGAGCGGAAGGCGTCTCGTGAATATAGCGCCGATATTCGGCCGTGCAAGCATAGGCCTGTTTGCATCGTGACCAATCCGACGCGTAACCTGATCGTAGTCAACCTCGAGGTATATGACGAACGCAGATTCGAGGGCCTCCCTGGTGCCAGCATGTTCTACAGCTCCTCCCCCGAGAGCTACTACAGCTTCGCCACCTTCAAGGATTCTCACAATAGTCTCATGTTCGATTCTTCTGAAGTCCTCTTCTCCGTTCTCTTCGAAAATCTGGCTGATCGAACGGTTCTCTTTCCGTTCGATCACCATGTCGATGTCGATGAACGGCATACTGAGCTTTTCGGCCAATAAGAAGCCAACGGTGCTCTTGCCGGCTCCCATGAAACCAACTAAGACGATCATCACTAATCCTTCGGCATAGTCGAACCGAACTCTTCAGCACAAACCCCGAATCTGACCATATGTCACTACCACGCTATTAGCAGACAACAAAGTTACAATCAATCACAAAGACCTCAGCGTTTTACGATCGGCTTGTCTTGAATATTCTGCTTCAGTCGAGAAAGAAGCAGAGAGATTCACCCCTTCGACAAGTACGCGACCGGCGCAATCATCTAGAGTAATTGCGTGAGTTTTGCCAAGTTCAATTTGTTTTCGCGATTTCATTTCGGCCGGAAAGGCACCACTGCGACAATCTCGGTTGTTGCAGTTTTGCTGATCATAGGGTTAGTTGTAGCCGCCGTGCTTCCAACTGGGGCCAAAGCCAAAGCTGAGTCTTTGCCACCAACAACTACAACCTCAGCAGGTGGCTCCGCCTCCACGACTTCTACAACTTTGTTCAAGGGCACTCCTGGCTCCCTCTACTCTGCCGCAGTGAAAGCAGAGAATGCTAAACCTGGAACGAGCGCATGGAGGATCACGGGCAACCAAACGCCGACAAACATAGAGGGCTATGCCTCCAAAGTGAGTGTGAACCAAGGCAACAGTTTCACTCTATTCGTCTCCACCACCTCGAAGAGCTATGTCGTTGAGGCGTTTCGCATGGGATACTACCAAGGACTGTTAGGAAGGTTGATTTGGACCTCACCAACTCTGACAGGCTTCCAACAGCCCGCATGTCCAATTTTGAAGCCTAGCAATACCGTTGAATGCAACTGGAAGCCATCACTCACCATTAAAACCAATTCGAGCTGGTTTCCGGGTGATTACCTGCTGAAGCTGGTGGGCAACAACGGGGCTCAGAAATGGGTTCCGATCACAGTAAGAAATGACCAGTCGAACGCCGCTGTTGTGGTCGTAAACGCTGTCACAACCTGGGAAGCGTACAACCTCTACGGCGGTTACGACCTCTACAGCGGTCCAAACGGATACTCTGACCGCGCAACGAAAGTCTCCTTTGATCGGCCGTACGACTACTACTTCGGACAAGGAGCGGCCGACTTCTACGGAAATGAGCTCCCGCTGGTGGCTCTGGTCGAAAAGATGGGTCTGAACGTCACCTACATAACAGACGTAGATTTGCAGAAGCGCCCAAGCCTCATCTCAAACCACAGGGTGCTCATATCGCTCGGACATGACGAATACTACTCGCCACAGATGAGGCACGCACTTACCGTTGCACAGCAGAATGGAACAAATCTCATGTTCCTAGGCGCCAATGCAATTTTTAGGCGCATCAGATTCGAGAGCACTTCACTTGGCCCAGACCGGATCGAAGTGAACTACCGTGTGGCAAGCCTGGATCCAATGAACGGGGTCAACAATGCAGAAGTAACGACCAACTGGCCTGCAGGACCCGATCCGCGCCCCGAAAGTGCGCTCATTGGGATTCAGTACGCTTGCAATCCCGTGCGCTATGACATGGTCATCACAGATCCCTCCAGTTGGATATTTGCCAATACTGGCCTGAAATTTGGCTCGAGAATCCACAATCTGGTGGGTAGCGAGTATGACGGCTTCGATCCCTACAGCCCCTATCCCAGCAGCCTTCAACTTCTGGCGAATTCACCGGTATTGTGCCGCAATCAACCTGGCTTCTCAGACATGAGCTATTACACCACTCCGCAAGGGGAAGGGGTATTTGCGACCGGGACAAACCTGTGGGTCGCTGCTCTTGGATCGCCGTGTCCAACCTTTATGGGAAATTGCCCGATAGCGCCGGTCGTGCAAATCACCAAGAACGTTCTTACCGCATTTGGTTCTGGACTGCCCGGCATCAAGCATCCATCGTTGCCAAACGCGATGCAAGTCTTTAGATACCCGCCAATTCCCGCGATGCGGCCCGTCCCGCCTCCTACGACCACTACGACCACTACTACTACTACAATTCCACAGTCGACGAAAACGACTGCTCCCAATTCGAGCTCCACCACCACGACTGCAGCAAACGGAAGTGCATCCACCACCACAACAACGACTCGAGTGCCATCGCCTTCCACAACACTGCCGCCAGGAGGTTAGCACCGCAGAATCAAGCGTCGATGCTTATGATACCGCGTGTCAACCAAGCAGCGATTTGTGCTGCCTCGGCGAAAAACTTAGGCGTCGGAAGCGGTGACTTTTTCAAAAGCCGCAGCGAGCGCTTCAAGCTCGGCTCGGGAAAGCTTCGAGATCATATGCTCGCGAACCCCTTTGAGATGAGTAGAAGCTGCAGCCCGCAGCTTCTCCCAGCCAAGAGGAGTGAGCACCGCGAAGGTGCCCCGCTTATCCTCCTTGCACTTTCTCCGTTCCAAAAGACCGACCGCAACAAGGTGCTGGACACGCCTGGTCAGCCCTGACCTTGATACCAAGGCAGCTTCGGCAAGCGTAGACATTCTCACAGAACCACCAAGGCCTTCCGATGTATGAACCAGGACCTCGTACTCAGCAAAGGTTATTCCGTGAGCCCTAATCAGTTCCTCATCCAGCTTGCTGTAAAGCTGAGAATGAACTGAGAGCAAGCCCCTCCAGGCTCGCATCTCGACGTCATCGAGCCAATGGACACCAGATCCAGAAGATTTGTCTGCTAAATTTGATTGCATGTGCAACTATCTCGTATATGCTTATCCATCGAAGTTTCTAAATATACAAGATAATGGAGGACAAGATGGCTTCACCAACAAAAGCGTCAGATCTCTCGATTGAGCCAGGCATATGGAACCTCGATCCCGCACACTCCGCAGTCGAATTTACTGCTCGGCACCTTGTCGTCACCAAGGTTCGTGGCTCATTCTCGAGCTACTC
Organism: Actinomycetes bacterium; assembly: GCA_021799035.1. Classification (GTDB taxonomy): domain Bacteria; phylum Actinomycetota; class Acidimicrobiia; order Acidimicrobiales; family Acidimicrobiaceae; genus SCQM01. Next base: position 29,534 of record JAJZBG010000008.1, on the reverse strand, counting down.
GGCTTCCGTGGAAATTGCGGATGACTTGTCACAATCAAAGATATCGGCAGAAATAGACGTGGCATCGGTCTCTACCGGTGAGACAGAGCGCGACAACCACCTCAAGTCAGCCGACTTTTTCGACGTCGAGAAGTTTCCAAAGATTGCATTCACGTCCACCTCTGTAACACCCGCTGGAGACCACTATGCGCTCACTGGCAATCTGACCATACGAGACGCCACGCGAAGCGTCACGCTTGACCTGGAATTCAACGGCGTTTCAAAAGACCCGTGGGGAAATACTCGTTCGGGATACTCGGCAACAGGTGAAATCTCTCGCAAGGATTTCGGCATGGAGTGGAATGTTCCGCTCGAGGGAAGCGGTGTTCTTGTCAGCGACAAGATTCAGATCTCACTGGAGATCCAGCTCATCAAGGCCTAGGGGATTCATCGGCGGCACATCAGGTATCGGCCAAGAGTTGCCGCCGAATCATTGCATTTACTTCTTCGATGCCCCGTAATAGGGATTGGCGCCGTTCATGTGGTCAGTGACGTCTTTGACAGACGTAATCGCAGGCACGGCCTCCTTTATTGCCACTTCAATCCCTTGCGACAGAGTCACAGACGCCATTCCGCACCCTTGGCATCCACCTGAGAGACGAAGGTATGCGGTCGAATCTGCAACTGCCACGAGATCCGCCCTTCCTCCATGAGATGCGATTGCCGGATTGATCTCATCCTGAAGCACGCGAATTATCTCTTGCGCCAGCGGACCGCTCAGGTCGGCATCCATCAGCTCCTCAGGGAGCCCCGAATCTAGGCTGGGCGGGGAGTTAGGATTGACGATCATCAAGCCGCCAGACCCGTCATCACCGCCGAGGTCAAGCTTCGACCCGGATATCGAGGCGACACTGCTCGACGGAACAACCACAGCTATCCCACCCAGCTCAATAATGGCGTCATCTCCTCCGGCATCGCTTCTATCTTGAAAGTAAACGTCGTAAGAGTAGCTGTTACCATTGACTCCGGATATCTCGATCCAAAGTGCCAGCTTGTCTGGGTCGGGTTCCTGAGATCGAATTTCAAGAATTTCAGATAGGGCCCTATCGCTTACTTCCAGAACCCCGGTGTTATTTGAACCAAAGACGCTTTCCACGAGAACTCCAACCTTTGCGAAAGATCGAATCTACGCAAATCTCTTTTCCAAGTATTGCGCACAACTAATAAATACTACCTGGCTAGTAGAATCTTAAGTCAAGTGAAAAACGTCCTGCTTCTCGTACCCACTGAAACATACAGAGCCCAGGCCTTCGTCGATGCTGCAGCCCGCCTCGACATCGCAATCACCATTGCCTCTGAGGATCTCCTGCCAATGGCCCATCGCATGGATGGAAGGGCCATCGTCGTCTCTCTGGAGAATCCAGATATCGGAGCTAGCCAGATTCAAGAAGCACACAAGGCAAGACCTTTCGACGCAGTAGTCTCAATCGATGACACCGGGCTCAGAACAGCGGCTCTAGCCAGCGAAAAGCTCGGATTGAAACACATCTCCACATCCACCACCGATCTGGCGCAAAACAAGATAGCCATGAGAAAGAGGCTTTCCGGCGCGACGGTCCTTCAGCCGAAATTTCAAACGTATGACGACTCAGAAAGCTTGGAAGAAAAGTTGTCGCTGGTAGGAACGATGCCGGTTGTGATCAAACCAGCCACCCTTTCTGGATCGATTGGGGTCATGCGAGCAAATTCGCTGGAAGAAGTTCGCGAGAAGATTCCACTTGTTCGTTCGATTCAAGCATTGCACGGATGCGATTCCAGCCAACCTTTACTGATCGAGGAATACGTAAACGGAAACGAACATGCCGTCGAAGCGATAGTGATAGCGGGTCAGCTTCAGCTCTTAGCCATCTTCGATAAGCCTCAACCGCTACTAGGGCCTTTCTTCGCCGAGACAATTTACGTTACCCCAACCTCGCTTCCACATAAGTCGATCGATGCTCTCTTTGCGGCTCTCGACACAGCAAGGATAGAGCTGGGAATAACGACGGGGCCGATCCACGCTGAATTTCGCATTGCTGACTCCGGTGATATTTACTTCATTGAGCTTGCGGCCAGATCCATTGGCGGCACTTGTTCGAAAGCCGTCCCTCTATCAGCAGGAAGAAGTATCGAGGAACTTATACTTGCCGAAGCTGCAGGAATCTCACCCCCGGAGCTATCGTTTGAGAACCAAGCTTCCGGGGTATACATGATTCCAGTGCCACGGAAAGGGACTCTAAAACTGATTGCAGGAATTGATGAGGCGCGAGCTGTGAAATGGGTGACGGGAGTGGACATGACCTACTCAGAAAACACCGAGGTCTTTCCCATCCCTTATGATGCTAAATACCTTGGATTCGTTTTTGCGAAGGCACCTACGACTAAAGCAGTGGTCAGGGCCCTTGAAGAAGCAGTTCAGAAACTGAAGATGGAAATAATATGACCACACCCTCAAGCAACACCCCGATCAGGCTGCTGGCAATTTCTACTTACGAACTTGGTCAGCAGCCGCTTGTGCTGGCGAGGATAGCAGCAATCCTGAATTCCGCCGGAATTGAGTACTCACTTTGTGACAACTCAGTTGACAAGCGAACGTTCACCCGACTTGAGGACTTCCTACTTGAAGATCAGATGCCGCCAACGCACCTGATCATATCGGTGCCTATGCACACAGCCACCCAGCTCGCCAGAGCGATAGCAGACAGGGCAAGAAGGCTCTTCGGGGACTCAATCACAATCATCGCCCTGGGACTTTATTCCAAAGTGGCCCTGGCGTCTTCTTCCTCGTTTGACCAAGCTGTCGCATCTGGCAACAGAGGCGAGATCTTGAGCGCAATCGGAGTTGACCCGCAATCAACCACCCAAAAGAACGAGACGAACTTGATTCCCGATAGGTCCAAACTCCCCGGGCTGGCCAATTATGCGCACCTTATAGAAGGTGTAGAACAAAAGGTTGTGGGCTACGTCGAATCGACGATTGGTTGCGCCCATGAATGCCTCCACTGCCCAGTTCCCGTTGTTTTCGGAGGCAGGTTCAAGGCAGTACCATTACAAACTGTCCTAGCTCAGATAAACGAGCTCTATCAGAATGGCGCAAGGCATATAACGTTTGGAGATCCTGATTTTCTGAATGGACCGATGCATGCCTTGAGAATAGCGCGAGCGATGAATGCGGCCCATCCGGACCTCACGTTCGACGCAACAGTGAAAGTCGAGCATGTGCTCGAGAACAGATGGATCTGGGACGAACTGAGTACCCTTGGTCTCAAGTTCATAGTCTCAGCTTTCGAGCACACTTCCGACGAGATCCTCAAACGACTTGGAAAAGGCCACACCCGTTCAGATATCCTTGAAGCCCTAAGCCTGCTCCGCCAAAAGGGAATCGAGGTGAGGCCATCGCTCATGCCGTTCACACCTTGGACGACACGCGAAAACCTCCTCGATCTAGTAGAGTTCCTTTTCGAGAACCAACTTGTGAACAGTGTCGATCCTGTTCAGCTGACCATCCGTCTCCTTGTGCCACTCGGCTCCTTGGTTTTGGGTGAAGCCGATATCGAGTTTGGCCCTTGGAATCCCGAGGCACTTTCCTACGAGTGGCACAGCAGTGATCCCGCCATCGACGATCTTCAACAGAAGCTAGCTTCAATTGCGGAAGATGCCGAGTGCGACGATCTTGATCCCTTCACGGTTTTTTCCCTGATGCGAGAGGCTATCTACCGACGCTTCAACATGCCAGCACCACCTCACAGAAGTATTCCAACGTGTGAAAGCAAGCCCAGGTTAACTGAGTCGTGGTTTTGCTGCGCTGAACCCACAAAGTCCCAAACCAATCAGCTTGGCTCGCCCTCTGAGGTTGGTTGTCAGGGTCAATAGACACCCAAAAATGGGGCAATCTTTTTTGGTCAACTCACAACAGATGGATTGTGGTGGGGTCGAAAAGTGGTCATACCCCTGAGTTAGACTAACGCCATGACCACCAAGAGAGTTGCCCTCATGGGCGACAACCTGCCGACTACTGCTGGCTGCACCGACACAAAGGGTCCAGCCGGGTATCGCGTTTGGCTATCCGGATCACAACAGAATGAGATGACCGATAAATGCATTCATGGCGGCTTGTTTGCCTCCGACTCTCCTCAATTCTCAACGCATCGACTCCCAGTTTGCGGCTCAAGGTAACCGCATGGCAATGAACCCGGGCATCAGCTACCAGTCACCAGTGTCTGCGAATATTGAGCGGATTCTCACCAACCTCAATAAAGAGCAGCTGGAAGCGGTTACCGCCAAAGAACACCCACTAATAATTATTGCGGGGGCTGGCTCAGGTAAGACCAGGGTTCTCACACGCCGAATCGCACATAGGATCCTCACGGGAGATGCTGATGCGCGCCACACCCTAGCAGTAACCTTCACTAAAAAAGCCGCTAATGAACTCAAACAGCGCCTTCGAGCATTCCACATGAGAGACGAGATAGACGCATACACCTTTCATGCAGCAGCTCTCCGGATTCTGCAACGATACTGGGAATCAAAGGGCCAGCTCCCTTTCGACTTGGTCGAGTCAAAGTTTAGGATCGTCTCCGAAGCGATGGCATCTGTAGGCACCACGGCAAGAAGCCACGCTAGACCACTCCGACGCTTCGAAGCAGGAGCTGCAGAAAGCGAACTGAATCGACGGTCTGTTATCTCTGCTGTCACAGCCGAGATCGAGTGGGCCAAGGCCCGAGGCATCAATCCCGACGGATATCCTGATGCCGCCGTAGGTTCGAATCGAATCACACCACTTACTGCATCGGAAATCAGAGACATCTTCCGGAGCTATGAAGCGATCAAGGTCAGACTCCGCAAAATCGACTATGACGACTTGATCATATGGGCAACACATGCACTTACATCTGATCAACAGTTCGCAGCAACGGAACGTTACAGAATGCGGCATCTCTACATCGACGAATTTCAAGATATCAACCCCGTTCAAATGAGTCTTGTAAATGCCCTCCTCGGAGGCAGGCAAGACCTGTGCGTGGTCGGAGACCCAAACCAAGCGATCTACTCATGGAACGGAGCTGAACCGAAGCTCATTGCCACCCTTGCTGCCAAGTATCCAACTTCAAAAACCATCGCGTTGGCACAGAACTACCGCTCAACACCTCAAATACTGGCTCTAGCTGGGACTCTCCTCAAAGGACAGAATCTCCTGGGCGAAAACGCCACCGAACTCGTGGCAAATCTTCCAGACGGCCCCATACCGTCGATAAGAACATTCGGCGACGACCGGGCCGAAACCAACACAGTTGCCGTGCGAGCAAAGTTGGCCCACCAGCCAGGAACCACCTGGGCAGATATAGCGATCTTGGCCCGAACCAACGCTCAGCTGATACCGTTTCAAACAAAGCTCAAGGAGCTTGGCGTTCCTGTCTTTCTCGCTGGGGAGTCAAATTATCTTTCCCAAAGCGAAGTCAGGGCGATTTTGACGATTCTAGAGCGAGACAACAGCTCTGTGCGGGGAAGCTCTCTTTACTCTCGCCTTGAGGCAACCGTAGAAGCGGCACTCAGAAACCTTCCCGAGACAAGTCCGGCCTATCAGAACCTCAATCTCTTTCTGGAACTCTCGCACGAGCATCTAGCATCTTCTCCGGAAAGCGATGCTCTGGCTCTGGCCCAATGGCTCCGCATAGAAGCACAAAATGCTAAGGCAGACATCAACCGCGATGCTGTGAGCCTGAGCACATTTCACAAAGCAAAGGGCCTCGAATGGAAAACCGTGTTCATTGTCGGAATGGAGGATGGCCTGGTACCGATCGCAAGGGCTGAGTCAAGGGCTGCTCTTCAAGAAGAGCAGCGGCTCTTGTATGTCGCTATCACACGAGCTCAAAGAGACCTTCATCTGAGCTGGGCCAAACAGCGTAGCTTTGGCGACCACCAGCTCCACAGGGATCCATCACCATATCTGGCAAAGCTGCAAGATGAAATTGCAGTGCTGTCGGGGCAAATCGCAACTAATGAACAAGCCCTCACGGCAATCAGAAGCGCGAGGCGCAAGCTACAACTATCCGGCACACCCTTGACGGACCAGCAGCAAGCAGTCATGACATCTCTTCGCCTTTGGCGATCCAAGAAGTCAAAGGAACTCGGAGTTCCAGCTCACCTAATTCTCCACGACAACAGCCTTCGCATGGTGGCTACCCATTTGCCCTCGACAGTCGAAGCTCTTGCAAAGATTGCAGGTATAGGCAGCGCTAAGGCATCAAAGTTCGGAGCTGACCTTCTGCGATGCATCAGCTCCTAGTTGGTCATTGAGAACCGAGCAGGTTATGCGCGACGCTGCAACTGTGCTAGCTCCGCTAGTTTTTCAAAGTTTATGCTCACGAACAAAGCTTCCGCTTCGGCAGTAAGCACTCCGTTGTGCATGCATCTCCCGCGCGTGTAGACCTTTCTGCCATCAACCTTTACGAGCACACCCTCGAACTCCAGATCAGCTTTGAGCGGAGTTGGCTTGCGATAGTTTATTGTGAGGTTTGCCGTCATTCCAGGGTTGCCGCAGAGCGACTGCGCACGACCGAGAAGCTCGTCAAAAGCGGCAGCCAAGTATCCCCCGTGAACGCAACCAGGAGGGCCTTCGTAGGCAGAACCGAAGTTCACATGAGCCACGATCTTCTTCTCGCTGTCGCCATCTAGATCAGGAGCTTCAAACTTCAGTGGCGGTGCGATAGGGTTGGCAACGCCGGAAATCGGTGAGTGATCAAAGAATCCTCCAGGCGAGCCGGCATTGGCCGCTTCAGAGAAGCCCTCATAGGTTCGACCCATCGGGTACCGCTCCAGGGCATTCGCAATGCCCTCTATCTGGGCAGCAATATTGTCAAGCTCTTCGTTGGTAGTCATGGTAGCTACGAGGCGTTCGATCACGCGCCTGGTGGCATCTCCAACACGCGCGAATGCAACACGCCGGGGATTTCCTCTATCTGACTGGAACTCCTTGAACCTCTCGGCCCAGTGACCTCTAGCCTTCATCTCAGTTTCAATTTCGCTGTCCTGCGACATCTTCTCCTCCCGGCTGCTATATCGAAAAATCAATTATCACAGGCGCATGGTCAGACGGCTTGGTCCCCTTGCGCGCATTGCGGTCTACAAGTGCCCAGTTCAAGCAAGATTCGAGTGGCTTTGACACCAGAAGGTAATCGATACGAAGACCCTGCCTCTTGTGAAATGCGCCACCCCTGTGGTCCCACCAGGTGAAGATACCCTCCTGGTCGTAGAAATGTCTCAAAGAGTCCACCAAACCCCACTCCATCAGGTCTTCTAGCGCTTGCCTTTCCGGTCTTGAAACGTGCGTGCTTCCTTCGAGGGCTTGAGGCGACCAGACGTCTTTGTCCGTCGGAGCTATGTTGAAGTCCCCCGCCACAATGACGTTGTCTGTAGGCTTGTAATGCCTTTCCAGGTGCTTCTTGAGATCAGCCAACCATCTCAGCTTGTACCTATAGTGATCACTATCTACGCTGCGCCCGTTCGGGACATATACTGAAACAATCTCAATGGCTCCGCACTCCACTGAAATTGCTCGAGCCTCCTCTGACTCCGGGTTATCGCTACCTTCGACGCCAAATATCGGATTCTTCAAGCCAACTCTTGAGATGACGGCAACCCCATTCCACTGGCCCTGGCCAAAATGCGTCGCCTCATATCCAAGCATCTCCAATTCCAGATGCGGAAAAGCATCTTGCTTCAGCTTCGTCTCTTGGATGCACACAACGTCAGGTTCTGCCTCTTTGAGCCATGCGACAAAACGCGGCATCCTGGCATTCAGCGAATTCACGTTCCAGGTTGCAACCCTCAAATGACTTCACCTTCCCGAACCGCGACTACCTTGCGGGTAGATGTGATCATTGCATCACCTATCGCAGGGCAATCTGACAAAGTGCCAAGCCGTATCGCGGCCAGCGCGTCTTGAGGCACAAAACGTTCCCGAACAAGCTGACTCGAATAAAAGCGCTTGTTCGAATCAGCCTTCGAATCACTCCAGGCTGCACATAACACTGTCAATCTCAAGACCTACCCAAGGGAACTCAGATTCGGAACACGCCTCTGTTAGCTATAAAGCCTAATGGTCCGCCGTATTGAACTAACTAAAACTGAACTAAAGGCGAAAAGAAGTTCGTAGAACTCCCATCCCTTAAATCATGCATCAGCACTAGGAGTCTTGGTGTTGCCATGCCTCCTTCAACACAAATCCCCTAGTGGTAATCTGAAGGCGTTATCGAATCCACATCTACAGTCATGGCACGATAAAGCAGGTCTTGAAGCTCAAGAGCGTGCATTGCAGCCGAACCTGTAGCGGGCGACCCAGCGGGAACCCTCGAGACATGGCGCAGGGTAAAATTCTTCCGCAACAGGGCATGCAGCTGGCCATGGCAGAAGTTCCACGCACCCATGTTTTCCGGCTCCTCTTGCAGCCAGACCACTTCTCTCACATTCGGGTACTTGGCAAAGACTTTGCTCAACTCCTCTACCGGCCATGGATAGAGCTGCTCCACCCGGATCACCGCAGAAATCTCACCAGGCTCTTTGCCGTCTGCAATTGCATCTCTCTTCGCCAAAGCGTCAAAAGCGACCTTGCCTGAAGATAGAACCAGCCTTCTGACATCCTTGAGATCTATCGTCCTTCCACCAGCAGTAACCAGCGTGTCATCTATGACCTCGCTGAACGCGCCTGATACGAGTTGCTCAACACTGGAACGCGACTGGCGGGCCCTGAGGAGCGACTTCGGTGTGAAGACGACCAAAGGACGCTGATGGGTCCTAAGCACTTGCGCTCGAAGAAGGTGGAAAAACTGCGCTGAGGTCGTCGGGTTGGCAACCGCAATATTGGTACCCGCACACATCTGCAGAAATCTCTCGATCCTCGCCGAGGAATGCTCAGGCCCTTGACCTTCGTACCCGTGCGGCAAGAGAAGCACCAAGCCGGACCTCTGGTCCCACTTGTCCTCCGCAGCCACTATGAACTGATCGATGATTATCTGTGCTCCGTTTGAAAAATCCCCAAACTGTGCTTCCCAGCAGACCAGAGAATCTTTGCGCACAACCGAGTAACCATACTCGAAACCAAGTGCGGCATACTCTGAGAGCAGCGAGTCATAGATCATGAAACGGCCAACAGGCTTGCCTGACTCGGTGACGACTCCTTCGCTGGAAAGCGTTGCCAGAGGTACGTAGTCGTCGCCTGTCTTGAAGTCGATGAAAGCAGCATGCCTATGGCTAAATGTGCCGCGCCTGGAATCCTGGCCAGCAAAGCGGACATCCACCCCCTCCATAAGCAATGTCCCGAATGCGAAGGCCTCACCTAGACTCCAGTCGATTTGGCCGGATGCGAAAAGAGCCTTGCGACCTTCGAGCTGCCGCGACAGCTTGGGGTGAATCGTAAAACCCTCTGGCCAGCTGTGCAGCTGGTCTGAAAGCTTCTGGAGAGCCTCTCTCGAAACCCCGGTTTCAACCCGTTCAAGCGGCACATTATTGAGAGGCGCGGGAGGTATGCTCGTCGGATTAGGTGCCGATTGAGAGCGCGTTTCATCGAGCGCAACCTGCAGCCTGTCAAGAAAGTCGTCGAGCGCCTTTTCGGCATCTTCAACCGTCAGATCACCCCTTGAGACAAGCGACTCGGTATAGAGCTTGCGGACCGACCGCCGTGCCTCGATCACCTCGTACATCTTTGGCTGGGTGTAGCTTGGCTCGTCCCCCTCATTGTGACCGAACCGACGGTAGCAGACCATGTCAACTACCACGTCCTTCTTGAACTGCTGGCGAAATTCGAACGCCAGTCGTGCAACTTTCACCACAGCCTCGGGATCGTCACCATTGACGTGGAAAATCGGAGCCTGGATCATCTTGGCGATGTCCGTCGCATAAGTAGTGGAGCGAGCCTGCTCGGGGTTGGTGGTGAAACCAACCTGATTGTTGATCACCAGATGAACAGTTCCGCCCGTCCGGTAGCCCGGCAGCTGCGAGAGGTTCAGCGTTTCGGCAACAACACCCTGGCCTGCAAAAGCCGCATCGCCGTGGACCAAGATCGGCAACACCGGAAAATCCGATCGATCTTTGATCATGTCCTGCTTGGCCCGGGTCATCCCCTCCACCACCGGATTCACCGCCTCAAGGTGGGACGGGTTGGACGCCAAACTCACTGTGATCCCGTCACCGGAACGAGCTACAAATCTGCCAACCGCGCCCTTGTGATACTTGACATCACCGGAGCCCTGAACGGTATTGGGGTCAAGATTCCCCTCGAACTCTTTGAAGATTTGGCCGTAAGACTTGCCCACGATGTTGGCAAGAACATTCAACCGGCCACGATGGGCCATTCCGATCACGGCTTCCTCAAAACCTGCACCAGCAGCCATCTGGAGAAGTTCGTCCACAAATGGAACAGCCGATTCAGCGCCCTCCAGACCGAACCGCTTCTGCCCTATGTACCTGGTGTGCAGGAATCTTTCAAATGCCTCAGCTGCATTCAGCCGGGACAGGATATAGCGCTTGTCATCATCATCGAATTCGTCGGCTACACCTTCAACTTGCCTCTGGATCCACTTCTTCTGATCCGGATCGGAGATGTGCATGTACTCATAGCCGACCGTTCGGCAATAGGTGTCTTTGAGCACAGTCATGATCTGCGACAAGGTCATCTTGTCCTTGCCCGCGAAACCGTCTGCAAAAAAGACCCGATCCAGGTCCCATACCGTCAGACCATAAGTAAAGGGGTCAAGCTCTGCAGGAAACGACGGCTTCATAAGGCCAAGAGGGTCGAGATCCGCCATCAAGTGGCCTCTCACCCGGTAGTTGTTTATCAGAGTGTGGACATGTACCTGCTTTGCAGCTTTCGATGACTCCGAATCACCGACGTGCCTGTCTTCCTGCCAGGCAACTGGGCGATCTGCAATTCCAAGAGAACTGAACACATCCTCGTAAAAACTATGCTTGCCGATCAATAGCTCATATACCCGAGCAAGAAACAGGCCCGACTCCGCTCCTTGAATAACCCGGTGGTCATAGGTGGATGTGATTGTCACAGATTTTGATATCCCCAGCTCTGCAAGGGTGTTTGGATCAACGGATGCCAGCTCAGATGAGTAGGCGAGCGAGCCTACCCCTACGATCACTCCCTGGCCTGCCATCAGGCGTGGGACGGAATGCTCGGTGCCAATGGTTCCCGGGTTGGTAAGAGAAGCGGTCGCGCCTGCAAAGTCGTCAGGTGAGAGCTTGTTGGTCCTCACCTTCCTCAGGAGCTCCTCATAGGAATTCACAAACTGGGCGAAATTCTGTGACTCTGCGCCTTTGATTACTGGAACATAAAGAGTTCTGCTTCCGTCGGCCTTCGCGACATCTACCGCAATTCCGAGGTTGATCGCGACAGATCTGATAACTCCTGGATTGCCCTTTCCGTCGGCATCGGGCACAAAGACCGAGTTCATCACCGGAACAGTTTTCATTGCCTGCACTATCGCATATCCGATGAGGTGGGTGAAGCTGACCTTGCCGCCCCTCACCCTCGCAAGCTGATTATTGATTATGGTCCTGTTGACCTCGAGCAACTTCGCAGGAACCGTGCGAACAGAGGTTGCTGTCGGCACCTCCAAAGAAGTCTTCATGTTCGCAACGATCTTTGATGCTGCGCCACGCAAGATGATGGCACCTTCCACAGGCGCTGATGTAGCTGGCTGAACAGGGGGAATCGGCGCTTTCACTGTTGCTGTGATGCCATTGTTCGAGCTTTTGACCTGAGGAGCTTCTGCGTGAACATCAACCTTGGCAGAATCAGACTCTGTCACCTTTTCTGGCGCTGAGGTTTGCTGTGGAGCAGACATCTGCGAGCTAGCGTCTATTACATATTCGTTAGCCTGAGCCACCTGCTCCGAGATTGGCGTGTAGTCAGCGAAGAACTCCTGCCAGCTTGGTGAAACAGAACCTGGATCATTCAAGAATTGCTCGTACATTTCATCTACGAGCCACGCATTGGGGCCAAACGCCCCATAAGTTAACGACCTATTGTTCGCCATGAGATTAGACGTACCCTACCTTTTGAAAGTATTTAGAGCCGTTATAACAGGCTAGTAAGAACTAGGTGAGAAATACCTAAATTATCCCCTGCATCGAGAAATAAAAACGACGACATTACTGCATGCAAACGGTCCTGCCGTCCAGTAACACCGCAGATGCAAAGGGCTAACTGAATTCCCAGATCCGAGCTGGCTCAGCGATGCTCCACTAATGAATTTCAGAATACCTTCCGATTTCTCATCAAAATTCACTCAGATCCCATTCTGCAGTTCGTCTGCCAAAGTGTCTGGCTATTGTTCCGAACATGTCCAAAGAAACCGTTCAACAACCAGTAGAGTGGGTCTTGCCTGGCGCCGCTCACGCAGCTTCGCTTGTTCGCAACAAGTGTAAGCTGGTGAAACTCCATGTGACAGTTTCGGAACTTTGTACAATCTCGGAGCACAGATGCCTCAGCCCAACCCAACAGAGTCAGACGAGCGAAGGCTCCCGGAATCCGGATTGCCGAAATTGCATGTTATTCAGTTGGGCACCCATCCACCGCATAATAGTTGGCCGCGCATACTTCTAGTTCACGGAACAATGGACCGATCCACATCATTTAAAAAGGCAGCCCGATATCTAAGCGACTACGAGGTTGTCTCCTATGACCGGCGCGGTTACGGCACTTCGCCGTTTCTGGAATCGAACGGAGAGCCCCGAAAGGTTAGCTGGCAGATACATCTCGCAGATCTGGCAGAAATAATCCATGAAAAGCCAACCGTCGTATTCGGGCATTCTTATGGAGGGACATTGACGCTTCTGGCAGCCGAGCGGAGAGTTGAAAACCTACTCGGGATCATTACCTTCGAACCTCCGCTTTCCTGGTGGCAAGGCTGGTCTCGATGGTCCGCCCATTCACTGGACCCAACCGATGAAATCGACTCTGAATGGGCCAAACGGGAAGCGCGCCGATTCATGATAGCGCAAATTGGCGAGGAGGCTTGGAATCGGCTACCCGTGAAGACAAAGCTGGCCCGAGAATCCGAAGGTGTGACCATGGCCTCAGAAATGAGCTCTATGGCCCACCTCTTCCCTGTCTTAGATCCATCGCTCATCTCGGTGCCAGCGATCATCGCCCGATCAGAAAATGCGCCAGAAAGACATGTGAAAGGCACACTGTACCTTGCAGAAAACATACCCAACTCCAGGCTTGAGGTTGTTCCAGACACCAACCATGGGGTACACCTTCGAAGGCCGGAAAAAGTAGGTGAACTCATTAGCCAGCTGATTGCGGTTTGCTAGGGGCGCTTGCCAGTCCCCCGTCAGATTTCGCGAGCGCTTGCGACGGTCAGATTCTCTTTCGACAAATGTTTTGCCCCAACTCTCTAGTGACCCGGGCGACCACGTGAAATAGAATCTATGTCACGACTTCCGTCGAAACCCGGCGTAGAGGAAACCAGCAAGGGTCTGAATTGTTGCGCGATTTTGGAAATGACTTCGTTGATTTGCAGGTTGACAGTTGAGGATCCCTGATATTTCTAAAGGCGGCAAAGGTCAGGCGGAGGAAGCACAATGAGAGTTTTGGTCAGCGGAGCAAGTGGCTTCATCGGATCGGCGGTCAGACAAGCGCTGATGGCAGGTGGACACGACGTCTACATATTGAGCCGAAAAGAAACCAGGGAACCCAAGACTTTCAAGTGGGACATAGCGTCGAAAACAAGCAGTTTGGCAGACATAGAATCGCTCGACGCCGTCATTCATCTTTCCGGCGAATCCATAGGGGACAAACGCTGGTCCCCGAGCCAGAAGAAAAGGATCGTGGACAGCCGACTAGACAGCACCCGCTTTCTGATCGATCTGCTGGACGAATCTGGGCTGAGACCAAATGTCTTCGTGTCAGCTTCTGCTATTGGGGTCTACGGCGACCGTGGAAGCGAGGTGCTTGACGAATCCTCTGATCCAGGAAACGGCTTCCTTGCCTCCCTAGTCCTGGACTGGGAACATGAGGCAAGCAAAGCACGAGAAGTGGCTGACCGAGTTGTGTACTTGAGAACAGGGGTGGTTCTTGCAGCGCACGGAGGCGCGCTCGCAAAACAGCTTCCGCTCTTTAGAGCGGGCCTCGGAGCAGTTCTGGGAAACGGAAATCAATACCTTAGCTGGATTCATATCGAAGACGAAATAAGGGCGATACTCGCAGCCCTTACGAACGCACAAATTTCCGGGCCCGTGAACTTGGTGTCGCCGAATCCCGTGACAAACTTGGTATTCTCCAGAGCTCTCGCAAAGGCTCTTCACCGGCCCCTTCTTTTCAAAGCGCCGGCATTCATTCTGGAGTTGGCTTTTGGGAAGGAGTTTGCGGACGAAATGCTTTTGGTGTCACAGCGCGTGACGCCGGCTGCACTCGTCAAAGAAGGCTTTGAATTCAAATTTCCCCAACTTGAATCGGCCCTTTTGGACCTACTGACATGAACGCAGAACTTAGATGAAAAGATCCCGCGCACGAAAGGGAGCCCTGGGAACCAGGTTTAAGCGCCTGGCCAAGATGTCGACGCTAACCGCGAAAATTGCCGCGACTTACCTGACCTTCAAGTCGAGAACCATATTCTCCAACGCGTCTCGCAAGGAGGAGCTCAACAGGGAATTTGAGATAAAAAGTGCCAACCAGGTGGTGGAAACCTTGGGCCAGATGCGAGGGGTCATGATGAAACTGGGGCAGATGGCCGGCTACCTCGACGACGGGATCCCAGACAACGTGAAGGCAACATTAGGGGCCCTCTATAACAGCGTGCCTCCCATGACTCGCGAACTCGCGGAACAGACGATCGAGGCCGAACTCGGTGCTCCACTTGACAGCGTATTCGCATCATTTGACCTTGATCCGATCGCCGCGGCCTCGATTGGGCAAGTGCATCGGGCAATCACGAAGTCAGGTAATGCGGTCGCCGTCAAGATTCAGTATCCCGATGCTGCCTCGACGATGGCTGCCGACCTTGCCAACACCGATGCAATGTCACGCATCATTGGGCTGGCCTTTCCGAGCATCGACACCAAGCGGGTCGTGAGCGAGATTCGTGAAAGAATGCTGGAGGAGCTGGATTACGAGATTGAGGCCAGAAACCAGTTGCTTTTCTACAACTACTACAAAGGCCACCCATTCATCCATATACCGCGCATCTATTCGGAACTCTCGAGCAAACGGCTTTTAGTCACCGAGCTTGTCACCGGGAGCAGCTTCGATGAAGCAATGACTTGGTCCCAACACGAACGCAATCTTGCTGCAGAGACTATTTACAGGTTCGTGTTCGGCTCACTATACCGTGTCGCTGCCTTCAACGGCGATCCCCATCCGGGGAATTACATCTTTCACAAAGCTGGTCGCGTGACCTTTCTAGACTTCGGCCTCACTAAGGTATTCCAGCCGGCTCACCTATTCGTCTTCGAGTCGATGATAAGAACCATCCTCATAGAACCGAATCCCGACGAGTTCAGAAAAGTCATCGAATCGGCAGGCCTTATTCCACCGGACTCGCCACTGGCAACAGCGGAGATAGTGGAGTATTTCGAGCACTTCTACGCATTTCTCACTTCGGAGGAAGAAGTGGAACTCTCCTCCGAGTTTGCCTCAGCAATCTTCAGGCACACCTTCGACGTGTCCTCTCGTATAGCGAAGTACATAGACGTCCCCGAGTATTTCGTAATCATCCAGCGAATCAATCTCGGACTTTATGCCCTACTCGCAAGACTTAGAGCCAAAGCGAACTGGCGCAAGATTGCTGAGGAGATTTGGACCTTCGTACAAGGGCCACCAGCCACCCCCATGGGGGAGCTCGAACAGAAGTGGTTGCGCGATACCGGCAAGCGCGACTGGTAAGTCTGTCCCATTTCAGGCAATCGGTCACAAGACCTTGGCCACGTCTCGCCAGCAGGAGACCTAAAAACTCTGCCCGGACAAGCGTTGCGATCCTGTTCCTGGCAATTGAAGAATCTCTCTGCTAGCATCAAGTTGGAAGCGAGATTTGAGAGAAAATATGCGCTACCTCTACTTGCTGAGACATGCAAAATCCCTCTGGAACGATCCGACCCTCGGAGATTTTGAGAGGCCGCTCTCAGACCGAGGGCTGCGCGATGCCCAAAAGATTGCTCGCCATCTCCAACACGTCAAGCCACCTATCGAGATGGTACTCTGCTCATCTGCACTCAGAACAACTCAGACTCTGGACGCCTTGAGATCAGTGCTCAAATCCAAAACCGATATCTTCATCGAAGATCTCCTATACACCTTCGATGCGTCCGAGGTACTAGAAAGGGTCAAAAAGGTGCCTCCGGATATAAAGTGCGTATTGGTGATCGGCCATAATCCGGCGATTCAAAACTTGGCGTTTCAGCTCACGTCCCCAGGGTCTCTGAGACAGAAGATTGCTACCAAGTACCCCACCGCGGCACTGGCAGCTATCGAGCTCAGAAACAGGACGTGGGATATCTCGGAACCGATAATTTCAAAATCAACCTTCGTCACGCCAGCTGACCTCGACTAGAGCCTCCAGCCACTTGCCGGATTCCTGAGCGGGAAGAGCTACCTATAGGCAAAGCACAACCCGAATGCACTTTTTAGGATCATTGCCGGCAGCAAAGAATCTTGACTTCGCAGTGATGATGCATGGTTCATCCGTCCACGCCTTTCCAAAAGATCGTATTATCACTGAGTTGGCTCTTTCGCTCAGCAAGTGCCGTTCGCTGCGCATACCACTAAGATTTGCCGCTAATGGGATAGGGGGCCTCTCGGATGCTAACAGATTCAACCTCACAACTTGTCAAGAAGTCACAACCTCTGAAAAGGCGGCTGAGACGCACCGCAAAGTGGGCCATTGTGCTAATCGCCATCATTGCGGCGCTCTTCTACGGAGGCGGAGGGTGGTACTTCTCTAACAAGCTTTTCACCCTAGGCCTCTCCGGATCCGCCAGACGCTCCCTAAAGCCCAATTACGATATCCCGGTACTGTCAGTCACCTCTAGCTCCATAACTCTCGGGATCACCTCTTCAACTCCATATGAAGCAACAACCAACGGAACATGGGGTCTCCAGTGGCCAGCCGGCTACGGACAGATCACGTCGATCAATAACCTCTCAAGCGGCAAGGTGAACTGGGCTTTCAAACTGATGACCGGAAGCAATCCGGCAACGGGGCAAAGAGTTGCAATCGATTCGGAAGCCTTCCCCGACAATCCCAAGGTGGCTTTCGGCATGAATTACCAGAACGTCTATTACAAAGGACCTCTCGGCAGCTATCCGTCTTGGTTCATCCCCGGAACAAGCAGCACCTGGGCGATTACGGTGCACGGAAACGCCATGACGCGCCTAGACGGGATGAAGGCAGTCCCGACGCTGCATAGCTTGGGGCTACCGATTCTGCTGATCACCTACAGAAATGACCCAGGCGCGCCAGAGTCAAAGTCGGACCTGCTGCGCTACGGATTGACGGAATGGCAGGACGTGCAGGCAGCGGTTGCATATGCACTCTCGCATGGCGCAAAACATGTCATTTTGCTGGGATACAGCATGGGAGGAGGAATTGTAACAAATTTCTTGCTTCGATCAAAGCTCGCGAGCGATGTAAGCGGGGCTGTACTCGATGCTCCGATGGAGAACTTTTCTGAAACGGTTGACTACGATGCCTCGGAGATGAACCTTCCCTTAGTGGGAATTGCTCTGCCTCAGAGCCTGACGGATGTCGCCAAATGGATCTCCTCCTGGAGATACGGCGTCGCCTGGAGCAAGCTCAACTACCTCGCAGAGGTCAAGGCGCTTCACACTCCTGTTCTTCTGTTTCAGGGGCTGAAAGATCAGACCGTCCCACCAGTGACCTCCAACGAACTTGCTCAGGATAAGCCGAACCTAGTCACCTATATCACCACTCCAGGAGCAGGGCACCTGGAATCATGGAACCTGAATCCCCAGCGTTACGACACGGCACTAAAATCATTTATTCAGGCTCATCTGGGCTAGAGCCGTAGAGCGAAGACCGCCAGATAAGATCTACGCACCCTCTCAGGCCATGTGCGCCGGCGCCAAAGAGCGCTCAATGGTGATATTGTTTGAGCAATTGAAAACGATTTTTTGAGTCGAGTATTTTTGAGTTCCTTATTGTTGTGACAGGTTGACAACTCGCCGGGGGGTGCGGAGCAAAGTGGTGGCATCTTTGGAATCTTGTGTGGCTTCAATTTAGGTCTTCCACTTGCATTTGAGGTAAGGCATTTGCCGACAAATTCCAGAGCACTTATGCCACAGGCTTCGAAGGTGCCAACGCGACAAACACCCGAGAACTACCCATAGAGACGGTAATGCCGCTTTCCTGAGCATCGCTTGTTGACCAACAGCGCGAGTTTTGCACCGGGAGATGATATGAAATCGAAAGTTGGAACAGTTGAGCTGAACTATCAAATTGACGGTGAGCCAGACCTGCCGTGGCTTGTATTCTCAAACTCGGTCGCCACTGACTTGAGCCTCTGGGACATTCAGGTGCAAGCTCTCAAGAGTCGCTTTCGCATTCTCAGATACGACCAAAGGGGCCATGGAAAGAGTGACGCGCCATCAGGCGAGTACTCCATCGACCTGGCTGCTGACGACCTGCGCAACCTGATGAACTCTCTCGATATTCGCGAAGCGAATCTGGTCGGAATCTCAATGGGAGGAATGACGGTTCTCACCTTGGCCAAGAGACATCCGCAGCTTGTCGACAAGCTCGTGGTGTGCGACTGTGGTCCAGCCGCTAGCCCAGCCTCTGCCAACCAATGGCTACAACGCATCGAAGCGGTTAAAGAGAAGGGGATGGAGTCAATAATCGATGAGACCCTCGGCAGATGGTTCACCAAGGAAACGCTAGATTCCAAGAGTTCTATCGTCGAGGCAGTGGCCGACATGATCCGCAATACCCCCAACGACGGCTTTATCGGCTCCGCACACGCGCTCGCGACCTTCGACCTCCGTCCAGGACTTGAGGATATACGTGTTCCAACCCTTTTCATCGCCGGAGAGCACGATGCAGTAATCGAGGGGACGCGAAGCCTTTCCAAAGCAGTTCCGGATTCCAAATTCATAGCGGTGGCGAAGGCAGGGCACCTCTGCAACCTGGAGAATCCCGAAGGCTTTTTGTCGGCGCTTACCGACCTTCTCTAAATCGCGACCCCGGCTATCAACTGAAAACGGAGTCAAAAAATGAAAGAATCAAGAATGAAAGGAGCGAACTAGATGACAGTACAGCAGAATCCAACGCAGATAATGAGTCCGATCATGGAAGCGGCCGAGGACGAAAAGATAAGCGCTCGAGACCAGATGGAGGCTCTCAATCCCGAAGCCAAAGAGCTCCAGTTTTGGATCAGAACTCAGAAGAATGCACCTTCTCAGCAGCCATGGTTCTCTGCTGCCGGCAAAGACGACGTCGGCAGGCTTGCCCCAGGACAGGTTGGAAAAAACCAGCTCAAGCCTCTACCCTACCGGTGGCGCTGGAGTGACTACCGGCCATATTTGGAAAAGATCTCCAAGATTGCAGCTGGTGCCGATGTCGCTCCGGTGGAGTTTGCCGACAGGCAGAGCATTGTTCTCATGAACCCCGGGCTGACCGACAGAATCCAGGTCACGAATACCATACGGTGCTCAATCTCGATTTATAATCCTGGCGACATCGCACCGGCACATGTGCACAGTCCAAATGCCAGCCGCACAATCCTCACAAACAATGGTGGCTACACAAATATTGAAGGAGAGCGTTGTGAGGCACGCCGTGGAGACGTGATTCTGACACCAAATGGAACGTGGCACGATCACGGTAACGATGGGAACGAGCCGGTCATTTGGATCGACACTCTCGACTGGCCCCTCATGGAGTATCTTGACTGCGCCTGGGTGGATCAGGACTACGAGGCGGCATTCGAGACAACTGACAGGATCCAGCCGATGAGGCACATCGACGGATACTCGCAGAAGCTTTACAACAATGGTGGCCTGAAACCCACGTTCGTTTCCCATCAGCGCGGTTTCAGCCAGAGGCTGACACCGCTGTTTCACTACAGCGGTGTCGACATCCAAAACGCCCTCATAGCTCTCAAAGATGAGGCTGGTGATCCTTACGAGGGTATACATATGGAACTCGTCAATCCCGTTACGGGTGAGCCGGTATTTCCAACGCTTCGCTATGGTGCGCAGCTTCTGCGTCCCAGCGAAGCCACTCAGCTGAAGCGAGAGACCTCGAGCGGCTACTATGTCGTGATAGAGGGAGAAGGCTACACGGAGATCAGCGGGCAAAAGTTCGATTGGAAGCCGAACGATGTCATTGCCGTTCCCAACTTCTTGTGGAGACGCCACGTGAATACCTCCGACAAGGAAGCGATCCTGTATAGCGTTTCTGATGCCGCTTTGATGAGAAATATCGGGCAGTACCGGGCACAGGGCAAAGACAAAGAGGGTAACGTAATCCAGCTCGAAGTCTGATAGACAGGCTCCGCCATTTTTCGGCCGGAGCCTGTTTCCCATTTGTCTTGAACGCATCGGAACTTACTTCCGAACATGAAACTTGTGAATTGGAGGAACAAATCAATGCGACTTGCATCGTTCAACGTGGGCGGCCGCGACTCCTATGGCATAGTCTCCCCAGACGGAGGTATCGTTGACCTCGGGAAGCGCCTCGAACAAAGATCTTTGCTCGACCTCTTGGTCGCCAACGCCCTCGACAAGGCCAAAGATCTCTCGGATGAAAGGCCCGACTATGCGCTAAGCGAAGTGGCGCTTCGCATTCCCATCCAAGGTAGTGAAAAAATCATCTGCGTGGGAATCAATTACCCCGAGCGCGAAGAGGAGTACAAGGGGGACCTCAAACGAGGCGGATACCCTAACCTGTTTGTGAAGTTTCCCACATCTTTTTCTGCACCCGGTGGGGAAATCATAAGACCAAAAGTCTCCGAGCAGCTCGACTACGAGGGAGAGGTTGTCCTTGTCATCGGTAAGCCAGGGCGCCACATCACGCGAGACACAGCGCTTGACCATGTGGCAGCCCTCACTGCCGCCAACGAGGGAACAGTAAGGGACTGGCTAAAGCATGGAACCAAGAACATCACCCAGGGAAAGAACTTTGAACGATCTGGAAGCATGGGGCCATGGATAGTCACCACGGATGAGTTGGATCCATCGGACGACATCACTATCACTACGAGGGTGAACGGTGAGATGCGCCAAAACGACTCGACCAAGAACATGTTCTGGCACTTCGATGAACTCATCAACTACATAAGCACATTCATCACACTCCGGCCGGGCGACCTGATTCTGACTGGCACTCCCGTCGGCGCAGGAGCTCACATGAGTCCGCCAACCTATCTGGTCCCTGGAGACGTCGTCGAAGTAGACGTTGATGGAATCGGCACACTGCGAAACACAGTCAGAGACGAAGACTAGCTAGTGGTACTCTTACTCTATCGCGCATCTGTTTTTGCAGGGACCGAACTCACCACTAATGTAACTTGGAATATTGACCTACAGGGGGACACAAATGGCGAAGCTCAAACTTTCGTTTGCCTCAGCACTTTATGACAGGATGCAGCCTCTCTACACCGGCGAGGTTCAGCCGGATGGCATCGAACTCAATTTCATGCACTTCGACGAGCCTAGAGTCATCTTCGACCGCATGTCAGGCGGACTGGAATTCGATGTATCGGAGTATTCCAGCTCGGAGTTTATTCAGCGCTTCGCCCGCAAAGAGTGCCCTTTTGTCGCAATACCAATCTTTCCGTCCCGGGCATTTCGGACTGGCTTCATCTCGATACGGACTGACCGTGGAATCAAGTCACCCAAAGATCTCGAGGGACGGAGGATCGGAGTTCCGCTTTACACGATCACCGCAGCCATATTCATTCGCGGATATCTCCAGCACGAGTGTGGCGTCGACATTAAGAGCATTAAATGGGTGGAGGGCGCTGTCAACACCGTTGGAAGCCATGGCAGCCCCACGATACTCCCCCTCCTCAAGCCTGCCGACATAGAGGTCAATAACTCCGGAAAATCACTCAGCGAACTAATCGACGAAGGCTCCATCGACGGCACGATCGGCACGAGCCTCCCTGAGTCGATCCGAACCAACCCCAAGGTTGACCGACTCTTTCCCGATTATGTGGAACTCGAAAAGGAGTACTTCAAGCGGACTGGCATCTATCCGATAATGCACCTCATTGCCATCAAGAAAGAGGTCTACGAGCGATATCCATTTGTAGCTACAAGCCTTTACAACGCTTTCGTTGAATCGAAGAAGATTGCCCTGAAAAAGATGTACAACCTGCGAGCGCTCAAGTATATGACTCCTTGGCTCATGCGTGACATCGATGAGATCTACGATGTCTTCGACGGGGACCCTTGGCCTTACGGACTTGAAAAGAATAGACCTACCCTCGAAGCCCTGGTGACCTACCTTGTTGACCAGGACTTGATTGCAGAGCCCGTTCCGGTCGACGATCTCTTCGTTCCGACCTACGGTTTGTAGCAGCCGTTAGACGAGACTCGCAGAAATGCCATGGTCTACCCATGGCATTTCTGCATTTAGCGATCTTCATTGACGGAGCCGACAAAATCCACAATCAGACCGCCAAGAGCTTTGCCTGCAGTAGACGGAAGGAAATGCCCACCGTCGACCAGCTCAAAACGAGCCCCAGGAATCTGCTGCGCAACGTCCTCGCTACCTTTATGTGGCCTCACCTGGTCGTAGCGTCCTGCCACAACCATCACCGGGCACGCGACGTCAGGCAAGAGGTGGCGAAGATCAGTCCTAGCAAGCACGCGATTCGACTCTGCAAATCCGTAAGGATCGTTAGCGAGATATCTCCCCCTGACTTCTGGAAAGATTACGTCGTCTCTCAACTCCAGCTGGTAAGACTTGTCCAGCGTTGTCTCAAGCCCTGCCCTCATGCCATTTCGCTCGGCAAAATCAGCTCTCTCTAGCAACGCGGTAGCTCTTGCCGAATCAACTCCTAAGGCTGGATTGCACAGAGTAATAGACGCAACTCTGTCTGGATACCGTTCATAGAATCGAAGAGCCTGCAGACCTGCGGCTGCAACTGTAACGAAATTGCAGACTGACGTCACTACCGAGATCTCCTCGATGAGACTGTTTATGTCATCGACAAGATCATCGATGCCGAACGAGGAGCGAACCTTCTCCGAAAGTCCAGAGCCCCTTTGATCGAATGATAGTACCCTGAAGTGCGAGGATAAGAAAGGAACAACGGGGCTGAAGCTCTCAATGCTGCCACCTATCTCGTGGAGCAAAATCACGAGCGGACCGTCAGCCTTCCCCTCGATTCGAAAGTTGATGCTCACGCCATTTACATCCAACCAGCCCATCACGACCCCCAACGAACACAGGCACGACTCGACGGAACTCGAAAATCGCTCAACCGCAAGTCGTACCGTTCACGAACTCACAAACCGCTTTTGAAAACAAGCTAGCCGAGCCGGAGGTATCAGGTGTTTCTGAAACTCGAAAACCCGTCACCCTATTGCTGGTCACTGATGAGGGCTTTGATCCTTTCCAATCTCGACTGCAAATCGTCCTGAAACTCCTGCAAACGACTCTGCTTCTCGTTTACCTTGGCTTGAAGGTCTTGCAATATGTTCATGGCTGCTTCGAGAA
Organism: Actinomycetes bacterium; assembly: GCA_021799035.1. Lineage (GTDB taxonomy): Bacteria > Actinomycetota > Acidimicrobiia > Acidimicrobiales > Acidimicrobiaceae > SCQM01. Next base: position 5,826 of record JAJZBG010000008.1, on the reverse strand, counting down.
GCTCTTTCTTGGGCTTGGACGCCTTTCTGTACGCCGTTCGGATATTCTCGAGATGGTCCTCAGCCTTTAGGATATCTTTGATCTCTTCGAGGTTGAAACCCATGAGTGACTGGAGCGTACGTATTCTACTTACGCGACTTATCGCTTTCTCGTCGTACAGGCGCGCCCCGCCCCGCGAGTATGCACTGGGCGAAACCAGCCCGTACTCCTCGTAATAGCGAACGGTGCGTTCAGATATTCCAATTTGCTCGGCGACGACTCCTATCCGGACAAGAGGCGCGTCCACCTTGGATGGGCTCATTTCTGTCACCCTACCGCTCATCCTCCTCCGTCACTTTCCACGTCGAAAATTGCTCTGCACAAAACCATATCGGGTGGCACGCTTTTTGTCCGTGGATTGCGACTATTTAGCATCGCTGACAAGCTTGGACTCCACAGAAAGGCCTTGTCCCGCGAGTGCTTGCACAGCCGGGTCAAGTGCCTCCCCATCTTCATGGTGGTACTTGCCACCGCGAAGCGCAGATGCCACCGCTGCTATCACTGTAGCAATGAACGCAAAATAGAACGCTTCGTCAAGTCCTTTTCTGAACGATGAGGCAATCAACTTCGGAAAGAACTCCCGGCCAGTCAGATAAGCTGCCTTTGCAGCAGGCAGATGCACAAGAGTGGGTCCAAGAAGTGATTTTACAGGGTTGTATCCTAGCAAGGCTGAAAACAACGTAGCCGTCGGAGGCAGGTGCGAAATGACGCTCGCGGAGGCCGCAGGCACTCCTTGCCTCGTCAAACCTGCAAAGAACGCACCCGGCAAGCTGGCTGAAAGACCAGTGATTATCAGCGTAAAGAACACGCCAATTGAAAGCACCATCGCAGAGTTCTGAAAAGTTGAAACCATTCCTGCACCTGCACCTCTCTGGTCGGGAGGAAGGCTATTCATGATTCCAGCTCGATTTGGCGACGCAAACATTCCCATTGCGATCCCATTGAGAAGCAGAAGCAGCGCAAACCAGACGTAAGAGAAGTCAATCGGCAAGATAGTGAAAAGTAGGAAGCTTAAAGCCGCAAACACCATCCCGCCCGTTGCAAACGGCCTTGCCCCGAAACGGTCAGACAATATCCCAGAGACCGGACCCGCAACCAGAAAACCAACCGTCAGAGGCAGCATATAAATGCCCGCCCAGAGCGGCGTGACCTGAAAGGAATATCCGTGCAAAGGAAGCCAGATTCCCTGAAGCCAAATGATCAAGATGAACATCATTCCACCTCGACCAAGGGAAGCGAGAAGGCTGGCAATATTCCCTCCCGCAAAGGCTCGAATCCTGAAGAGTGACAGCTTAAACATAGGATCCGGGACCTTAGTCTCGATGACCAAGAAAGCCGCAAGTATAGCCACGCCAAGCCCTAGCAGCAAGAGAACTGACGGACTATTCCACCCCATGTTGGAGTGTCCGTAGGGCATTATGCCATAAGTGATTCCAACCAGAACCGCTATGAGACCGACCGCAAAGGTGAGATTGCCCCACCAATCAATTCGCGAGGGTGTCCGAACACCGTGCTCCTCAAGCTTCAGATATGACCAGACTGTCCCCGCAACACCAAACGGAACAGAGACTACGAAAACGAGATGCCAATCGATGGGTCCGAGAAGGCCCCCAAGAACCAACCCCAAGAAAGATCCGGCAATTGCGGCCACGTTGTTTATCCCAAGTGCCAAGCCTCGTTCGTCTTTAGGAAATGCGTCGGTGAGGATTGCGGATGAGTTGGCAAAAAGGAATGCTCCGCCAATTCCTTGAAGTATCCGCATCGCAATCAGCCAGACTGCCCCCGAAGTGCCTTTCATCCATGTCACTGAAAGAAGTATCGAGAATACTGAAAATATCACAAAGCCAAGATTGAAGACCCTTACCCTTCCAAATATGTCGCCTATCCGGCCAAAACTAACCACCAGAACTGCCGTCACCACCATGAATCCCATCATCAGCCAAAGCAGGTAGCCGGTATTACTAGGAATCAACGGATTCATGTTTATTCCGCGAAAGATGTCCGGCAAAGCTATCAGCATGATCGAGGAGTTGATAGTGGCCAACAACACCGCAAGGGTGGTATTGGAAAGAGCAATCCACTTGTATTCGATGCGATGCTTCTTGCGTGCCGAAACAACCGCCTTTTCTACCGTCAAGTCACTTGTCATTGACAAGCCTCCGAAAGAGAAGCCTCATATAAGAACCTCGTTGAACTATCATTAGTTTACGTGAACGTAAAGGTTAACACCAAAACAGACCTTCGCAATTCCCGATTCGCTGGATGGAAAATTACTCAGCCTCATCGACAAGACAGACACACCACCATTGCTGCAAGCTGCCGACCTCACGTGACTCATGCCACGTGATAGAAAATGAGTTGAATAACTTGGATAAATGCTGTGTCCTATTGGATCTGCCGCGAGAACGGCTATCCCAGATGGAGCTATGTCGAACCACCAGCGCAGCGCCCTCAAAGAAGCGTCCAGACCAGACATACGTAGAAGGCCGGCCCGACTTCAGCGGCAGGTTGGCAAGGCACGCAAAGTCGTGCGTCTGCTCACCGGCAAACCGCTCAAATCATCAGAATCTTCGAAAGAGCAGATAAATTCGGTAGAAGGCCTATCAGCACTGTCGCTTGACGCTTTGACTTCTGTAGCATATGGGCCCCAAGCATTGCTGGTAATTCTTGCAGAAGCGGGAACTGGTGCGCTTCATTTTCTGATGCCGGTCACAATTGTGATAGTCGTGCTTCTCGCTGTCCTCGTCGTTTCATATCGACAAGTGATAGAGGCATTTCCGGGTGGGGGCGGCGCATATGCCGTCTCAAAATCACAGTTAGGCAGAAATGCAAGCCTCGTAGCAGCTGCTTCTTTGATAGTCGACTACACCCTGACGGTTGCCGTCTCGATCTCCGCGGGAGTGGCCTCACTGATATCGGCTTATCCTGCTCTGGGACCATATACGGTGCAGCTGTGCCTTGTGATTCTAGGAATCATCACATTGATGAACCTGAGGGGCCTTGGAGAGACGGCACGTGCCTTTCTGCTTCCGACACTGATCTTCATCATTGGCCTTGTTACGGTGGTATTTATAGGCGTGGCCCACCCGCTGGCGATCAGCAACACAACTTTATATCAAGCCCCTGTGGCGAGCCCCCAGGAGGCAATAGGTGTACTGCTAATCCTTAAAGCCTTTTCTGCGGGATGCAGCGCCCTAACGGGAGTCGAGGCGATCGCAAGCGGTACACCTCAATTCCGGGAACCTCGCGCGCGAACCGCTAAGAAAACAGAACTGCTGCTGGGAATTCTGCTCGGATCTCTTCTACTCGGATTGGCATTCTTGGCGCAACGTTGGAATATCGCTCCAAGCAGCCATACAACTGTGCTCAGTCAGATCATCGCAATTGCAATTGGTCACGGATGGCCCTACTACGCTCTCTCGATCACGATCACCACAGTCCTTGCTTTAGCAGCAAACACATCGTTCGGGGGTCTACCGGTGCTCACAAGCATCTTGGCAAAAGACAATTTCCTGCCCCACAGATTTTCGCTCCGGGGCGAGCGCCAGGTGCATAACTCAGGCATCTTGGCCCTGGCAGTTGCAGCTGCTGCGCTTCTGATCGGGGTCGATGGAAGCACCAACGAACTCATCCCGTTGTTCGCAATAGGCGTGTTCGTCGGGTTCACTCTCTCCCAAACCGGACTTGTGGTCTACTGGAGGAGACTGAGAAAGCAGGGCTGGCGCCGAAGAATCATGGTGAATGGACTAGGTGCGCTGGCAACTGCCATCTCTACAGCCGTATTCATCTTTGCCAAATTTGCCGAAGGTGCCTGGCTGGTGCTTGTGGCAGTTCCCGGCCTGATCCTCCTTTTTCTCAGGATCGAAACCTACTATCTCCGTGCCGGAAAGGTACTCGCCATCGACTCCATCCCCGCTCCCCCCGAACCCCGGCAAACCACCGTCATAATACCGATAGCTCAGATCTCCAAGCTGACTCAGTTTGCCATAGAGGAAGCCCTATCGCTTGGACAAGAAGTGATTGCGGTATACGTGATGAACGTGGCTCCCGATGAGAATGCCAACGATGAGGATCTGGCAACCAAATGGCAGCAGTGGAACCCCGGCGTTCGCCTTGAGATTATAAGAAGCGAATACGCATCCGTAGTCGAGCCAATCGTCAGCTTCATAGACGAGCTGAGAAGAACCATCCAGGGTCAGATCGTGGTTCTAATACCTGTGGCAATTCCAGACCGGTTCAGGTATAGAATTTTGCACAATCAGCTCGATCTGCCTCTGACGACTGCTCTCTCGAAGCGAACCGACCTCATCGTGGCAAAAGCAAGGTTTCGGGTCGCCAGCCACTCTCGCAAGGGTCAGAAACGAAGAAGAGGGAGATGACATCGCCATATCCACTCTTTGACGACCATCTTTCAGGGCACTGTCAGCTGCATCATGGACCGGCTTGCCTCTGAAAATCTGTCCCTGAACTGATACAATTTGCCGATCTGGAAAACTGAAGGAAGATAGTGGGCTCGACAGGCAGATATCTCACAGTTTCACAACCGTGCTCCTATGAGTCGCTTTTCTCGCCAGACCTCAGGCGCTGGGCAGAGTTGATGCGCCCCTACTGGGATGAGGCGGGGATTGGAATGGATCTACCAGTTCATCGAAAGATATGGGAGTGGGCTTTCATTGCGAACACTCTTGCCCGCCATGAAATGCTCAAACCAGGAATGCGTGGATTGGGATTCGGAGTCGGGAAAGAACCGCTAGTTCCACTCTTTGCGTCGCTTGGCTGCCAAATCGTGGCGACTGACCAGTCTGCCGACGCCGCTAGGACATCAGGTTGGAGTGAATCGAATCAGTTCGCTGGAGAGGCCAATCACCTGAACGAACACGGCCTTTGCAGCCAGCAGCTTTTTGACGAACTTGTGTGCTACAGGACTGCGGACATGCGTAATATCCCTGGTGAACTAAGAGACTTTGACTTCACCTGGTCTTCATGCGCTTTCGAACACCTCGGAACGATCGAGGAAGGCATCCGCTTTGTGCTGAACCAGATGGACTGCCTTCGCCCCGGGGGAATAGCAGCCCACACAACCGAATTCAACGTCAGTTCCAACTCAAACACTATTTCTAGCGGCCCTACGGTGCTTTTTCGAAGAAAAGACCTCCAGAGGCTGGCTAGACTTCTGCGAAAAGTGGGCGGATCAATGAAGCTGGACTTCACACTAGGCGTAACCGAATTTGATCGCCATATCGACCGCCCGCCCTGGTCAGGCGCCCATCTTCGACTTGAGCACGACGGATTCGCCATCACATCTTTTGGAATTGCAATCCGCAAGAGAACAAGTGGAATCGGAAGGTTTCAGAGACTTTTCACTCGAAAAGCGGCAATTACGCAGAAAAGGTTCTGAAACTGAGCTTTGGATACAATGACTGCGCACCTCGTATGCCAAGGTGCGCAGTCTCATGCAAGACTAAGATGCGCTAGCAAAACCTACTCTTGCCATACAGGTTATGGCCGCCGTGTGACGATACTGGTGCATCGAGCCGTAGAAGTGGGCATCACCGAAGGTGAACACGCCACCGTCAGCGCCTAGCAACCAGTACCCAAGACCGTCGGGACTTGGCACTATGCCTACTATCTGAGCTGCCAAGCGCACCTGGGCCATCGAACCGTAGAAGCCGGCGTCTCCGAAGGTGAACACCCCGCCGTCAGCTCCGACCATCCAGTAGCCGTGGCCATCTGGCGTCGGCACGATTCCCACTATCTGAGCTGCCAAGCGCACCTGGGCCATCGAGC